>NZ_CAKAKE010000001.1:2815000-3115000 GCF_916618915.1 Stenotrophomonas sp. Marseille-Q4652
CGAGAACCGCAACCTCTACCTGATGACGAACGCGATCGATGCCGGCCACAGCTATGCCGGCGCCGACGCATCGGCCAGCTGGTGGCGCCGCAACTTCCACATGTACGCCAACGTGCAGGCGGCTGCCCGGCCGGGCAGTCGCGTGTTCGTGCTGGCCGGCGCCGGCCATACCGCGGTGATCCGCCAGCTGCTGGACAGCGATGCCGGGCGTCGGGCCATCGATGTCGCCCCGTTCCTGGCCGACTGAGGGCCGGCCATGCCGGTGTCCAGCGTAGAATTGCGCCCCATGAAAATCGCTTCCTGGAACGTCAACTCGCTCAACGTCCGCCTGCTGCACCTGGAACAGTGGCTGGCCGATTTCTCGCCAGACATCGTCGGCATCCAGGAAACCAAGCTCGAGGACCACAAGTTCCCCGACACGCGCCTGCTGGAGCTGGGCTACCGCAACGTCTTTGCCGGGCAGAAGACCTACAACGGCGTGGCGCTGCTGTCGCGCGCACCGATCGAGGACGTGCAGGTCGGCATCCCGGGCTTCGAGGACGAACAGAAGCGGGTGATCGCCGGCACCATCGATGGCGTGCGGGTGATCAACCTGTACGTGGTCAACGGCCAGGACGTGGGCACCGACAAGTACGCCTACAAGCTGCGCTGGCTGGAGGCCGTGCACGACTGGGTACAGGCCGAACTGCAGCGGCATCCCGAGCTGGTGGTGCTGGGCGACTTCAACATCGCCCCGGACGAGCGCGACGTGCACGACCCGGTGGTGTGGAGCGACAACCACATCCTGACCTCCACCGCCGAGCGCGGGGCGCTCAACAAGCTGTTGCAGCTGGGCCTGCACGACGGCTTCCGCCTGCACAACGGGCAGGGCGGGGTGTTCAGCTGGTGGGATTACCGTGCGGCGGGCTTCCGCCGCGACCTGGGCCTGCGCATCGACCTGACCCTGGTTTCCGATGCGCTGAAGGCGCGCACGGTTGCGGCCGGCATCGACCGCGAACCGCGGACCTGGGAGCGGCCCAGCGACCACGCCCCGGCGTGGGTACAGCTGGGCTGAAAAAAAGCGCCCGGCTGATGCCGGGCGCTGCGCAGGCCTTTCCGCTGATGCAGCGTTAGCGGATGCTCTTGCGGGTAAACAGGTTCACGATCGCCAGCAGGATCACCGCGCCGATCAGCGAGAAGAGGAAGGTGCGGATGGTGATCGCTTCGTTGATGCCGCCACCGAACAGGAAGCCGGCGATCAGGGCGCCGATGATGCCGACCACGATGTTGAGGATGATGCCCTGCTGTGCGTCGCGGCGCATGATGATGCTGGCCAGCCAACCGACGATGCCACCCACGATCAACCAGATGATGATGCCCATGTGTAATTCTCCTTTGCGCTGGGATGCACCGGGTTTGGTGCGGTGGCGACAGTTAATGCGCACCGTCGTGAAGCCATCGTGCAGCGCCTCCTTCGCATGACGACGACTGTGCCGGTCGATGCATCGCGCTGGCAGTTCGGCCAGGTCAGCGTGTGGCGCCTGCCGCATGTGCCGGGCAGGCGTGGTGAGCCACAGGCGCGCGAGGTGCTGGGCACCGAATTCCAGATGCCGCCGGCGGCCTTGCCGTTGACCCGCGACGAGCGTGGCCGACCGTGGCTGTATGGCGAACTGGCGCAGTGGGGCACTGGCTGGAGCCACAGTGGTGGCTGGCTGCTGGTTGCGCTCGGTCGCCAGGTGCGGCTGGGCGTGGACCTGGAACAACTGCGTCCGCGCCCGCGCATGCTCGATGTGGTGCGCCGCTTCTTCCATCCCGACGAGGTGCGCTGGCTGTCGGCGCTGGACGAGGCGGCGCGCCAGCACTGGTTCTTCCGCGTGTGGTGCGCCAAGGAGGCGCTGCTCAAGGCGCATGGCCATGGCATCTCCTTCGGCCTGGAGAAGCTGGCCTTTGCCATCGGCGATGACGGGGTGCTGCGGCTGGCCTGGTGCGATCCGGCGCTGGGCCAGGCCGCGCGCTGGCAGCTGCACGAATGGCAGGCCTCGGCCGATTTCCGCGCCGCGCTGGCCTGGTATCCGGCCGCCGAGGCGTTGCCGCTGCTGCCGCACCAGCCCGGTGCGGTCCCATCGCCCTGACCGGCACGCGCCGGCCCTGCGATAATCGGGCCATGAACGACACCTCCCTGCCGGCCGGCGTGGCCGACGAACTCGAGCGCGGCCTGCGCGCCATGGGCCTGGACACCGCCCTGGGCCCGCGCCTGCTGGCCTACCTGGCGCTGCTGGTGCGCTGGAACCGCACCTACAACCTCACCGCCATCCGCGATCCGCACGAGATGGTCACCCGCCACCTGCTCGATTCGCTGGCGATGGTCCCGCACGTGGAAAGCGGCACCCTGGCCGACCTCGGCACTGGGCCCGGGTTGCCGGGCATCCCGCTGGCCATTGCCCGTCCGCAGCTGCAGGTGACCCTGGTGGAGAGCAACGGCAAGAAGGCGCGCTTCCTGCGCGAGGCCGTGCGCCAGCTGGCGCTGGACAACGCCCGGGTGGCCGAGTCCCGCGCCGAGGCGCTGGACGAGCCCGGCGCCTTCGACAACCTCACCGCCCGCGCCATGGACACGCTGGCCGGGATCATCGAGGTCGGCGGCCACCTGCTGCGCCCGGGTGGCCAGCTGCTGGCGATGAAGGGGGTGCACCCGCACGAGGAGATCGCCCAGCTGCCGGCCGACTGGCAGGTGCTGGAGGTCCATCCGCTGCAGGTCCCGGGCCTGGTTGGCGACCGCCACCTGGTGGTCGTCGGGCGCCGTTGAACGCCGTCGGCGGGCCGATCCGGCCAGCATCCGATTTCCGCCCGGCGCCCGCAGCCCGCATAATGAACGGTCCCACCCCGCCCACGAGGCTTCCCTGCATGGCTCGGATCATCGCCATCGCCAACCAGAAAGGCGGCGTCGGCAAGACCACCACGGCCGTCAACCTTGCCGCCGCCCTTGCCGCCGCGTCCCAGCGCGTGCTGCTGGTGGACATGGACGCGCAGGGCAACGCGACGATGGGCAGCGGCGTGGACAAGCGCGAGGTGGCTGCCTCCACCTGCGACCTGCTGCTGGGCGAGAACAGCGCCGCCGACATCCGCGTGCGCGCGCCGGAAGGCTTCGACCTGCTGCCGGGCAACATCGACCTGACCGCGGCCGAGATCCAGCTGATGGACCAGTCCGAGCGCGAGCAGCGGCTCAAGCGCGCGCTGGGCAAGGTCCGCGACGAATACGACTTCATCCTGATCGACTGCCCGCCGGCGCTGTCGCTGCTGACCCTCAACGCGCTGGCTGCCGCCGATTCGGTGCTGGTGCCGATGCAGTGCGAGTACTACGCGCTGGAAGGCCTGAGCGCGCTGGTGGAGACCATCGAGGCGCTGCGCGCCAGCCTCAACCCGGCGCTGGAGATCGAGGGCGTGCTGCGCACCATGTTCGACGTGCGCAACAACCTGGCCAACGCGGTGTCGGCCGAACTCACCGAGCACTTCGGCGACCGCGTGTTCCGCACCATCGTGCCGCGCAACGTACGCCTGGCCGAGGCGCCCAGCCATGGCCAGAGCATCGTCGGCTATGACCGTGGCTCGCGTGGCGGCGTGGCCTATCTGGGCCTGGCCGGCGAGATCATCCGCCGCACCGAGGAACGCAACAAGGCCGCCCCGGCCATGGAGACCGTCTGATGAGCATCGGCAAGCCAGCCGGCGGCAAGAAGCGCGGCCTGGGCCGCGGCCTGGATGCGCTGCTGGGCCCCAAGGGCAACGTCACCCCCACCACCGTCGCCGCGGTGGCCCAGCCGCAGCCGGGCGAGGTGCTGCGCAAGCTGCCGATCGACCAGCTGCAGCCGGGCAAGTACCAGCCGCGCCGCGAGATGGACGAGGGCAAGCTGGCCGAGCTGTCGGAGTCGATCAAGGCCCAGGGCGTGATCCAGCCGATCCTGGTGCGCCAGCTGCCGGAGGGCAACTACGAGATCGTCGCCGGCGAACGCCGCTGGCGCGCCTCGCGCCTGGCCGGGCTGGACGAAGTGCCGGTGGTGGTGCGCGAGCTGGAAGACCGCACCGTCATCGCGATGGCGCTGATCGAGAACATCCAGCGCGAGGACCTCAACCCGCTGGAAGAAGCCGAGGCACTGCAGCGGCTGATCACCGAATTCTCGCTGACCCATGCCGAGGCGGCGCAGGCCGTCGGTCGCTCGCGCGCCTCGGTCTCCAACCTGCTGCGCCTGATCGACCTGCCGGTCGGCGTGCGCGTGCTGCTGGAAACCCGCCGGCTGGAAATGGGCCACGCCCGCGCGCTGCTGACCCTGGCCCCGGAACTGGCGACCAAGCTGGCCGAGGAAGCCGCCGACCAGGGCTGGTCGGTGCGCGAGGTCGAGCACCGTGCCCAGCAGTTCGCCGCCGGCAAGGTGCCGGGCGCGCGCAATGCCAAGCCGGCCCCGGCCGCGCCGCAGGCGGACATCGCCTCGCTGGAAACCGAGCTGTCCGAATCGCTCGGCACCCGGGTGGCGATCAGCCACGGTCGGGGCGGCAAGGGCAAGCTGGTGATCCACTACACCGACCTGGACACGCTGGATGGCGTGCTGGAAAAACTGCGCGCACGGAAGGACTGAGCAATACCCTCCACGGGAGCTTCCCATGCACCCCAGCAAGGTTGACCGCCACCACCTGCACCAGCTGACCGACCTGCCCAACGTGGGCCCGGCCTGCGAGAAGGACCTGCGCGCCATCGGCATCCGCGTGCCGGCCCAGGTGCGCGGCCGCGACGCCTACGACATGTACGCCCAGCTGTGCCTGAAGACCGCCGTGGTCCACGATCCCTGCGTGATCGACGTGTTCCTGTCGATCGTGCGCTTCATGGCCGGCGAGGCCGCGCAGCCATGGTGGAACTTCAGCAAGGAACGCAAGGCCACGCTGGCGCGCGACCCGCTGGTACGCTGACCGGCGAAGGCGCCGCTTCCCGGCCGCATCGGACCTGATTGATGAGCGTGCTTGTCACCGGCGCCGCCGGCTTCATCGGTGCCCATACCTGCCAGGCGCTGGCCACGCGCGGCGACCTCGTCGTCGGCCTGGACAACTACAACGACTACTACGACCCGCAGCTCAAGCGCGACCGGGTGGCCACGCTGTGCCCGCAGGTGACGATCCGGCCGCTGGACCTGACCGATGCGGCCGGGCTGGCGGCGCTGTTCGACGAGTGGCAGCCCACCCGCGTGGTGCACCTGGCCGCTCAGGCCGGCGTGCGCTACTCGCTGCAGAACCCGCAGGCCTACGTGCAGTCCAACCTGGTCGGCTTCGGCAACATGCTCGAACTGTGCCGGCACCGTGGCGTGCAGCATCTGGTCTATGCCTCCAGCAGTTCGGTCTATGGCGATTCGGCCACGCCGCCGTTTTCCGAGGACCAGCGCGTGGACCAGCCGCGTTCGCTGTACGCGGCCACCAAGGCCGCCAACGAGCTGATGGCCCACAGCTACGCCCAGCTGTACGGCCTGGCCGCCACCGGCCTGCGCTTCTTCACCGTGTACGGGCCGTGGGGCCGGCCGGACATGGCGCCGCTGCTGTTCTCGCGCGCGGTGCTGGCCGGGCGGCCGATCGATGTGTTCAACCAGGGCCGCATGCAGCGCGACTTCACACATGTCTCCGACATCGTCGCCGGCATCCTTGGTGCCCTCGACCATCCCTCGCCAGATGCCGTGCCACACCGACTGTTCAACCTTGGCAACCACACCCCGGTAGAGCTGGAGCGCTTCATCGAAGTGATCGAAACCGCCGCCGGCCGCAGCACCCAGCGCGTATACAGGCCGATGCAGGCCGGCGACATGCTGCGCACCATGGCCGACACCACGCGCGCGCGGCAGGCCTTTGGCTTCGAGCCGGCCACCACCATCGAACAGGGCATGCCCGCGGTGGTGCAGTGGTGCCGTGACTACTTCGGTGACCGTGCCTGAACCCGCTGCTGCCAGACCCCATCCGCGAACCTCCCCCTCCTGTCCGAACCGGATCACTCCATGACCCAACCCTCGCTTTCGGTGGTCGTTCCTGTTTTCAACGAACGCAACAACGTCGCGCCCCTGGTCGGGGAGATCACCGCGGCATTACGGGGGCGCATCGAGTTCGAGGTGGTCTATGTCGATGACCACTCGCGCGATGACACCCTGGCGGTGCTGACCGCGCTGAAGGCCGACGTGCCGGAGCTGCGCGTGCTGCACCACCAGGCCCAGAGCGGGCAGAGCTGTGCGGTACGCAGCGGCGCCAAGGCCGCGCGCGGGACGTGGATCGCCACGCTTGATGGCGATGGCCAGAACGACCCGGCCGACATCCCGAAGCTGCTGGCCGCACGCGATGCCGCCGAACCGGCGGTGAAGCTGTTCGCCGGCTGGCGGGTGCAGCGCCAGGATTCCGGTTCCAAGCGCTGGGCCAGCAAGTGGGCCAACGCGATCCGGCGCCGCATGCTGCGTGACGACACCCCCGACACCGGCTGCGGGATCAAGCTGTTCGAGCGCGAGGCCTTCCTGGACCTGCCGTACTTCGACCACATGCACCGCTACCTGCCGGCGCTGATGCAGCGTGCCGGATGGAAGACGGTGAGCGTGCCGGTCAACCACCGTGCGCGCACCAGCGGCGTGTCCAAATACAACAACCTCGGCCGCGCGCTCGTCGGCATCCGCGACCTGCGCGGCGTGGCCTGGCTGATCGCGCGCAGCCACCGCACCCAGGTACGGGAACTCTGAAATGGGCATGCTGGAACAACCGCTGGAATGGCTGTACTGGACCGGGCTGCACGTCACCGGCTGGAAGCTGATCGGCTACACCGGCGCGCTGATGTTCGGTGGCCGCTGGCTGGTGCAATTCCTGGCCTCGCGGCGCGCCGGCAAGCCGGTCATCCCGCGCCTGTTCTGGTACATGAGCGTAGTCGGCAGCCTGATGACGCTGAGCTACTTCCTGTTCTCGCCCAAGCAGGATTCGGTGGGCGTGCTGCAGAACCTGTTCCCGGCGTTCACCGCGCTCTACAGCCTGCACCTGGACATCCGCCACCGCGGCTGGCGCGGGGACCGCGCGCCGGACTGAAACCGGCAGGCAGGGCAGCGGATCCGATCTAGGAGCGCCCGTGGCGATGGTGCGATGATCGGTGACTGCATCCACCGCGGAGCCATTGCTCGTGAAATCACCGCTTGCCGCTGCCATCCTGCTGTGCCTGGCACTTTCTTCCACCCAGGCCCATGCCGCTTCGCCGGCCGCCGCCAAGGCCACGCCGGCCAGCCAGGCAAGGGGCGAGGACGCCCGCTTCCAGGCGATCTACGAGAAGGAATGGCAATGGCGCCAGTCCGGTGGCGGCGAGGCCACCGAAGATGGCGACGGCCCGGCCAGCGCCACCCGCCTGCCCGACGTGGGCCCGGAGGCGCAGGCCGCGCGGCTGAAGGTGTGGGAGGACGTGCTGGCCCAGCTCGAGCGCATCGATGCGAAAAAGCTCTCGCCTGAAAACCGGGTCAACCTGGCGGTGTACCGCGCCCAGGTGCAGAACCTGGCCGAGGCGGTGCGCCTGCGCAGCTACGAGATGCCGTTCAATTCGGATTCCTCGTTCTGGTCCAACCTCTCGTTCATGGCCCGGCGCGAGATGAAGACCGCGCAGGACTTCCGCAACTACATCGCGCGCCTGAACGACGTGCCGCGCTACTTCGGCCAGCAGACCGACAACATGCGCGCCGGCCTGGCGCGGGGGTTCAGCGTGCCACGCGAGGTGCTCGAAGGCCGCGATGGTTCCATTGCCGCCGTGGCCGCGCTGGAGGACCCGACCCAGTCGCCGCTGTACGCGCCGTTCAAGCGGTTGCCGGCCAGCATCCCGGCCGCCGAGCAGGCGCAACTTCAGCAGCAGGCGCGCCAGGCCATCGCCGGCTCGGTGGTGCCGGCGTTCCAGCAGCTGCTGGCCTTCTACCGCGACGAGTACGTGCCGCAGGCGCGCACCACCCTGGCGGCCGAGGCCATGCCTGGCGGCGAGGCGTTCTACCGTTCGCAGATCCGCGAATACACCACGCTGGACCTGGATGCCGAGCAGATCCACCAGATCGGGCTGGAGGAAGTGGCACGCATCCAGCGCGAGATGGACGCCATCATCGACGAGGTCGGCTTCACCGGTGCCAGCCCGGAAACGCGCTTTGCCGACTTCCTGCATTTCCTGCGCACCGACGAGCAGTTCTACGCGAAGACGCCGGAGCAGCTGCTGCATTACGCGGCGTGGATCTCCAAGCGGGTGGATGCGGTGATCGGCCGCTATTTCACCCTGCCGCGCGCACGCTTCACCATCGTTCCAGTGCCCGATGACATCGCCCCGTTCTGGACCGCCGGCCGCGGCGGCATGGGCACCTACTGGGTCAACACCTACAACCTGCCGGCGCGGCCGCTGTACAACCTGCCGGCGTTGACCCTGCACGAATCCGACCCGGGCCACGCCATGCAGGGCGCGCTGGCCGCCGAGCAGGCCGAGCAGCCCGAGTTCCGCCGCAACCACTACATCTCCGCCTTCGGCGAGGGCTGGGGCCTGTACACCGAGAAGCTCGGCGTGGAGATGGGCATCTACGAAACCCCGTACGAGCACTTCGGCCGCCTGACCTACGAGATGTGGCGCGCCTGCCGGCTGGTGATCGACACCGGCGTGCACCACAAGGGCTGGAGCCGCGAGCAGGCGCTGGCCTACCTGCGTGACCACACCGCGCTGAGCGAGCACGAGGTCACCACCGAGGTCGACCGCTACATCTCCTGGCCGGCGCAGGCGCTGAGCTACAAGCTCGGCGAGATCGAGATCTGGAAGCTGCGCCGCCAGGCCGAAAGCGAGCTGGGCGGGAAGTTCGAGCTCAAGGCCTTCCACGACTTCGTGCTGCAGCAGGGCTCGATTCCGCTGCCGGTGCTGCGCAGCCAGGTCGAGGGCTGGATCGCCGCGCGCAAGGGCTGAGCCGCCGGCAGTTGCGCCTGCGTGCTGCAGGCGCGGCTGGCGGCAGCTCAGGCGGCCGCGTCGGGCAGCCGCGCGATGACCTTGATCTCGAACTGGAACCCGTACAGCCAGGCCACGCCGATGCCGGTCAGGCTGGGATAGGGCGCATCGCCCCAGTACTCCGGGACGATGGCCCAGGCCCTGGCGAAGTTGGTTTCGGCATCGACCATGAAGACGGTGACGTCGATGACGTCATCGAAGCTGCAGCCGGCGGCGGCCAGCACCGCATTGAGATTGTCGAAGGCGCGGCGCACCTGGGCCTCGAACTCCGGCTCGGGCGAGCCGTCCTCGCGGCTGCCGACCTGCCCGGACACGAACAGCAGGCCATTGGCACGTACCGCCGGCGAATAACGGTTGCGCTCGTACAGCTCGCGGCGGCCGGCAGGGAAGACAATATCGCGCTGGTTCATGGTCGATTCCTCAAAGGCCGGTCGCAACGGCGCCTCCGGCGATGAGCTCATGTTCGGGCGCGGCTGTTGCTGGATAAACCGCGCAACTGCGCCTAGATTGTTCGCGCAATCCAAACAATCGGCGCCCATGGACCGTTTTCAGGCAATGCGGGTGTTTGTCCGCGTGGTCGAAGCGGGCAGCCTGACCCAGGCCGCACAGACCCTGCAGCTGGGGCGCGCCACCGTGACCCAGCTGCTCCAGCAGCTGGAAACGCACCTGCAGGTGCGCCTGCTCCACCGCACCACCCGCAAGCTAAGCCTTACCGACGAGGGCGCGGCGTATTACCAGCGCGCAGTGCAGCTGCTGGCCGCGCTGGAAGAGGCCGAAGCCAGCGTCGGCCGTGCCCGCAGCCAGCCGCGCGGCCGCCTGCGCATCGATGTGCCCAGCCCGTTCGCGCAGCGGGTGCTGATGCCGGCGCTGCCGGATTTCCTTGCCCGCTATCCGGGGATCGAACTGGCCATCGGTGCCAGCGACCGCGAGGTCGACGTCATCGGCCAGGGCGTGGACTGCGTGATCCGGGGTGGCGAGCTGCGCGATGGCGGGCTGGTCGCGCGGCGGCTGTGCGAGCTGCCGCTGGCGCTGCATGCCGCGCCGGCCTACCTGGCACGCTGCGGTACCCCGGCGGATCCCCAGCAACTGCAGGACCCCGCCCACCGGCTCTTGGGTTTCCGTGGCGCCCAATCCGGCGAGGTTTACCTGCCACGGCTGTCGCGTGGTGGGCAGACGGTGGTGCCGGCCATGCACTGCCAGCTCAGCGTTGATGACGGCACTGCCTGCCTGGCCGCCGGCCTGGCCGGACTGGGCATCATCTGCCTGCCCACCTACATGACCGCGGCCCATGTGCGGGCCGGGGAGCTGGTACCCGTGCTGGCTGAGTGGCAGCTGCCGACGATGCCACTGCACCTGGTGTTCGCGCCCAGCCGCCACGTCAGCCACCGCCTGCGGGTGTTCATCGACTGGATGGTGGAGCACCTGCAACCGGGCCTGGCCTGAGCGGCCAGCCTGCTCACCGCAGCCAGCGCTCCAGCGTGGCCACCGCCGTGGCCACGCCATCCTCGGCGGCCATCTGCCGGCCCAGTTCCGCCGCCCGCGCCACGGTCGCCGCATCACTGGCGACCGCGATCGCGCGCTGCAGGGTGGGGTGGTCGAAGCGCTTCAGTGACAGTGGGGGGCGGCCACGCCGCGTTCGTACAGCCTCCGCGCCCAGAACGGCTGGTCGGCCACCAGCGGAAGGACCAGTTGCGGCACTCCGGCGCGGCTGGCCGAGTGGGTGGTGCCGCTGCCACCGTGGTGGATCACCAGCGCGCAGCGCGGAAACAGCGCCTCGTGCGGTACCGGCGGGCAGATCCGCACGTGCGCCGGCGGAGTCCAGTCTTCCGGCAGCCCGGCCCAGCCCGGCGAGAGCAGGATCGGGCGCTCGCCCAGCGCCTGGACCAGGCCGCCGAACACCTGGCGGCGATCGAAGCCGCGCATCGAGCCAAAACCGATGAACACCGGCGCCGGACGGCCATCGAGCCACTGCACCAGGTCTTCGGGCAGGGCCTGCACGGTCTCGGGCAGGCGCCACTGGCCGCAGGCGACATGGTTGCGCGGCCAGTCGGCCGGGGCCGGCAGCAGGGCCGGCGAGAAGCCGTAGAGGAAGGGGAACTCCATCGGCGGCCGGCGCAGCGGCCGCAGCCCCAGCCGTGCTTGGCGCGCGGCATTGAGCGGGCCGCGGAACTGGCGCCAGATCTGCGAGGTGGCCAGTACGTGGCTGGGCCGGTTGAGCCAGCGCGGCCACGGTCCGGGCGGCAGGAAGGTGCTGGGGAAGGCGCGGGTCGGGGTGACCGGCACGGTGCCGGTGCCGATCACCGGGATCCGGTGGCGCTGCGCCACGCTCAGGCCGATGAAGGCGGCCAGGCCGCCGGCCAGCACCGCGTCGCAGCCGGCCGCGGCCGCGTCGGCCTGTTCCACCCAGGCATCGGTCAGGCTTTGGGCCATCCGCGCCAGCCCGCGGCTGGCCGCGCGCAGGTTGTTGCCGTGGCCGACCAGGGCATCGACCTCGGCGGTGATCGGCCCGGCCAGCTCGGCGTGCGGCACCCCCAGCTGCGCGGCCGTGCCCAGGGTCTGCTGCTCGGCCAGCAGGCAGGCCTCGTGGCCGGCATCGAGCAGCCCGCGCGCGAGCATGGCCTGCGGGCGGGTATCGCCCTCGGTGCCATAGGTGAGCAGCAGCAGTCGCATCCGTTCCTCTCCAGGGGCTGTGGACAACTTGCACGGGGCCCGTGCCACTGGCATAATGCGCGGCTCGCTGTGTCCGGTTTGTGCCGGTCAGCGCCCCCGGGAACACGTCCCTGGGCCGCCCAGATCCAGCGTGAATCCGATTCTCGAGTCGTGTGGCGGGCAACCGCCGAGGCCGCCGTCCCCCGGGCTATGGGGAGACAACAACTACTTTCGAGGTGCGCAATGTCCCGCGTATGCCAAGTTTCCGGCAAGCGAGTGCAGACGGGTAACAACGTCTCGCACGCCAACAACAAGACCCGTCGTCGTTTCCTGCCGAACCTGCACGAGCGTCGTTTCTGGGTTGCCAGCGAGAACCGCTGGGTCAAGCTTCGTGTTTCCGCGCATGCACTGCGCACCATCGACAAGAACGGCATCGATTCCGTTCTGGCTGAGCTGCGTGCCCGCGGCGAAAAGGTCTGAGGAGTAAGCAATCATGGCAGGTAAGCGCGATAAGGTCCGTATGATTTCCTCGGCCGGCACTGGCCACTTCTACACCACGGACAAGAACAAGAAGAACACCCCGGGGAAGATGGAATTCCTGAAGTACGATCCGGTGGTGCGCAAGCACGTGATGTACAAGGAAGGCAAGATCAAGTAATCCCACGGGATCACTTGCAGCTTCCAGCAAGACCCGCCGCAAGGCGGGTTTTGTGTTTCTGGCGCCGGTGCCGGCAGAATCGGCCGACCTTCCCGGCGGACGCACGATGCAGCCAGACGGATTCCAGATGTCATGGTTGTTGCTCGCGCTGGACTGGCTGATCCGGCTGGTCGCACTGCTGTGGATCCCCACCCGCACCACACCCGGGGCCGCGCGCAGCTGGCTGCTGCTGGTCGGCTTCGTGCCCCTGCTCGGCCTGCCGCTGTACCTGCTGATGGGCCATCCGTGGCTGTCGGCGCGGCGCGTCCGCCGGCAGGCCCAGGTCTCGCGCCGCATCCGCCGCCAGCAGGCGCTGCAGCACGAACAGCGCTGGATACCCGACGACGACACCGTGGCCGCCGAGATCGTGCCGCTGGTCGAGCGCCAAGGCGACTTCATGCCCACCCACGGCAACGCGGTGGAGCTGCTGGACGACTACCACGGCGCGCTGCGCGCGCTGATCGATGACATCGACGGCGCCGCCGAGCGCGTGCACCTGCTGTACTACCTGATGTTCGACGACGCGGTCGGCGAGGCGATGGTGGCCGCGCTGGAGCGGGCCAGCGCCCGCGGCGTGCGCTGCCGCGTGCTGCTCGATGCGGTGGGCGCCAAGCGCGGCCTGCGCCGCTACCGGCGCCGCCTCCGATCTGCCGGCGTGGACGTGCAGGCGATGATGCCCGGCGGTCTGCGCTGGCGCCGCAGCGGACGCATGGACCTGCGCAACCACCGCAAGATCGCGCTGGTCGATGGCCGCGTCGGCCATGTCGGCTCGCAGAACCTGGCCGGTCCGGACTTCATCGCCGGCTTCCCCAACCGCGAGCTGGTGGCGCGGGTGAAGGGGCCGGTGGTTGCCCATCTGGAGGCGGTGTTCACCAGCGACTGGTACGTCGAGACCGGGCAGGCGCTGGAAGTGCTGTCCACGCCGGCCAGCACCGTGGCCGATGTCGCCGCCCAGCTGCTGCCCAGCGGCCCGGCCTATCCGTTCGCCAACGCGCGCGACGCGGTCAACGCGCTGATCCACCTGGCGCGGCGCGAACTGGTGCTGGTGACGCCGTACTTCGTGCCCGACGAGGCCACGCTGGCCGCGCTGCGCATCGCCGCGCTGTCGGGGGTACGCGTGCAGCTGGTCCTGTCGGCCAGCAACAACCAGCGCCTGACCTGGTGGGCGCAGCAGTCCTACTACGACGAGCTGCTGCGCGCCGGCGTGCGCATCGCGCTGCACCAACCGCACTTCCTGCACGCAAAGCACCTGCGCGTGGACGACGAGCTCGCGCTGGTCGGTTCGATCAACGTAGACATCCGATCCTTCGCGCTCAATGCGGAGATCGGCCTGCTTGCCTATGACGCGGGGCTGGTCGCGCAGTTGCGCACGATCGAGCAGGACTACCTGGCCCATGCCCTGCAGCTGGACCTGGCGCAGTGGCGGCGGCGCCCGGCCTGGCAACGCAGCCGCGAGGGCATCGCCCGGCTGGCCGATGCACTGATGTGAGTGCGTGGCGACGGGCCGCCGGGGCCAGCGCTTACAATCGGGCGATGACCGAAAGCTCCCACGAACAGGCCGTCGACCTGGCCATCATCGGCGGCGGTGCCGCCGGCGTGCTCACCGCCATCCAGCTGCTGCGCGAAGGCACCGTGTCCCGTCGCATCGCCCTGGTGGAGCCGGAGCCGCCGCTGGCGCGCGGCGTGGCCTACGCCACCACCCATGACGGCCACCTGCTCAACGTGCCGGCCGGCAAGATGAGCGGCTTTGCCGAGCAGCCGGACGATTTCCTCGACTACCTGTGCCAGGTCCAGGCCTATCCGCACCTGGATCGCGACACGCTGGCGCGCAGCTATGTCAGCCGCCGCCACTACGCGGCGTACCTGCAGCAGCGCCTGCGGCAGGCACAGGCCGGCAGCGCTGCGCAGCTGCAGCTGATCCAGGACAGCGTGGTGGCACTGGACCCCGACGGTGAGGGCGTGCGTCTGGCCCTGCAGGGTGGTGGCCAGCTGCGGGCCCGCGCGGTGACGGTGGCAGTCGGCAACAGCCTGCGGCCGCTGCCGGCGCGTGGCGCGCAGGCGCTGTCGCCGGCCCAGCGCGTGGAGGCATGGGACTTCGAGGCGGTGCAGGCGATCGATCCGCGCGCGGACGTGTGCATCGTCGGCTCGGGCCTGAGCATGGCCGACAGCGTGGTCTCGCTGCTGGCCAACGGCCATCGCGGCGCGATCCACGTGATCTCGCGCCACGCGCTGCTGCCGCTGCCGCATGCCGAGGGCACGCCGGCCGGGTTCGACGTGCGGCCGCTGCTGGCGATGGGCCTGCGCGGGCGCATGCGCGTGCTGCGCCAGCTCGTGCGCGAGGCCCAGGCCGCCGGCCAGCCATGGCAGATGGTGATGGACCGCCTGCGCCCGCACGGGCAGGCACTGTGGCGCTCGCTCGATGACGCTGACCAGCGCCGTTTCCTGCGCCATGTGGTGCGCTACTGGGACGTGCACCGCCACCGCATCGCGACCCCGGTGCATGCACAGCTGCAGGCGCTGCGCGACAGCGGCCAGCTGCAGATCCATCGCGGCCGGGTCGATGCCGTATCCCTCGATGGCAACCACGTCCGCCTCACCGCCGACGGTCCGCGCGGCTCGCGGCTGCACCTGCAGGTGCAGTGCGTGGTCAATGCCACCGGCGTGGAAACCCGGGGCCAGGCCATGCGCAATCCGCTGCTGCAGCAACTGCTGGGCAGTGGCATCGCGCGCTCGGGCCCGCACGGGATTGGCGTGGATACCGACGTCGATGGCCAGCTGCTGGCGGCCGACGGCACCCCTTATCCGCGCATCCAGGTGGTCGGCAGCCTGCGCATTGGCCGGCTGTGGGAAAGCCTGGCCATTCCGGAGCTGCGCCAGCAGGCGCAGGCCGCCGCGCAGCAGATGCTGGCGGCGGGCTGAGCCGGTTTATGCCCCGGCGTGGCCGCGCGGCGGCGCCGGTGGGGCGGACGGCGGTACCGGAACCCCGCCGCCGGGCTGGTGCTGCAGCGGATCACGCAGGCCCGGCGCCTGGCGACCCGGCGCGAAGCCACGCTCGCGGTTGACCAGCCTGACCCGGCGCTTGTCGGTGTGCTCCCAGTACCACTGGCCGGCCGGGACCGGACGGGCGGATTCCAGACGGAAGCTGGCCGCGTGCTGGCCGTCGGCCAACGGCGTGGTCAGCAGTGCGACTTCGGCCAGCAGCTGGTGCGGGCCCGTAGCGGCATGGCTGGCATCGGCCGCCAGCGCCTGCTGCAGGTCCTGCTGCAACTGGCGTTGCAGGGCAGGTGGCAGTTCATGCGACGGAAGCACCGAACCGATGCCACCGTCCGCATCGACCTTGACCAGGGCGGCGAGCGAGCGGGCCGGGGCCTCGGGCGGTGGGGCAGCGATGGCGCTGGTGGCCAGTCCAAGCAGCAGGCTTGCGGCAATTGCAGTGCATTGCAGACGCATGGTCGATCCCTCGCGATGGCCTTGAAACCCCAAATCTCTCCCCCGCAGGGGGCGGAGTCAAGGCGGTCGTTCGGCCCGGTCTGGATGAACAGGGCCAGGTGGGACCGGTGGCGGTGCCGTAAAATGCGCCGATGGATGTCTCCCACCTGCTCGACGGGCTGAATGCAGCCCAGCGCGAGGCTGTGTCTGCGCCCCCCGGCCACCATCTGGTGCTGGCCGGCGCCGGTTCCGGCAAGACCCGCGTACTCACCCACCGCATCGCCTGGCTGCACGACGTGTTCGGCGTGCCGACCCATGGCATCTTCGCGGTGACCTTCACCAACAAGGCCGCCGGCGAAATGCGCCACCGCATCGACGCGCAGCTGCCGCACGGCAGCCGCGGCATGTGGATCGGCACCTTCCACGGCCTGGCCAACCGCCTGCTGCGCCTGCACTGGGCCGAGGCGAAACTGCCCGAATCCTTCCAGGTGATGGATTCGGACGACCAGCTGCGCCTGGTCAAGCGCGTGGTCCAGCAGCTGGAACTGGACGACGGCAAGTACCCGCCCAAGCAGCTGGCCTGGTGGATCAACGAACAGAAGGACGAGGGCCGCCGCCCGCACCACCTGCAGCCCGAGCCGCACGACGACTACATCAAGGTGCGCCAGCAGGTGTATGCGGCCTACCAGGACCGTTGCGACCGCGCCGGCCTGGTCGACTTCGCCGAGCTGTTGCTGCGCGCGCACGAGCTGCTGCGCGACAACCCGGCGCTGCTGGCGCATTACCGCGCACGCTTCCGCGAGATCCTGGTCGACGAGTTCCAGGACACCAACGCCATCCAGTACGCCTTCGTGCGCGTGCTGGCCGGCGACAGCGGCCATGTGTTCGTGGTCGGCGACGATGACCAGGCGATCTACGGCTGGCGCGGCGCCAAGGTCGAGAACGTTCAGCGTTTCCTGAAGGACTTCCCCGGTGCGCAGACCATCCGCCTGGAGCAGAACTACCGCTCCAGCGCGAATATCCTGGGCGCGGCCAACGCGGTGATCGCGCACAACCCCGACCGCATCGGCAAGCAGCTGTGGACCGACAGCGGCGACGGCGAGCCGATCGACCTGTACGCGGCCTACAACGAGATGGACGAGGCGCGCTACATCGTCGAGCGCGCGCGGCAGTGGGTACGCGATGGCGGCAACCACGGCGACGTCGCCGTGCTCTACCGCAGCAACGCGCAGTCGCGCGCGCTGGAAGAAGTGCTGATCAGCGAGCAGGTGCCGTACCGCGTGTATGGCGGCATGCGCTTCTTCGAGCGCGCCGAGATCAAGGACGCGCTGGCCTACCTGCGCCTGCTGACCAACCGCAGCGACGATGCCGCGTTCGAGCGCGCGGTGAACACGCCGCCGCGCGGCATCGGCGAGCGCACCCTGGACGAGGTGCGGCGCATCGCCCGAGCACAGTCGCTGTCGCTGTGGGAAGCGACCATGCTCGCCACCCAGGGCAATGAACTGGCCGGGCGCGCACGCAACGCACTGGCCGGCTTCCTGCAGTTGCTCAACCAGCTGCAGGGCGAAACCGGCGAGATGACCCTGGCCGAGCGCATCGACCACGTGCTGCAGCGCTCGTCACTGCGCGAACACTGGAGCAAGGAGAGCCGCAACGCGCTGGATTCGGAATCGCGTTCGGAGAACCTGGACGAACTGGTCTCGGTGGCCTCGCGCTTCGTGCGTCGCGACGACGACGTGGAGGAAGGCAATCCGGACATGGACGACCTGGTCGCCTTCCTGACCTACGCCTCGCTGGAGGCCGGCGAAGGCCAGGCCCAGGCCGGCGAGGAGGGCGTGCAGCTGATGACCCTGCACTCGGCCAAGGGCCTGGAATTCCCGCTGGTGTTCCTGGCCGGCATGGAGGAAGGCCTGTTCCCGAGCGCGCGTTCGCTGGAGGAAAGCGGCCGGCTGGAAGAGGAGCGCCGCCTGGCGTACGTGGGCCTCACCCGCGCGCGGCAGAAGCTGGTGCTGACCTATGCCGAGAGCCGCCGCATCCACGGCCAGGACAACTACTGTCTGCCCTCGCGCTTCCTGCGCGAGATCCCGCGCGAGCTGCTCAACGAGGTGCGCCCGAAGGTGCAGGTCTCGCGCCCGGCCTCGCTCGGCGCCAGCCGCGTGCAGGGCCATGCCTCGCTGGAAGCACCGCCGCTCAAGCTCGGCGCGCGCGTCACCCATCCCAAGTTCGGCGAAGGCATGGTCACCGACTACGAGGGCAGCGGCGCCCACGCCCGGGTGCAGGTCGAATTCATCGACGCCGGCAGCAAGTGGCTGGTGATGGCCTACGCCAACCTCACCGTGCTGTAAGCCGTCGCGCAGCCCTTGGGAGATCGCATGGACCGGTTGCGGCGAGTGATCGCCGGGATCGGGACCCGGATTCAGGGCGCTGCCACGCACGGGGTGAGGATCAGAGGCAACGCTGCCGGCAACAACTGCCGGCCGCCATGCCAGCCTGCGGTCGCCTCAACCGGAGTTGCAGCGCTTCTCCCGGTCAGCAGTCCGGCGACAGGCCGGTGACGTAGCGCAGGCCCTGGCGCAGCTGGGAACGGAACTCCGGCCGGGCGTACACCGCCGCCGCGTGGCCCAGGCCGGTGTACCAGCTGCGCCCGCCATCGAAGGGACGGCACCAGGCGATGGGATGGTCATCGCCCATGCGCCCGCCGGCGTACAGCGCCTCGTCCACGGTGGCCAGCACCTGCACCTGTCCACGTGGATTGCGGCGGAAGTTGTAGATCTCGTCCTCGATCGCCCACGCAGCGTCCTGTGCCGCCCCGCCGCGTTCTGGCTGGACCGTCGTGGCCTGCAGGCCCGGCGGATGGTCGCCGCACCGGGCGCCCACCAGTTCGCCGTACCACGGCCAGTCATGCTCGGTATCCGGGGCCGCATGTACGCCGAGGAAGCCGCCACCGGCGCGCACGAAGCGCTGCAGCGCGGCCTGCTGTGCCCCGTCGAGCACGTCGCCGTTGGTGCTGGCGAACACCACCGCGCGGTAGCGCGCCAGGTTGGTGTCGTTGAAGTCGGCCGCATCCTTTTTTGGTCAGTCTCCAGTTGCAGCCCGGTGGCCAGCTCCTGCACGGTCTTCACCGCGGTGGGGATGGAGTCGTGGCGGAATCCGGCGGTCGCGCTGAACACCAGCACGCGGTCGGCGGCATTGGCAGCGGCGGCGGCCAGCAGCGCCAACAGGCAGGTGGGGAGCGCGCGACGTGCGGACATGGCCGGATTCTGCCACGGCCGGCGTGCACCCCTGGCCCGATTGATCCGCCTCAAGGCGCGGCGCATGATCTGGCCCGATTGATCCGCCTCAAGGCGCGGCCCATGATCGGCCTGTGTAATCGTCCCCATCGGCCATCGCGGCCGCCTCCTGGAGCAGGCACATGTACAAGCGTATTCTGATTGCCGTCGATGGTTCCGAGCTGGCCGGCAAGGGGCTGTCCAAGGGTCTGGAACTGGCGCAGGACCTGGGCGCCGAGGTCGACGTGGTCACCGTCTCCGAACCGTGGGCCGTCGGCATGTACGACGCGATGGGCTGGAGCGTGGGCTACGAGAGCAGCCCCGAATACAGACAGGACCGCGAGGATGCCGCGCAGAAGATCCTGCAGCCCGCGCGCGAGGCGGCAGCCGCCGCCAATGTGAAGGCCACAACCCACCACGTGCTCGACCGTTATGCGGCCGACGGCATCATCGACACCGCCGAGCAGTGCCACAGCGACCTGATCGTGATGACCTCGCACGGTCGTCGCGGCGTCAGCCGCGTGCTGCTGGGCAGCCAGACCACCGAGGTGCTGGCACGCAGCAAGGTGCCGGTCCTGGTCATCCGCTGAGCACGGTGCCCGGGGTGGCCTTCGTCCGCACCCGGGCGTCGTTGCGGGCGTGACGCGGAACAGACCGCGGTGCGCCTTCCGGCGCGGGCACGCTTACCAGCTGTAGAGCTTCCAGTAGACCGGCGAGACGCCGTCCCTGTCGTTGTCCATGCGGCCGTCGCCGTTGCGGTCGTACAGGTAGTACGGCGCGCCGCGTACCGGCACCACGCGCACCATGCGCAGCTGGCCGCTGATGCGGTATTCCTCCACGGTGTCACCGTTCTCCATCACGCGCCTGGCCACGTCGGCACCGCTGACGTCGATTGGTGCATCGGAAAGGCCACCGCCGGTGCTGGCGCAACCAGCGAGGGCGAGCAGGGGGACCAGCAGCAGTTTCTTCATGGCAGGCGTTCCTCCGGGGCAGTCCCGATTATGGCCCCGTCGCCGGGGGTTGGAGTGGGGGCGCGTAGAATCCACCCATGAGCAGATTAGTCCTGATTGACGGTTCCAGTTACCTCTACCGCGCTTTCCACGCGCTGCCGCCGCTGACCAACGCGGACGGCGAGCCGACCGGCGCGCTGTTCGGCGTGGTCAACATGCTGCGTGCCACGCTGAAGGAAAAACCCGACTACGTCGCCTTCGTGGTCGATGCGCCGGGCAAGACCTTCCGCGACGACATGTACGCCGAGTACAAGGCCAACCGTCCGCCCATGCCGGACGAGCTGCGCTCGCAGGTGCAGCCGATGTGCGACATCGTGCATGCGCTGGGCATCGACATCCTGCGCGTGCCCGGCGTGGAGGCCGACGACGTGATCGGCACGCTGGCGCTGCGCGCCGCGGCCGACGATGTCGAGGTCACCATCTCCACCGGCGACAAGGATTTCGCGCAGCTGGTGCGCCCGGGCGTGGTCCTGGTCAACACCATGACCGGCAGCCGCACCGACTCCGAGGCGGCGGTGATCGAGAAGTTCGGCGTGCGCCCGGGGCAGATCGTCGACTTTCTCGCCCTGATGGGTGATGCGGTGGACAACGTGCCGGGCGTGGAGAAGTGCGGGCCCAAGACCGCGGCCAAATGGCTGGCCGAATACAACGACCTCGACGGCGTGATCGCCGCCGCGGCGACGATGAAGGGCAAGATCGGCGAGAACCTGCGCGCTGCGGTGTCGCGGCTGCCGCTCAACCGCGACCTGGTGACGATCCGCACCGACCTGGAGCTGGCCGTCGGCCCGCGCGACCTGGTGCTGCGCGAGCAGGACGCGGATGCACTGCGTGGCCTGTACGCGCGCTACGGCTTCACCCAGGCGCTGCGAGAGCTCGACGGCGGCGGTGCAGCGGCCCCGGCCGCCAGCGTCAGCAAACCCAGCCTGCGCGGCACCGCCGCCGGCTACGCCAAGGCCAGCGACGGGAGCGCCGAGGCGCCGGATCCGGCACTGGCGGCCAGGGGCGATTACGAGATCGTGTTCGACGACGCCCAGCTGCAGGCGTGGATCGCGCGCCTGCGCGAGGCACCGTGCTTTGCCCTGGATACCGAGACCGATGCGCTCGATGCAATGCGCGCCAACCTGGTCGGGCTGAGCGTGGCGGTGACCGCGGGCCAGGCCGCCTACATCCCGGTCGGGCACAGCTATCCCGGCGCGCCAGCGCAGCTGTCGTGCGAGCACGTGCTGGCCGCGCTCAAGCCGCTGCTGGAGGACCCGGACAAGCCCAAGCTTGGCCAGCACGGCAAGTACGACATCCATGTGCTGCGCCGCCATGGCATCACGTTGCGGGGCTACACCGACGACACCATGCTCGAAAGCTTCGTGCTCAACTCCACCGCAACCCGCCACGACATGGATTCGCTGGCGCAGCGCTACCTCGGCTACACGACGGTGCGCTTCGAGGACGTGGCCGGCAAGGGCGCCAGGCAGCTGTCCTTCGCCCAGGTGGGCATCGACGAGGCCGGCAACTACGCGGCCGAGGATGCCGACATCACCCTGCGCCTGCACCAGGTGCTGGGTGCCAGGCTGGCCCAGGTGCCGGGCCTGCAGCAGGTCTACCGCGACATCGAGATGCCGCTGGTGCAGGTGCTGGCGCGGATCGAGGCCAACGGCGTCAGCGTGGACACGGTCGAACTGCGCCGGCAGAGCGCGGACCTGTCCGCACGCATGCTTGCCGCCCAGCAGAAGGCCACCGAACTGGCCGGGCGCACCTTCAACCTCGATTCGCCCAAGCAGCTGTGCGCGGTGCTGTTCGAGGAAATGGGCCTGCCGGCGCTGGTGAAGACGCCCAAGGGCCAGCCCTCGACCAACGAGGAGGCGCTGGAGGCGATCGCCGACCAGCACGAGCTGCCGCGGGTGATCCTCGAGTACCGCGGCCTGGCCAAGCTGCGCAGCACCTACACCGACAAGCTGCCGGAGATGGTCAACCCGGACACCGGCCGCGTGCACACCAGCTACCACCAGTCCGGCGCCGCCACGGGCCGCCTGTCCTCGTCCGATCCGAACCTGCAGAACATCCCGATCCGCACCGAGGACGGTCGCCGCATCCGCAAGGCCTTCGTCGCCCCGCCCGGACGCAAGCTGATGGCCTGCGACTACTCGCAGATCGAGCTGCGGATCATGGCCCACCTGTCCGAGGACCCGGGCCTGATCCGCGCCTTCGAACAGGGCGCCGACGTGCACCGCGCCACGGCCGCCGAGGTGTTCGGCCGCACGCTGGAGGAAGTCACGCCCAACGAGCGCCGCGCTGCCAAGGCGATCAACTTCGGCCTGATGTACGGCATGAGTGCGTTCGGGCTGGCCCGCAACCTCGGCATCGACCGGGGCCAGGCGCAGGATTACGTGTCGCTGTACTTCAGCCGTTACCCGGCGGTGCGTGACTTCATGGAGCGCATGCGCCAGCAGGCGCGCGAGCAGGGCTACGTGGAGACACTGTTCGGCCGCCGGCTGTACCTGAACGACATCAACGCGCGCAACCAGGGCCTGCGTGCCGGCGCCGAACGCGCGGCGATCAATGCACCGATGCAGGGCACGGCGGCGGACATCATCAAGCGCGCCATGGTCAGCGTCGATGGCTGGCTGGCCGGGCACCGCGAGCGCGCGCTGATGATCCTGCAGGTGCACGACGAACTGGTGTTCGAAGCCGATGCCGACTTCATCGACACGCTCAGGTCCGAGGTGGTCTCACGCATGTGCGCGGCAGCCAGCCTGCGGGTGCCGCTGGTCGTCGACACCGGGATTGGTGACAACTGGGACGAGGCGCACTGAGCGACGCCCAGCGTCAACTTCACACCCTGAAAGGACGTGAAAACGACCCCGTTGGAACGTTGCATCACACTTATGCGTGTTCAGTTACCACAACACGCGACGGGCATGAATCCGCCATAAATCCTGCTGGTTCGCTGAGCGATTTCTTCACGAATCATCAATGTAGGAAGTGGTGTTATAGGCCCCGACGGACGCAACGTCTGTCGCGGATCTCTCCCATCCCCTAGAGCAGATCTGGAACGGAAGCTCCTCCCCAAGTTTCCGTTCCCCGGCCCCGTCGACCCCCCCCTGGTCGCCGGGGCTTTTTTTTGCCCCGGCTATACCCCTGATCCGTGTTGCCGACTGCAGCGATCGCTGCATGGATGCGGCTGGCACGTGTGCTGCCGGAGTCCGTTCAAGAGGCGGTACGTCCGCGGCGCGCTCAACCGGCCACGGGCCGGTTCAGTCCAGCCACTCGCGCGGGACAAGGTAGCTGGCCAGGCGCGCTTCGGCGCTGTCGGCGTCGGGCTGGAAGCCGTACTCCCAGCGCACCCGCGGCGGCAGGCTCATCAGGATGCTCTCGCTGCGGCCGCCGCTCTGCAGGCCGAACAGGGTGCCGCGGTCGTAGACCAGGTTGAACTCCACGTAGCGGCCGCGCCGGTACAGCTGGAACTCGCGCTCGCGCTCGCTGTACGGCGTGTCCTTGCGACGTTCGACGATCGGCAGGTAGGCGTCGAGGAAGCCATCGCCGACCGCCCGCAGGTAGGCGAAGTCGGTCTCGAAGTCGCCATGCAGGTCATCGAAGAACAGTCCGCCCACGCCGCGGGTCTCGTTGCGGTGCTTGAGGAAGAAGTATTCGTCGCACCAGCGCTTGTGCTCGGCATAGCGGGTCGGGCCGAACGGCGCGCACAGCTGCGCGGCGGTGTGGTGCCAGTGGCGCACGTCCTCGTCGAACGGATAGAACGGGGTCAGGTCGAAGCCGCCGCCGAACCACGACGCCACGTGCTGCCCGTCGCGCTCGGCGCGGAAGTAGCGCACGTTGGCGTGGGTGGTGGGCAGGTAGGGATTGCGGGGGTGAAACACCAGCGATACGCCGGTGGCGCGCCACGAGGCGCCAGCCAGTTCCGGGCGGTTGGCCGAGGCCGAGGGCGGCAGGCGGGTGCCGGAGACGTCGGAGAAGCCGATGCCGGCCTGTTCGAACACGGCGCCGTCGCGCAGCACGCGGGTACGGCCGCCGCCGCCCTCCGGGCGCTGCCAGGCATCCTCGACGAAGCGGGCCTGGCCGTCGGCCTGTTCGATGGCGGCGCAGATGCGGTCCTGCAGGTCGGTGAGGTAGGTACGGACGCGGTCGAATTCAGTCATGCCGCTACTTTAGCGCAGGGGCCTGCCGGTGCCGGCTCAGGCGCCGAACAGCTGGCGTACTTCGGCGCGCCGCAGCCTGACCACCAGCCATGCATGCAGGGCGGCGAAGGCCACCGAGGTGGCCGCGGCGGTGAGCAGGCAGGCCCAGCGGCTGAACTGCATCTGCGCGAGCAGATCGCGACCTTCCGCCGTTCCGGCCAGGTCCTCCGGCAGCAAAGCCAGCAGCCCACTGAATAAACAATCGACCAGGGGCAGGCTGGCAAAGTTGAACACGCCCACCACCACGAGGGCGGCGATGAATCCCTGCCGGCCCCATTCGCGGTACCTGAGCAGGCTCCAGCACACCACCATGAACACCAGCGTGAGCAGCAGCATCGCCCAGCTGAGGGCGACTGCGTGGTCCAGCAGCCACCGCAGGCCGGTCGAAGGCGGCAGGCCGATCCGCTGCAGCCAGGGCCCGAAGTCCAGATGCTCCAGCAGCAGGACGACCGCGAGCTGGCCAACGCAGTACACCAGCATCAGCCCGCCCATGATCAGTGACATGCGGGCGGTGGCGTCGACGAACCCCTGCGCCGGGTTCTTCGCGGGGGACGCCGGCAGGCCACCGGGTAGCGGCGGACGGCTCATGCCGGGGTCCTGTCGGGGCGTGCGGCCAGGGCCGCCACCGCTGCCGGCAGGATATGGCGCTCGCTCAGCGGTGCCAGCGCCACGCCATGCGGCGGTTGCAGCGGGATCCAGGCCAGCTCGGCGATCTCGGCCTGCGCCTGCGCGGTACCTTGGACCTGGACCAGGAAGGCCTCGCCGCGCACGCGGCGGCCACTCTCGTTGACTGCCTTGTCCTCGAACAGGCCCAGCCACTGCGCACTGTCGGCGACCATCTGCACGCCCAGCTCCTCGTGCAACTCGCGGGCCAGCGTGGCCAGTGCATCCTCCCCCGGCTCGCGCTTGCCGCCGGGCTGGATGAAGCTGGTCGAGCCCTGCTTGCGTACCACCAGCACCTGGTCGCCGCCGCGGGTGATCACCGCGGTGACGATCTCGATCGCCGGTGCGGCGCTCATTTGAGGGTGTCCTCGAACAGTTTGAGGATGCGCTTGTACTGGTCCAGCCAGGAGTCGGCGCGGATGTAGCCGTGGCGCTCCAGCGGGTACGGGGCAATCGACCAGTTGTCCTTGCGCAGCTCGATCAGGCGCTGGGTCATGTTGATCGAGTCCTGGAAGAACACGTTGTCATCCATCATCCCGTGCGCGATCAGCAGGTTGTCCTGCAGGCCCTGCGCATATCCGATCGGCGAGGAGACGCGGTAGGCCTCCGGGTCGATGTCCGGGGTGTTGAGGATGTTGCTGGTGTACTCGTGGTTGTAGTGCATCCAGTCGCCGACCGGGCGCAGCGCGGCCCCGGCCTTGAAGGTGCCGGGCTGGCGGAACAGCGCCATGAAGGTCATGAAGCCGCCGTAGGAGCCGCCGTAGATGCCAGCGCGCTCGCGGTCACCCTGCCTGTGCTCGACCAGCCAGTCCAGGCCGTCCAGGTAATCCTCCAGCTCCGGGTGTCCCATGTTGCGGTACACCGCGGTACGCCAGTTGCGCCCATAGCCCTCGCTGCCGCGGAAGTCCATGTCCAGCACGATGTAGCCCTTCTGCACCAGCAGGTTGTGGAACATCTGCTCGCGGAAATAGTTGGGGTAGCGCTGGTGCACGTTCTGCAGGTAGCCGGCGCCGTGCACGAACATCACGATCGGGTACTGCCTGCCCGGTTCCAGCGTTTCCGGGCCGTAGTACTTGGCCCAGACATGGCCGGCGCCGTGCTTCGAAGGCACCTTGACCAGCTGCGGGGCGATCCATTCGCGCGCCTTGAACTCGGCGCTGCGGGTGTCGGTCAGCACCCGGGCCTGGCCGCCGGCCGCCGGCACCACCGCCAGCTGCGGCGGCAGGTAGGCGCTGCCGTAGCGCACCAGCAGCTGCTGGCCATCGGGCGACAGGCTGAAATCCTCCACGCCGTCCAGCGCGGTGACCTCGGCGACCTTGCCGCCGCCGGCATCGACCGTGCAGACCTCGTAGTCCACCGGCGCCTGCAGGTTGCACAGGAAGTAGAAGCCGTTGCCGTCGGCGCGCTGCACCACCGAGGAAGCTTCCCAGTTGCCGCCGGTCAGCGCCCTGGCCTTGCTGCCCGGGGCGGTGGTGTACAGGTGCGAGTAGCCGGACTCCTCGCTCAGCAGCCACAGCGTGCGGCCGTCGGCCATCCAGCCGAAATCGTTGAAGTTCCAGTTGATCCACGCCGGATCGGTCAGCCGGTGGCGGGTCTCGAGCTTGCCGGCGGTGTCGATGCTGACCAGCCAGCGGTCCTTGTTGTCGACCGCGCGCAGCATCACCGCCGCGCTGCTGCCGTCTCGGTTCCACTGCAGCGAGTCCTGGCCGCGGCCGCCGAGCAGCTGCACGGGGCGGTTGCCCTTGAGCGGTTCCTTGCCGGCGGCCTTGCGCAGCGCTGCCAGTGGATCGGTGGCGATGCCGGGCAGGGTGTCGAGCTTGAGCTCGGTGGCCTTGCCTTCGACAGAATCCACCAGCCACAGCGTGTGCGGCTCGGGCGCGTTGCGGCCGACGCGGGTGCGGGTGTCCTCGGTTTCCTCGTAGCCGGATTCGGTCACATACAGCGGCATCTTGCCGCCGCGGCCTCCCTCGTAGCCCTTGGGCTTGGTGACCACGACCAGGTGGCGGGCATCGGGCGAGAGCGCGCTCTGCACGATCTCCACGCCGGCACCGAGATAGACCGGCGCGGTGGCGCGGGTCGGGTCGGCACGGCGCCAGCTTTCCTCCTGCGTGCGCAGCGCCTCGCGCTGGTCGCGGTCGCGGCGCAGGGTCTCGATCGTGCGCAGCTGCTGCTCGCGCAGCTCGTCGGCCTTGGGCGGGTCGGCCGGGTTGTTCTCCGCCTTTAGCGTGGCCACGCGGGTGATGCCGTTGGCGGCGGTCCAGTGGAACCAGTCCTGGCCCACGCGCCAGGTCACGCCGCCATCGCGGGCAAAGCCCACCGCGGCGGCCTTCTCGGTGCCGCGGGTGAGCTGGGTCAGCGCGCCGCTGCGCAGGTCGCGCACGAACACGTCGCCGTTGCGGACGAAGGCGGTGCGCTGGCGGGCGGCGTCGAACACCGGGTTGGCCACGTCCAGGGTGCCGCGCTGGTCGTCGGCGACCTGCTGGGCGATGCCGCCGGCGACGGGCTGGCGGAAGGTGTCGCGCACCGGGCTGCCCTTGCGCTTGAGCTTGTACTCAACCTGCTGGCTGTTCCACGACCACCAGGCGCTTTCCACCGGCGGACCGATCCAGTCCGGGTCGGCCATGGCCTGTTCGATGGTGATCGGCGTCGGTGCGGCAATGGCGGCATCGGCGGCGAGGGCGGCGAACATCAGCAACGGCAGGCAGGACAGGCGGGACATGGGCGATACCGGTTGGAAAACCGGGCAAGCGTAGCAGTCCGCTCCCGCCCGGGGCTGGGCCACAGGTCATGGCGCGGGTTGTCAGGGCTGGCGGGCATCTTCACGATAGGCGCCCGGCGCCGTGGCGCTGCCCCTCTGCCCAGGAGATTCCGCACGCATGTCCGCCGCCCCCGACGCTTCCGCCGAGTACCTGCCGCTGGCGATGGGTGACCCCGGGCGCGTGCTGGCCGTGCAGCCGGCCGGCAACATCGACCTGGCCACCTTCGTGCGCCACGTGCATGGCGTTGCCGCGCTGCTGCCGGAGGGCGAACACGCGATCAACCTGTGCGAGGACCGCTACCGATTTCTGGTCGGTTTCTGTGCGGTGGCACTGCGCGGGCAGGTGACCCTGCTGCCGCCCTCGCACGCACCGGCCATGGTCGAGGACGTGCGCTGCTGTTATCCGCGTACCTGGTGCCTGAGCGATGCCGCCGTGGACGCCGGCCCGGCAGAGGTGGTGGTGATGCCGGACGAGCTGCCCGAAGCCGATGGCCCGATGTCGTTCGTGCATCCGGCCCAGCTGGTGGTGATCGGCTTCACTTCCGGCAGCACCGGCACGCCCAGCGCCAATGCCAAGACCTGGGGCGCGTTCGTGGCCAGCACCGGCCAGAACCTGTCCGCCCTGCGCGACCTGTGGGGCGATGCCCTGCCGGGCATCGTGGCGACCGTACCGCCGCAGCACATGTACGGCATGGAGCTGTCGGTGCTGTTTCCGCTGCTGGCGCCGGCGCGCATCCACGCCGGGCGCCCGTTCTTCCCCGAGGACGTGGCCACCGCGCTGGCGCAGACGCCCGCCCCGCGACTGCTGGTGACCACGCCGGTGCATCTGCGCGCGCTGGTGAACTCGGGCGTGGACCTGCCGGCCCTGGCCGGCATCGTCACCGCCACCGCGCCGTTGCAGCAGGAACTCGCCGCCGCGGCCGAACAGCGCTTTGCCACCGAGGTGCGCGAGATGTTCGGCTCCACCGAGACCTGCATCTTCGCCCGCCGACGCACCGCGCGGGACACCGCGTGGACGCTGCTGCCCGGCGTGCGCCTGCAACCGCGTGCCGATGGCACCGCGGTGCAGGCGCCGCACCTGGCCGCGCCGGTGGTGCTGGCCGACCTGATGGAGCCGTCCGCGGACGGGACCTCGTTCACCCTGCTGGGGCGGCGCGCGGACCTGCTGGAAATCGCCGGCAAACGGGCGTCGCTGGGCGACCTGACCCGGCGCGTGCTGGCGATCGAGGGGGTGGAGGACGCGGCCCTGGTGCAACTGCAACCCGAGCCGGGCCACATGGTCGGCCGCCTGGCCGCCCTGGTGGTGGCGCCGACGCTGGACGAAGCGCAGATCCTGCAGGCGTTGCGCCCGGCGATGGACCCGGTGTTCCTGCCGCGCCCGCTGCGCAAGGTCGAGGCCCTGCCGCGCAACGAGACCGGCAAGCTGCCGCGCGACCAGCTGCTGGCGCTGCTGCGCGACTGAGCGGCCGGCGTCAGCGCCGGCCGGTGGTCAGGGGCTGTTGCCGAAGACGCCGTCGATCTCGATGCGCAGGTTGCGGCGGCACACCTGCGCGTGCAGGAAGATCCGCGGCACCTGCGGGTCCAGATGCCGGGCCAGGGCCGGGCGCACCAGCTCGATCTCGGCCGGGTCACGCAGGTAGACCTTGAGCGGGCTGTGCGCGCCGAAGGCCAGCGGCAACTGCGGCTGGCGTTCGCGCGCTGCGCCGATCAGGGCCTGGAAATTGGCGAAGGTTTCATCGATCTGGCGCAGCGTGCACTCGCCATGCAGCGATTCGTGGCCGACCACGCTGGCCGTGCCCGACAGCAGCAGCGGCAGCTGCATGCCCGGCGCCGGCAGCATCGCACGGGCAAAACTCGGCGGCTGCGGCCCGTACTGGCGGGGATAGCGGTAGGCAGCGACCTGGCGCGGGTTTTCCAGCGGCAGGCCCGGCTGCCGGGCCGACAGCCAGTACACCTGCAGCACGCGCACGCCATCGACCCGGCCGATCGCGGTGGCCGCCGGCAGCGTGCCCGGATCGACCTGGCCCAGTCCCCGGGCGCGGCCCACGCAGAACTGGCGGTAGCGCTCCTGGTCGCCGTCGCCCTCGATGATCGCGTCGAAGTAGTTCCAGATCCGCAGCAGGTGCGGGCACTGCCCGGTGGCCAGCGCCTGCCCCAGTCCGACATAGGCCTGCTGCGCGGCGGCGGTGATGCCGCCGGCCCGGGCCTCGTCCACCTGCAGCGCGCCGAAGGCCAGTTGGCCATCGGTGGCCCAGGCCACGCCGTTGGCATCGCGCCCGTACCGCACCGGGCGCTGGCTGCGCCAGACTTCCAGCGGCGCATCGCCGATCGGCTGCAGGCCAACCTGCAGGTAGCGCGGGTCGTCGCAGGGCGGGATGGCGTTGCCGGACTGGAAGCCGATGATTGCCAGCACCTGCGGGTCGGCCAGCAGCTCCGGCAGTCGTGCGGGGTCGACGTAGTCGATGTCCAGGGCGGCGGCGGCAGCCAGCGGGGTAGCCGCGCTCATGCCTGCCCCGCCGACCCGGACAGCATGCGGGGGCCGGCGATGGAAGCGGACCCGGGGATGGCCGGGCTCGGGGACAGTGCGGGAACGCGCGGGAACGACATGTGGGTGCGTAGACCAGATGTTGCCGGGACAGACCCTATGATAACGCCAGCCAAATCACGGCCATGTTGCGCTGGCGATGCCGATACGGGATCGTTGCGCCCCCTTCCGCAGTCCCAAGGAAGTTCCATGTCCCAACAAACCGATGCCGAACGCGAATTGGCCGAGCTGCTGGTCGAAGCCCTGAACCTGGAAGACGTCAGCGCCGCGCAGATCGACCCCGAAGCACCGCTGTTCAACGACGGCCTGGGCCTGGATTCGATCGATGCGCTGGAACTGGCCCTGGCCATCAGCAAGCGCTACGGCTTCCAGCTGCGTTCGGACAACGACGAGAACCACCGGATCTTCGCCTCGCTGCGCGCGCTGTCGGCGCACGTGCAGGCCAACAAGACCGTCTGAAATGACTGTCGGCGCGGCCCCGCGCAGCGGCGCACCGGAGGCCGCCGGCGTCATCGCCCGCGCCCTGCTGCTGCTGGCCTACCCGCCGCTGGCCCACGTGGCCAGCCTGCGCGAGGAAGGGGCGTGGGCGGCGCTGGCGATGTTCAGCCTGCTGCTGCTGTGCCTGTGGGGGCCGCTGGCGCAGCGCCGGCCATGGGCTTGGGCGGTGCTGCTGGCCGGCATTGTCGCGGCGGTGTGGGCCGCGGCCTCGCCGTCGGTGTGGATGCTGCTGCTCGGCCCGGCCGTGGTGTTCCCGGCGCTGGTGGGCTGGGGCTTTGCCCGCACCCTGAGGCACGGGCGAACTCCGCTGATCTCCTGCTTCGTCAACGCGCTCTACCAGCGCGCCGGCCGCGAGGTCAGCCCGGCGTTGGCCCGTTACAGCCGCCGCCTGACCTGGGGCTGGGCGCTGGTGCTGTGGGCGCTGGCGCTGGTCAACGTGGCGCTGGCGCTGTGCGCTGTGCCCGATGGCCTGCTGGCCGCGTTCGGCGTGCAGCCGTGGTGGCCGATCAACCACGAGCAGTGGTCCTGGTACAGCAACCTCGCCACCTGGGGCCTGACCGGCGGCTTTGCGGTGGGCGAGTACGCGTTGCGCAGCCACCTGTTCCCCGACCCGCCGTACCGCAACGCGCTGCAGTTCCTGCGCCAGATGGGCCAGGTCGGTCCGGCGGTGTGGCGCGACGTGATGCGCTGAGCCCCGTATCCTCTGGCCTGGCGCCGTCGTTCCTTCCTGCATGCAGTTCACCATTCCCCACGACCATCCCTGCCTGCCCGGGCACTTCCCCGGACACCCGCTGGTGCCCGGCGTGGTGGTGCTGGAGCAGGTGCTGCTGGCGATCCAGGCCCGCACCGGTACCCGTGCGCAGTCGTTGCGGCTGGGCCAGGTGAAGTTCGTCGGCCCGCTGCTGCCGGGCCAGTGCGCCAGCATCGAGCTCGAACACCTGCCGCCGCGCTGGCGCTTCGTGGTGCGCCGGGATGGGGACGTACTGGTGCGCGGCGACATGCAGCCCGACCCGGGGCCGGCGGCATGAGCAGCGAGGTCGACTGGAAGCGGCGCCCCGAGGGCGGCGGACGCCTGGCCGTATCGCTGATCGCGTGGATCGCGCGGCATTGCGGGCGCCCGGTGGCGCGTGCCTGCCTGTATCCGATCACCCTGTATTTCCTGGTCATGCGCGCGCCCGAGCGGCGCGCCTCGCGCGCTTTCCTGTCGCGGCTGGACGGGCGCCGCGCCGGCGTGCCCGAGGTGGCCCGCCACATCCACACCTTCGCCTCCACCATCCTGGACCGGGTATTCATGCTGGGCGGGCGCATGCAGCTGTTCGACATCCGCAGCAACGGCCTGGATGAGCTGCACGCGGCGATGGACCTGGGCCGCGGCGTGCTGGTGTTCGGCTCGCACCTGGGCAGTTTCGATGCGCTGCGGGTGCTGGCCCGCGGCCGTCCTGACGTGAAGCTGCGGGTGGTGCTGGACAAGTCGCACAACCCGGCAGTGACCGAGCTGCTGGACCGGCTCGACCCGGGCCTGGCCGCCGGCATCATCGATGCCTCGCAGGAAGGGCCGGTGATCGCGCTGGAGATCAAGCACGCGCTGGAAGAAGGCGCGCTGGTGGCGCTGCTGGTCGACCGCGCACGGCCCGGCGAGCCCTCGGTGCCGGCGCGGCTGCCCGGGCAGGACGCGCCGTTCCCGACCACGCCGTGGCTGATCGCGGCGGTGCTGCGGGTGCCGGTGGTGCTCGCCTTCGGCCTGTACCGGGGCGGCAACCGCTACGACCTGGAATTCGAGCTGTTCGACAACGAGATCAGCATTCCCCGCCGCGAACGCGCGGCAACCGTGGCCGCGCTGGTGCAGCGCTACGCCGCGCGGCTGGAGGCCCGGCTGCGCGAGTCCCCCTACAACTGGTTCAACTTCTATGATTTCTGGCACTCCCCGTCGTCCAGTCCCCAAGTCCCCGCGCCTGTGGGCGCTGGCCCTGCTGTGGGCCACGCTGCCGGCGAGCGCGGCGGACCTTGATCCGGCCTGGGTGCTGCAGCAGCTGGCGCAGCCCGCGCCCAGCCAGACCCCGTTCGTCGAACTGCGCGGCTCGGCGCTGCTGAAGGAACCGCTGCGCGTGTCCGGGCAGTACCGTCGCCCCGACGCCACCACCCTGGTGCGCGAGGTGCAGCAGCCCTACCGCGAGACCTCGCGCATCGCCGGGGGCAAGGTCGTGATCAGCCGCGACGGCAAGCCGCCGCGCGAATTCGCGCTGTCGCGCGTGCCGGAACTGGCCGACCTGCAGCGCAGCTTCAGTGCGCTGCTCTCCGGTGACGGCGCGGCATTGCGGCAGCACTACGACATGCTCGCCAGCGGCGGGCGCGCGCAGTGGGTGCTGGCCCTGCAGCCGAAGGAAGCCGCGCTGGCCAGGCGCGTGCGCGAGGTGAACCTGCATGGCCGCGACGGCGAACTGCGCTGCATCGAGACCCGCCCGGCCAAGGGCGATGTGCAGCGCACCCTGGTCGGCAGTGCCGCCGAGGCCGCCGAAGGAGTGAAGGACGCCGCCGCGCTGGCCGATCTCTGCCACGGCAAGGCGCAGTGACGATGTCGGCAAGGCAACGCACCGGCCTGGCGCTGGCCTGGCTGCTGCTCCTGCTCGTGGCTGGCGCGTGGATCAGCAGCCGGATCGGGGTCAGCGGCGACCTGCGCAAGTTCATGCCCGACGCGCAGACCCCGGCCGAGAAGCTGCTGCTGGACGAGCTGGGCGAAGGCCCGGGCTCGCGCCTGCTGCTGCTGGCCCTGTCCGGCGATACGCCGGAGGTGCTGGCCCAACAGTCACAGGCACTGCGCCAGGCGCTGGAGGCCGAGCCGCTGGTCGAACTGGTGGCCAATGGCGAACAGGCCGGGCTGGAGGCAATTCCCGAAACGCTGCTGCCGTACCGCTACCTGCTCTCGGCCGATGCCGCCGCATCGCTCCAGGCCGATGCCCTGGCGCAGGCGCTGCAGGAACGCGTGCAGGACCTCGGCTCGCCGGCCGGTGCGCTGGTCGAGCCGCTGATCGGTTCCGATCCGACCCTGGAGATCGTCAAGCTGGCCGAGGCGCTGCAGCCGGCCCGTGCGCCGCAGCGGCTGCACGAGGTCTGGTTCGACCGCGGCGGCCGGCAGGCCCTGCTGCTGGTGCAGACCCGCGCCGCCGGCTTCGATCCCAGTGGCCAGCAGCAGGTGGTCGATGCGATCAACCGCGCCTTTGCCGAGGCCGCCGGCGCCAGCTCCAGCCGGCTGGAAATGACCGGTCCCGGCGCGTTCTCGGTCAAGATCGGCAACCGCACCGCGGGCGAGGCCAGCACCATCGGCATGGTCGACACCCTCGGCCTGGTGCTGCTGCTGTGGCTGGCCTACCGCAGCTGGAAGATGCCGCTGCTGGGCTTCCTGCCGCTGGCCAGCGCCGGCCTGGCCGGGCTGGGCGCGGTGGCGCTCGGCTTCGAGGGCGTGCATGGCATCACCATCGCCTTCGGCTTCACCCTGATCGGCGTGGTCCAGGATTATCCGATCCACTTCTTCAGCCACCAGCGGCCCGGGCTGTCGCCATGGGACAACGTGCGCGCGCTGTGGCCGACCCTGCGCACCGGCGTGGTCGCCACCTGCATCGCCTACCTGACCTTCCTGTTCTCCGGCGTGGCCGGGCTCAAGCAGCTGGCGGTGTTCACCATCGTCGCGCTGGCCACCGCCGCCCTGGTCACCCGCTTCCTGCTGCCGGCGCTGGTCGATCCGGCCCCGCGTGACCTGGCCGATTCGCCGGCGCTGGCACGGCTGTGGCAGTGGGTGCAGCGCCTGCCGCGCCCACGCTGGTCACTGCTGCCGCTGGCGCTGGTCGCCGTGGCCGTCAGCGCCCTGGCACCGGGTGCGTTCTGGCAGAACGATCTGGGCCGGCTGACGCCGGTGGACCCGGACGACCTGGCACGCGATGCGCAGCTGCGCGATGAACTGGGCGCACCGGACGTGCGCTACGTGCTGACCCTGCGCGGCCCCGATGCCGAGTCCGTGCTGGCCGCGTCCGAGCAGCTTCGTCCGGCGCTGGAACAACTGGTCGCCGACGGCCGGCTGCGTTCCTTCGACATGGCCGCGCGCTACCTGCCCAGCGCCGCCACCCAAGGCCAGCGCCAGCAGCAGTTGCCGGCTGCCGACGTGCTGGCCGCGCGCATGGACGTGGCCGTGGCCGCCAGTCCGTTCCGCGCCGATGCGTTCGAGCCGTTCCTGGCCGACGTGGAAACCGCACGCAGCGCGCCGCCGCTGCGGCTGCAGGACCTGCGCGGCTCGCCGCTGGCCGGCGCGGTCGAGGGCCTGATGCTGGTCCGACCGGACCAGGCCACCGCCCTGGTCACGCTCAGCGGCCTGGTCGATGTTGCCGCCGTCGCGGCCACTGCCCGCGAACACGGCGCCGAACTGCTGGACATGAAGGACGCGTCCGAATCACTGGTGGCCTCGTACCGCCAGCGCGTGCTGGCCGCCCTCGGCGTGGCGGTGCTGCTGCTGGCCGGCACGGTCTGGTTGTCGCTGCGCTCGCCCGCGCGCATGTGGCGGGTGCTGCTGCCAATGCTGCTCACCACCGCGCTGGTGCTGGCGGTGCTGCGTGGCTGCGGTGTCGAGCTGAACCTGTTCCACCTGATCGGCCTGATCCTGGCCGCCGGGCTGGGCCTGGACTACGGCCTGTTCTTCGAGCACGCCGGCGATGACCGCGGCGACCAGCTGCGCACCCTGCACGGGGTGATCGTGTGCAGCCTGATGACCCTGCTGGTGTTCAGCCTGCTGGCGTGGTCGTCGATCCCGGTGCTGCGCGCGATCGGCAGCACGGTGGCGCTGGGCGTGCTGTGCAACTTCATCCTGGCGCTGCTGGTGTCGCGCCATCCGGTGGGCGAGGGCGTGAATGATCGGGCGTGAGGAGATCCTGGCGCTGGTGCCGCACCAGTACGGCATGTGCCTGTGGGACGAGGTGCTGGACTGGGACGCAGGGCAGGTGAGGGTGCGCGCGCACAACCACCGCGATCCGGCGCATCCGCTGCGCCACGACGGCCAGCTGCATGCGATCCACCTGTGCGAATACGGCGCCCAGGCCATGGCCGTGCACGGTGGCCTGCGGGCGGGCGAAAGCGGCGGCCGTGCACCGGCCGGCATGCTGGTGGCGCTGCGCGACATGCAGCTGCACGTGGCCCGCATCGACGACCTGCCCGGCGCGCTGGAGGCCACCGCGCGCGTGCTGGTCGAAGCCGAGGGCAGCCAGCAGTACGCCTTCGAAATCCACCACGACGGCCAGCTGCTGGCCGCCGGTCGCGCCGCGGTGATGCTGCAGCTGCCGCCACGATGACCGACAACAAGCGAGGACTCCTGCAATGAACCGACCCGTGCGCCGTGCGCTGGTGACCGGCGGCAGTGGCGACCTGGGCGGGGCGATCTGCCGCCGCCTGGCCGCCGATGGCGCCAGCGTGATCGTCCATGCCAACAGCAACCTGGCCCGCGCCCAAGAGGTGGTCGCCGCGATCATCGCCGACGGTGGCCAGGCCAGTGCGGTGGCCTTCGATGTCGCCGATGCCGAGGCCACCTCCGCGGCGATGGAGCAACTGCTGGCCGATGGTGCGATCGACATCGTCGTCAACAACGCCGGCATCCATGACGACGCACCGATGGCCGGCATGGACCGCGAGCGCTGGACCCGGGTCATCGATGTCTCGCTGCATGGCTTCTTCAACGTCACCCAGCCACTGCTGCTGCCAATGGCGCGCAAGCGCTGGGGGCGCATCGTCAACGTGTCCTCGGTGGCGGCGGTGCTCGGCAACCGCGGCCAGACCAACTACGCCGCGGCCAAGGCCGCGCTGCACGGCGCCAGCAAGTCGCTGGCGCGCGAGATGGCCAGCCGCGGCATCAGCGTCAATGTCGTCGCCCCGGGCGTGATCGAGGGCCAGATGGCTGCCGACGCGTTCCCCGCCGAGATGATCAGGCAGACCGTGCCGGCCGCGCGTGCCGGCAGGCCGGAGGAAGTGGCCGCGCTGGTCGCCTTCCTGTGCAGCGATGCCGCCGGCTACATCAACGGCCAGGTCATCGGCATCAACGGCGGCATGGCCTGAGCCAACATACAGGCGTCAGTCCGGCAGACCGTTTTGCGCCGGACTGGCGGCCTGGCCGCGTTTGCCGGAGAACAGCGTCAGCAGCGGGCCGGTCATCACCGTGGTGGCGATCGCCATCACCAGCAGCAGGGTGAACAGCTCCTGGCCGATCAGCCCGGCATCCAGGCCAACCTTGATGACGATCAGCTCCATCAGCGCCCGCGCGTTCATCAGCGAGCCCACCGCGAAGCTGTCGCGCCAGCCAAAACCACCGATGCGCGCGCCGGCCGCACCGCCCAGCACCTTGCCCAGCACCGCGGCGAGCATGATCAGCGCCAGCGCGCCCAGCCCGGCACCGACGAAGGCATCGGCGGTGGTGTTGAGCCCGGCCAGGGCGAAGAAGATCGGCATCAGCACGATGATCGCCAGGTGCTCGACCCGCTCGATCATCGCCCGCAGCAGGCGGTCATCGCGCGGCAGGCAGGCGCCGAACAGGAACGCGCCGAACACCGGATGCAGGTGCAGCCACTGGGTGGTGGCCGCACTCGCGAACACGCCGACCAGCAGCGCCGCCAGCACCATGCCCGAAGGCTGGCCGTCGGCGGCATGGCGCCGCAGCAGCCAGGCGAACAGTGGCCGCACCGCGGCAAACATCACTCCGCACAGCACCACCAGTCCCAGCGTGGTGCGTGCGAAGCCGGCAAAACCCTCGCCCGAACCGATCAGCGCCACCACCAGGGCGAGCATGATCCACGCGAACACATCGGCGATCGCCGCTGCCGACAGCGACAGCTGGCCGATGCGGGTATGGGTCATGCCGCGTTCCTTGAGGATGCGCGCCATGATCGGGAACGCGGTGATCGACATCGCCGCGGCCATGAACAGCGCGAACGGCCAGAAGCCCACGCCGGCCGGTGCCATGGCCGGATGCAGCCATGGGGCGATGCAGATGCCCAGCGCCATCGGTGCCAGCACGCTGAGGATGCCGACCCAGCCGGCACTGCGCAGCTGCGCACGCACGCCTTCCGGCGCACGCAGCTCCAGGCCGACGATGAACATGAAGAGCACCAGCCCCAGCATCGACAGCGAGGACAGCGCCGGCAGCGAGTCGGCGCTGAACAGGGTGGCGTGGAACTGCGGGAACACGCTGCCCAGCACGATCGGCCCGAGCACGATGCCCGCGGCCATTTCGCCAATGACCGGCGGCTGGCCGAGATGGCGCAGCAGCAGTCCGCACAGGCGGGCCGTTGCCAGGATCACGACCAGTTGCAGCAACAGCGGCGAGTGCGGCATCGGAGCGCTCGGTCAGGGGGTCAGGCCGCCGCGAACCAGTGCGGTTCGAGCAGGGGCAAGTCGGCGCGCGGGACATCGACCAGCAGCGGGTCGAGCTGGCTGCCATCGATCTGCGGGTGCTGGCGGCACGCGGCGGCCAGCAGCTCGGCGGCCAGCTGGTGCATGTGCGCCACGTTGGCCTGGATCCGCGCCAGCAGTTCCTGGTCGTTGCCGCCGGCACCCAGTTCGCGGTTGAGCCGGTGGAACCAGTCGATGCTGTACTGGTCGAGCAGGCGCCGGTCCGGCCGCAGCGGGCCGGTGTTGCGCCGGCCCCATTCGCGCAGCAGGGCCTGCATCGCATGATTGAGCGCATTGGCCCGCTCCAGCGACGGGCGCAGGCGGCCGAGCAGGTTGATGTCGGTCAGCCGATCGGCAAAGTACAGCGGTGCCAGCAGCGACCAGTAGTAGGTGTAGTCCCAGATCACCTTCAGCGGCATCACCAGCGCATCGCCGAACAGCGGGTACTGGTCCTGGTAGAGCGTGAGCGTGTTGGCGTAGAAGGAGAAGTACAGCTGCTGGTAGATGTCGGCATAGGGCGCGAACGGCTTGCCGGCGCGATCCTTCTCGATCATGTCGCAGATGTAGCCGTTGCTGATCGCGATGAAGTCGCTGCCCGGCGAGTAGAACGGATCCAGGAACAGCCCGGCCTCGCCGGTGAGCGCCCAGCGGTCGGCGGAAAACACCTGCCTGCAGCCGTAGGAGAAGTGGCGCAGGAACAGGAAGTCCTGCAGCGCATGCCCGGGCGTGTCCAGCGAGGCGGCGACCTGCGGCTGGTGCTGGCGCAGCCAGTCCATCGCCTTGTCGTGGGTGTTCATCGTTTCCAGCGGGTGCATGGCCGCATCGCAGACGATGCCCAGCGAATGCGCGCCGGAGCTGAGGGGAATCAGCCAGAACCAGTAGCCCGGCCCGCACATGTGGTTGGTCGAGCGCCAGCGGTCCGGCGGCGTGCAGCGCGCCAGCCACTGCGGGTCATCGCCCCACTGGTTGGGGTCGACATGGCCGTCGACCCGCCACCACACCGCGTTGGCGTCGTGGTTGTTGGGCTGGGCCAGGTCGAGCTTGCGCTTGAGCAGGCCGGCGCGGCCGCTGGCATCGACCAGCCAGTGCGCCGTGCAGGTTCCCGTCTCGGCATCGCGCTGGTAACGCACCTGGTGCAGCGCGTCGTCGCTGCCCAGCTCGATGCCGCGCACCACCGCGCCATCGATGAACTCCACGCCCAGGCTGCGGGCGTGCTCGCCGAGGAAGTTCTCGAAGCGGCCACGATCCAGCTGCCAGGAGGGCGTGGGCAGGATCTGGCTGACCCCGACCTCGGTGCAGGCCGACACGTCATGCTGGCCTTCGGAGAAGAAGAAGCGGAAGCCGAACTTGCGGATCTGTTCGCTTTCCAGGTGCTGCTTCAGGCCCAGGGTCTGGGCGAAATAGTGCGCGCCGATCTCGACGGTGGACTCGCCGACCTTGAACGCGGCCTCGCGCACCGGATGCGTGCGCCGTTCGATCACCACCACCCGGATGCCGCGATCGCGCTGCCTGAGCTGGATGGCCAGGCTGAGCCCGGCCAGGCCGCCGCCCATGATGAGTACATCGGTGGCGGCTTCGCCCATGTCAGTTCCTGTCCATGCAGTGCAGTGGTGGTTGCGAGAATTCCCCGCTGGGATCGTCGATCACCGGCGGATTGCGCTTGATGTCGCGGCGCACCTGGCGGATGTGGCCATGGCGCAGGGCCTGCAGCACGATGTGGCTGGTGATGCGGTACAGGTCGCGCAGCGGGCGGAAGTGGCTGCGGCGGAACTGCACGCCGGGCTCGGCGCCGGCGTAGCGCGATTCGATCGGCACCGATACGCAGCGCGTGCCCAGCTGGCGCGCGGCCGAGATCACGATCTGCGCCTCGAACACGAAGTCCTCGCCGGGCACGTCCTGCAGGGCGATGACCTCGGCCGGATAGAAGCGCTGGCCGCTCTGGCTGTCGGACACCTGGTAGCCGGTGCCCCAGGCGATGCCCCAGTCACCGAACTCGTTGGCCATGCGCCGCAGCGGCGGCTTGCAGGCGCGGTTGCGCAGGCGCGCGCCGATGATGATGCAGCCAGGATGGCGGTTGGCGCTGTCGAGCAGGCGCTGCAGGTCGAGCGGCGAGTGCTGGCCGTCGCCATCCATGGTCAGCACGCCACGCAGGCCACGGCGCCGGGCCTCGGCAAAGCCGGTGCGCAGGGCCTGGCCCTTCCCGCGACGCCGTTGGTGGCGCAGCACGATGGCCGGCAGGTCGGCGATGCAGTCGGCGGTGCCGTCGTCCGAGCCGTCATCGACCACGATCACGTGCGGGAAGTACGCCAGCGCGCCGGTCACCACCTCGCGGATGCGCAGCGATTCATTCAGCGCCGGCACCAGCACTGCCACTTCGTCGGCGCGCAGCTCAGCCATAGTCCAGCTCCAGCTTCAGCCAGCGCCCGGGCCCGGCCAGCAGCGTGGCCGCCGGCTGTTCCAGCGCCAGGGCCTCGAACAACGGCAGCATCGGTGCCATCGCGTTGCCGCCGAACAGGTCAGCCAGGCGGTGGCCGGCGGGCGCCGGGGCCGCGTCATCGTGGTCCTGCAGCGCGACACGCAACTGCGGGCGGCCGGGCCGGGCGTCGCGCGACAGCAGCAGGGCACCGCCGAGCAGGCCGGCGCTGGCGGCCACTTCGGCCAGCGGGCCGGTGCCGTGCACGTCATAGCCGACCAGCAGCACCGCTTCGCTACCGGTGGCCAGCTGGGTCACCGCCTCCAGCAGGCCCTGGGCGAAGCTGGCCCGCCCGGCGCTGATCGCGGTGGCCGGCGTGTGCGCGCCGGCACCGATGGTCCAGTAGCCGGCCGGGGCGTTGTGCACCGAGTTGTGAAACTTGGTCGGCGAAATCTGCCGCGGATCCTCGGCCAGGGTCGCGCACATGTAGTCGGTGATCGCGATGTCGCCGTGGGTCGAGGTGAACACCGAGGGCACGTCGGCCGGATTGCGACCGGCGGCCTGGCAGGCGGCCAGTGCCGCGTCCAGCGCCACCGCCACGGTGTCCGGCGCACGCCGGCGCTCGTTGGCGGCGAGCAACTGCGGCGACGGCCGCCGCGCTGCGTCCTCGGCGCGGCTGCCATCGTGCAGGTACTGCCGTGCGGCCTCCCACGAGGGCAGGCCGCTGCCCCAGAAGCCGATGCCTTCGATGCTGGCCTGCAGCGCCGTCATGCGCCCACCTTGCCGAAGACCAGCGAACAGTTGTTGCCGCCGAAGCCGAATGAATTGTTCATGGCGTAGCTGATGTCCGCGCGGGCGTTGTCGAAACGGATCTGCGGCCCGCAGGCCGGATCGGGGATTTCACTGTTGAGGGTGCCCGGCAGGAGGCCGTCGGACAGGGCGAGCAGGGCGATCGCCGATTCGACGATTCCGGCCGCGCCCAGGGTGTGGCCGGTCCAGCCCTTGGTCGAGCTGGCGTGCAGCGCGGCCGGGAACAGCGCATCGATTGCCGCGGCCTCGATGCCGTCGTTGGCCGGGGTCGAGGTGCCGTGCAGGTTCATGTAGCCGACGTCGGCGGCGTCGATGCCGGCGAGCTGCAGCGCGGCCTGCATCGCCATCCGTGCGCCCAGGCCCTGCGGGTGCGGCGCGGACATGTGGTGGGCATCGCTGGATTCGCCATAGCCCAGCAGCTGCAGGCCGCTGCTGCCGGCGTCGGCGCGCTCCAGCACCGCATAGCCGCCGGCCTCGCCCAGCGACATGCCGACGCGGCGTGCGTCGAACGGCTGGCAGGGTTCGGGCGCGACCAGCTGCAGGGCGTTGAAACCGAACAGCACGCTGCCGCACAGCGTGTCCACGCCGCCGACCAGGGCCGCATCGACGATGCCGGCCTCGATCAGGCGCGCGGCCTGGGCGAACACCTTGGCGCTGGAGGAGCACGCGGTGGCCACGGTCACGCAGGGGCCCTGCAGGCCGGTGGCGAGCTGGACGAAGTCACCCAGCGAATGCGGGGTATGGATGCGCGGCTTGCGCAGGTCGGCCGGGAAGCGCGCGCCCTCGCCATCGCGCTCGAGCCGGGTGTAGGCCTCCTCGGTGGCACCGATGGCCGAGGTCGAGGTGCCCATCACCACCGCCACGCGGGCGGCGCCATGGCGCTGCTTCAGCTGTTCGACCAGCGCCGGCAGGCCGTCCTGCTGCAGGGCCAGCCAGGCCAGGCGGTTGTTGCGGCAGTCCAGCGATGCCAGCTCCCCGGGCAGGACCACGTCCTCCACGCCATCGACGCGGCCGATCCAGCACGACAGCGGATCGGGTCCGAAGTCATTGCGGCGCAGGCCGCTGCGGCGTGCCTGCAAGGCCTGACGCTGGGCGTCCAGCCCGCTGCCCAATGCCGTGGTCGTGGTGAAGGCCGGGATGTTGATCGGTGGCATTCGACAAGTGGCTTGGGCAGTCACTCTAAATTCCGTGCGGGCAATGGGCGGGGATTATATGGGGCGGCCACGTCCGGCCGCGGTCGTGGTGGCGCAGCGGGCCGTGGCCGGGCGCTACTGTGGAGGCAGCCGTGTGAAGCCGACGATGAATGGCCGCAAGGCAGCCGCCACGACGCACGGCCAGCATTGAAACCCGCATGCGAAGCCGGCGTTGGTGGCCTTCCGGTGCGGCGGGGTTCACCCCGGCGCTTCCGCCGCTGCCGCAATTCCTCCACAATCGCCGGACTCCCATGCAGGGCCAAGCCCGCGGGCATGCAAGCCTACGTCTACAAAAGCCAACGCAAGCAGGACACCTTCGTCTATCTCGCCAAGCGCGATGATTTCAGCCGGCTGCCGCTGTCGCTGGAACAGGCGCTGGCGCCGTTTGCGTTCGTCCTCGAAGTCGCACTGACCGCCGAACGGCGTCTGGCGCGCGCCGATGCCGCGCAGGTGCGGCAGAGCCTGTCCGAACAGGGTTTCTATCTGCAGATGCCGCCGCCACCGGTACCGCCGGTGCCGGCCCCCGGTCGCAGTGATGACTGATTCGGCACGCACCCGGATCGTTGCCGCGGCTGCCGCCATCGCCGTGTTGCTGGGCATGGGCGCGGGTCTTGGTGGCGTGGTCGCCGCGCTCGGCGGCTGGCTGGCGCAGCCGATGTTCGCGCTGGCCGTGTCCTGGCACCGCCGCAGCCGCCAACCGGCCGCGCCGCGCCAGCTGCTGCGTGGCGACCTGCTGCCGCTGCTCGCGCTGTGGGCGGCCGGGCCGTTGCTGCTGGCCGTGCTGCTGGCGTGGCCGATGGGCGCGCTGCGCAGCAGCGGCAGCCTCGGCGCCGCGCTGGCGGTAAGCGTGGCGGTCAGCGCCGCGCTGCTGGCGCTGTGGCGCAGCTGGCCGCTGTGGCAGGAACTGGAAGCCTCCGGTGGCAACCTGCGCAGCCACTGGCAGGCGCTGGGCACGCGCGACGTGCAGTCCTGGCGCGGCTTGGGCGCTGCGGCGCTGGTGCTGCTGGCCAGCGCGACCGTGGTCCTGCCGGCCTGGCCGGGCCTGGTCACCGATGGCAGGCGCTGGCCGCTGGCGATCATCGGCGTGGTACTGGCGGGCGTCGCCCACGTACTGCTGCAGAGGATCACCCCGGCGCCGTCGCTGGCGCCTGCCGCGGCACCCGAACCGGCGTTCGATCCGTTTGCCGAATTCATCGAGCCGCAGCCGCTGGAGCCGCTCGCCCGCGACGACCTGGTCCCGGCGCTGTACGAAGCTGCCCGTGGGGGCCGCGTCGACCGCGCGCTGCAGTTGCTTGATGCCGGCGCCGATCCGCACGCGCTGCCGGCTGCGGACTGGCGTGACCAGCGCAGCCTGTCGGTGCTGGCCGCGGTGCTGCCGGACCTGCGCCTGCTGCGCGCGCTGATTGCCCGCGGGGTGGACGTCAACCAGCCGCACCGCGGCATGACCCCGCTGCTGGCCGCCACCCGCGACAGCTGGCACGGCCGCCCCGAGGCGGTGATGACCCTGCTGGCCAACGGTGCCGATTCGCGCGCGGTCGATGCCGAGGGCAATACCCCGCTGCACCACGCCGCACGCAGTTCCGACCCGGGCGTGGCCGCGCTGCTGCGCGATGCCGCCGCCGAGCTGGACGCGCTCAACCACGAAGGCCACAGCCCGCTGGCGCTGGCCTGCCAGGCCGGCAACTGGCGCCTGGCCAAGTTCCTGCTCGAGCGCGGTGCGCGCCCGGAGCCGGCCGACGGCGTGCCGGTGCTGCTGGCTGCCGCCGGTACCGAGGAGGACGATCCGGCCGGCGTGCAGCTGCTGCTCAAGTACAAGGCCCGTGCCGATGCCCGCGACCGCCAGCGCCGCAGCGCGCTGCACGAGGCCGCCCAGGCCGGGCACGTGGCGATCATCGACACCCTGCTCAACGCCGGCGCCAACCTCGAGGCGCGCGACGTGCTCGGCCGCACGCCGTGGCTGGAGGCCGCGCGCAATGCCCGCGCCGCGGTGATCGAGCAGCTCCTGCCGCACCAGCCCGACGTGGCCGCGGTCGATGCCGAAGGCCGCAACGCGGTACTCCTGGCGTGCATGGCCGACACAGTGTCGGTGGCGCTGGTCAGTCGCCTGCTGGAGCTGGGCATCGCCCCGGACCTGGCCGATGCCGGCGGCCGCCGCGCGGTCGACGCCGCCGCCGAAGCCGGGCGCTGGGGCGTCGTTTCGCTGTTGGATCCGCAGTACCCGCTGCCGGCCGCGGTCAGCGACGCCCAGGCCCAGGTCGCCAGCGATGCCGACGCCAGCGCACCGACGCTGCCGGACAAGCCGCCGCTGGTGCTGCTGCGCGAGGCGCTGGCCTTCGGCAATTTCGAGGGCATGGCACCGCTGGCGCGGCTGTGCGAGGCTGACGAACTCGGCGGCCTGCTGCATGACCCGCAGCTGGCGCTGCAGCCGGCGGTGGTCGAATGGCTGCTCGCCCAGGGTGCCAATCCGGAAGTACCCGATGCCTGCGGCGACACGCCGATGTTCGCGCTGCTGTCCCGCGGCGCCGATGCACTGCAGTCGCTGCAGGCGCTGCTGCGCGCCGGCGTCCCGGCCGCCGGTGCCGGTGGCCTGGCCCGCCTGCTCAGCGCCTGCGTGCACGGTGACCATGCCTCGCGCGGCATGGAACAGTTCGCACTGGAGCTGCTGGAAAAGGGCGCCGACCCGTTCGCGCCGTCGCCGGCCGGCGATCCGCCGCTGGCGCTGGCCGTGCGCCTGGGCTGGCTCAAGCTGCAGCAGTGGCTGCTCGAACACGGCGCCGACCGCGAGGCCCGCGACAGCCACGGCATGACCGCGCTGCACCTGGCCACCGCGCTGGCGCGCGAGGCCTCGCTGAAGCTGCTGGTGATGCAGGGCGCCTCGCCCGACGCCCGTGCCGCCGACGGCCAGACCCCGCTGGGCGTTGCCCTGTCGATCGGTCGCCGCGACCTCGCCGACTGGCTGGACTGGCGCGTGTGGCAGTTGCCGCGCCGTCCGCTGCGCGAGACCGACGTGCCGGCCGCGGCAATGGCCGGCGATGCCGACGCGGTGCGCCGCCTGATCGACCTCGGCCTGCCGGTCGATGCCACCGATGCGCAGGGCTGCACTGGCCTGCTGCGCGCTGCCGGTGGTGGCCACCTGGCTGCCGTGGACCTGTTGCTGGCGCGCGGCGCCGATCCGCAGCGTGCGGCCACCAGTGGCGCCACCCCGCTGTCGGCGGCGGTGAGCATGCGCCAGACCGCCATCGTCTCGGCCCTGCTCGATGCCGGCGCGCAGCTCGAGCACCGCCTGCCCGGTGGCGTCACCGTGCTGATGCTGTCGGCCGCACTGGGCCTGCCGGACATCACCGCACGCCTGCTTACCGCCGGTGCCGACATCCGTGCCAGCGATGCCCAGCAACTGGCGCCGCTGCACTGCGCCGCGCTGTATGGCTTCACCGCGCGCGACCGCACCCGCCTGCTGGCCCTGCTCGACACCCTGCTGCTGGCCGGCGCCGAAGCCGACGCGGTCGCCGCCGGTTCGGTGACGCCGCTGCTGCTGCTGCTCGGCGCCCGCGCCGAACCGGGCACCGCCTGCGACGAACACGTGGTGCTGGCCGGCGTCGAGCGCCTGCTCGACGAGGACGTGTCGCTGGAGGTGCGCGATCCGCGTGGCTTCGGCCCGCTGCACCTGGCTGCGCTGCATGGCCTGCCGCTGCTGGTGCAGTGCCTGATGCGGGCCGGTGCCGATCCGGAACTGCGCGACGCGCTCGGCCGCACGCCGCGCGAGATCGCGGTGATGCGCGGTTTCATCGACGTTGCCGGCCAGTTCGAGCCCGCGCTGCCGGGCACCTCGTCCATGGCCCGGTTCCTGCGCGACAAGGGCTGATCCCGGCACCACGCGGGGTGAGCTGGATCATCCAGCGCGCCCCGCACTGCATGTACCCTCGAGGCACTGCCATCCCGTAGCCGCGCATGAGTACCTATCACCTGCAGTCCGTCTTCCGTCCGCAGTCCATTGCCGTGATCGGCGGCAGCCCGCGCGAGCGATCGGCCGGACGCGCGGTCGTGCGCAACCTGCAGTCAGCCGGTTTCGCCGGCAAGCTGGGCTGGGTCAATCCGCGCTATGCGGAGATCGACGGCGTGCGCACCGTGCGCCGGCTCTCCGACCTGGCCTGGGTGCCGGAACTGGTGGTGGTGACCGCCCCGGCCACGATCGTGCCGCAGGTGATCGCCGGTGCCGCCGAACGCGGCGTGGCCGCGGCGATCATCCTTACCGCCGGGCTGGGCGAGGGCGCCGGTTCGCTCGCCGCGCAGGTGGAAACGGCGGCGCGCGCCAAGGGCATGCGCATCCTCGGCCCGCACTGCCTGGGCGTGATCGCCCCGCACGCGCGGCTCAATGCCTCGATCGCCGCGCACTGTCCGCAGGCCGGCGACCTGGCGCTGATCTCCGAGTCCAGCGCGATCGCCGCGGCACTGGTGGAGTGGGGCGTGGACCGCTCGGTCGGGTTCTCGGCGGTGGTGTCGCTGGGCGAAACCATCGACGTCGACTTCGGCGACCTGCTCGACTACTTCGCCACCGACTACCGCACCCGCGCGATCCTGCTCTATGTCGAGCACATCGGCGACGCCCGCAAGTTCATGTCCGCCGCCCGTGCCGCCGCGCGTGCCAAACCGGTCGTGGTGGTGAAGTCCGGGCGTGACCGCCGGCCCAATCCTGACGCGCAGACCCACGTGCAGGCGCTGGCCGCGTCCGATGCGGTGTACGGGGCCGCGTTCAACCGGGCGGGCCTGCTGCGCGTGGCGGCGCTGGACGAGCTGTTCACCGCCGCCGAGACCCTGGGCCGGCGCGGCACCTTCCCCGGCCGCCGCCTGGCGATCCTCAGCAATGGCGGCGGCGTCGGCCGGCTGGCGGTGGACGAGCTCGCCGCTGCCGGCGGCACCCTGGCCGAACTGTCGCCGGCCACCGTGCAGAAACTCGACACGGTGCTGCCGCAGGGCTGGTCGCGCGGCAATCCGGTGGACATCGTGGTCGATGCCGATGGCCCCCGTTACGCCGCCGCGGTCGAGGCGCTGCTGGCCGATCCAGAGAACGACGCGCTGCTGGTGGTCAACGTGCCGACCGCGTTCACCTCCTCGGTCGAGGCCGCGCAGGCACTGACCCGCACGCTCGGCCTGCGCCCGCACCATGACCGCGACAAGCCGGTGTTCGCGGTGTGGCTGGGCAACGACGAACGCGCGATTGCCACGCTCAACGCCGCGCACGTGCCGACCTACCGCACCGAGGCCGACGCGGTGCGCGGCTTCCTGCACCTGGTGCGTTACCGCGACGCGCAGGCCGCGCTGATGGAAACCCCGCCGAGCCTGCCGGCCGACGTGGTCGCCGACGCCGCCGGCGCGCGCGCCATCGTCGAGGCCGCGCTGGCCGCCGGCCAGGACTGGCTGGACCCGCTCGCCACCCATCGCCTGCTCGCCGCCTACGGCATTGCCTCGGCGCCGGTGCTGCACGCACGCGACGCCCGCGAGGCAATGGAGCTCGCCCAGCCGCTGCTCGAACGCGGCGCCACGGTGACGCTGAAGATCCTGTCGCCCGACATTCCGCACAAGTCCGACGTCGATGGCGTGCGCCTGAACCTGTCCACCCTGCAGCAGGTGCAGGAAGCGGCGACCTCGATCCTGTCACGCGCCCGCGAGCTGCGCCCGGGCGCGCGCATCGACGGCGTGCTGCTGCAGCCCACCGTGACCCGGCCCAAGGCCCGCGAGCTGATCGCCGGCATCGCCGATGACCCGACCTTCGGCCCGGTGATCGTGTTCGGCCGTGGCGGCACCGCGGTGGAGGTGATCAACGACAGGACCCTGGCCTTGCCGCCGCTGGACCTGCGCCTGGCCCACGAGGTGATCGGCCGCACCCGCGTCTCGCGCATCCTCAAGGCCTACCGCGACGTGCCGGCCGCCGACGAGCGCGCGGTGGCGCTGGTGCTGGTCAAGCTGGCGCAGCTGGCCGCCGACCTGCCGGAAGTGCGCGAGCTGGACATCAATCCGCTGCTGGCCGACCGCGATGGCGTGCTGGCACTGGATGCACGGGTGGCGATTGCCGAGCCTCGTCGCCTGCACAAGGGCCGCGGCCATCCGCGCTTTGCGATCTTCCCGTACCCGACCGAGTGGGAACGCCACATCGACCTGTCTGACGGCGGCAAGGCCTTCGTGCGCCCGGTGCGGCCGGAGGACGATGCGCTGTTCCGCGCGTTCTTCGCCCGCGTCACCGACGAGGACCTGCGCCTGCGCTTCTTCCAGTCGGTCAAGCATTTCAGCCACGAGTTCATCGCGCGCCTGACCCAGCTCGATTACGCGCGTTCGATCGCGCTGGTGGCGCTGGATCCGAAGAACGGCGAGATGCTCGGCGCAGTGCGCCTGCATGCCGACGCCGATTACGACCGTGGCGAGTACGGCATCCTGATCCGCTCCGACCTCAAGGGCCATGGCATCGGCTGGAAGCTGATGCAGATCATGATCGAGTACGCGGCGTGGCTGGGCCTGAAGACGGTGGAGGGCCAGGTGCTGCGCGAGAACAGCACGATGCTGGCGATGTGCCGCGGGCTGGGCTTCAAGGTCAAGCCTGATCCGGACGACCCGACGCTGATGGACGTGACCCTGCCGGTGCAGCCGACGGTCGGCGACGCACCGCGCTGAACGCCGCCAGCGTGTGGAAGGCGCTGCGGCCGCAGGCCGCAAACCCGAGCTGAACCCGTCGGGGGACAATGGGCCATGTCCGATCGCACTCCGCTGCTGCTGTTGCCCGGCCTGCTCAATGACGCCGAACTGTGGCGGGCGCAGATCGCCGACCTGTCCGACATTGCCGACTGTCGCGTCGGCGATCTCACCCATGGCCGCACCATGCCGGAGGTCGCCGCTGCGGTGCTGGCGCAGGCGCCGCCGCGGTTTGCGCTGGCCGGTTTCTCGCTCGGCGGCTTCGTCGCCCAGCAGATCCTGCGCATCGCACCGCAGCGGGTGCAGCGGATGGCCCTGCTCGGCACCTCGATCCATGCCGACTCGCCGGAGCGGGCGGCGCAGCGCCGCGCGCAACAGGCCAGCGTGCGCCTGCCCGGCAGCTTCCACGGCTTCGGCGAGCGGCTGGTGCACAGCTACATCGACGCCTCGCGGGTGGACGACCACGTGCTGGTGCAGCGCGTGCGCGACATGACCACGCGGCTGGGCGCGCAGGTGTTCCTGCAGCAGAGCGGGCTGGAACGCATCGACGGCCACGACGTGATCGCCGGCTATCGCGATCCGTTGTTGATCCTGAGCGGGGCCAACGATGCGATCACGCCGCCGGTAATCAGCCGGGGAATGCACGCCCTGGTCCCGCAGTCGACGCTGGTGCTGCTGCCCGGTTGCGGACACCTGGCGCCACTGGAGAAACCCGGCGAGGTCAGCGCGGCGCTGCGCGTCTGGCTGCTCCGCTGAGCCGCCACACAGCAGCCCAGACCACTGCAGGCGTGCGGACGTTCTGCCATGCGCGGTTGTGATTGTGGTTGTGGTCGTCGCGCGGGTGCACCCTGGGCACGCGTCGCGACGGCCCGGCGCAGCTCCGCCGGCTCGGTGGCGGTGACGGGCAGGTAGCCGTGCAGGAACATCATCTCGCGGCTGATGGCGCCCAGCTGGCGGCGGAAGTCGGCTTTCCAGTTCATGGAATGGCTCCTTCGGTGCGGGCGCGCGGCCCGGGTTGAATGGAGCACAAGCCAGGCGCATCCTCGCCCGCCCGGAAGCGATGTTTCCCCAAGCCAGACTTGAGGGATACTGAAAATGGCGCGCCTGCCGCTGGAACAGCTGGAAGCCTTTGTGTGCGCCGCGCGGCTGGGCAACCTGACCCGTGCCGCCGAGTCGATGAACCTCACCGTCAGCGCGCTCAGCCACCGCATGCGCCTGCTCGAGGAGCGCGTCGGCCAGGTGCTGCTGCGCCGCGGTCCACGCGGGGTGGTGCCGACCGTCGCCGGGCAGCGCCTGCTCGACGAGGTCGGGGAACCGCTGGACCGCATCGCCCAGGCGCTGCGCCGCTGCAGCGCGGTACCGGGCAATGCGGTGACCCTGAGCCTGACCCCGTCGCTGGCCAATGCGTGGCTGGTGCCGCGGTTGCCGCAGCTGGTGGCCGCGCATCCGTAGCTGGGGCTGAGCCTGCAGTCCAGCGTGGAGCTGGTGGACTTCGAGCGCGAGCCGGTGGACCTGGCGCTGCGCCTGGGCCGTGGCCGCTGGCCGGGCGTGCACGCCGAGTTCCTGTTCCACGAATGGATTTCGCCGGTGGCCAGCCCGGAGTTCCTCGCCCGCCATGGCAAGGTGCCACTGGCGCGACTGTCCGAATTGCCGCTGCTCGGCGACCCGGGCGGGCGCTGGCCGCAGTGGTTCGAACGCTTTGGCGGGCAGGCGCCGGCGAACTACGTCGCCCATCTCGACGACAGCGAGGCGCTGCACCAGGCCGCGGCCAGCGGCCTGGGCGTGGGCCTGGCGCGGCTGACCCTGGCCCAGCCGCTGATCGCCGCCGGCCGCCTGATGCGGTTGACCAAGCGCCGGCTCAAGCCGGATTTCGCCCTGTACCTGGTCTACCCCGAGCGCAGCCGCCAGCATCCGGCGGCGATGCAGCTGGCGCAGTGGCTGCGCGGGCAGGCCGCGACGATGGCCGACCGCCGACGCCCTGGTGTGGCGTCAGTCCCAGTCCGGGGCGATGCCGGCCGGGTTGGCCAGGCGCTGGCCACGGTCCAGCGTGGCGATCCGCGCCATGTCCTGCTCGTCCAGCGTGAGCCGCAGCGCCTCCAGGTTGCTGGCCAGGTTCTCGCGCCTGGTCGAGGACGGGATCACCGCAAAGCCCTGCTGCAGCGCCCAGGCCAGCGCCACCTGCGCCGGGGTCGCGCCATGGCGCTGGGCGATTTCCTGGATCACCGGCTCCTTGAGTACCTCGCCATAGGCCAGGCTCATGTAGGCGGTGACGTGGATGCCCTGCCCGCGCAGGAACTGCAGCAGCGCGCGGTTCTGCAGGTAGGGATGCACCTCGACCTGGTTGGTGGCGATGGCGTCGGCGCCGAGGATGTCGATCGCCTGGCGGGTCAGCGCGATGGTGAAGTTGGACATGCCGATCTGCCGGGCCAGGCCCTGCCGCTGCACTTCGGCCAGCGCGCCCAGGTATTCGGCCATCGGCACTTCGCCATTGGGCGAGGGCCAGTGGATCAGCGCCAGGTCGACGTGGTCGGTGCGCAGCTTGTCCAGGCTCTCGCGCAGGCTGGCCAGCAGCTCGTCGCGACGGAAGCGGCTGATCCAGACCTTGGTGGTGAGGAACAGCTCCTCGCGCGGCACGCCGGATTCGGCGATGGCCTGGCCGACCTCGGCCTCGTTGTCGTAGATCTGCGCCGTATCGACGGCGCGGTAGCCGACGTCCAGCGCGTTGCGCACCGAATCGATCACGGTCTGGCCCTTGAGGCGGAACGTGCCGAGGCCGAGGCGGGGAATGCTCATGGAAACTCCTTGCAGGGGTAAGGCTGCCACGGTACGCCGTGGCAGCCGGGGGAAACGTGGAAGTGGCGGTCAGTGCGCCGCGACGGCGATGCCGTCGGCGCGGTCGGCGATGCCGTCGCGACGGTCCAGGCGGCCGCTGAGCGCGGTCAGGCCCAGCGCGGCCAGCACCACCAGCGCGCCCAGCCACGGCGTGTGCATCAGGCCGATGTGCTCGACCACCAGCCCGCCGGCCGAGGCGCCCACGGCGATGCCGACGTTGAACGCGGCGATGTTCAGGCCCGAGGCGACGTCCGTACCGTGCGGGGCGAAGCGCTGCGCCTGCCGCACCACGTACAGCTGCAGGCCCGGCACGTTGCCGAAGGCCACCGCCCCCAGCGCCAGCACGGTCAGCAGCACCAGCCATGGATGGGCGGCGGTGACGGTGAACAGCGCCAGCACCAGCGCCAGTGCGGCGAAGATGCGCTTGAGCGCCGGTACCGGGCCGAGGCGGTCGGCCAGGCGGCCGCCCCACAGGTTGCCCAGCGCCACCGACACGCCATAGACCAGCAGCACCAGGCTCACCGTGTTGGCCGAGAAGCCGCTGACCTGCTGCAGGATCGGCGAGAGGTAGGTGAAGGCCAGGAAGGTGCCGCCGTAGCCGAGCGCGGTCATCGCATAGACCAGCAGCAGGCGCGGCTGTGCCAGCACCGCCAGCTGGTCGCGCAGGCGCGCCGGGGCGCTGCGCGGCAGTTCGGGTGGCACCAGCGCCGCGCTGCCGAGCAGGGCGATCACGCCCAGCGCGGCCACCGCCAGGAAGGTCGCGCGCCAGCCCAGGTGCTGGCCGATGAAGGTGCCCAGCGGGACGCCGACCACCAGCGCCACGGTGAGCCCGGTGAACATGGTGGCGATGGCGCCGGCGGCCTTCTCTCGCGGCACCAGCGAGGTGGCGATGATCGAGCCGATCGAGAAGAACACGCCGTGGGCCAGGCCGGTGAGCACCCGCGCCACCACCAGCGAGCCGTAGCCAGGCGCCAGCCAGGCGACCAGGTTGCCGGCGGTGAACAGCGCCATCAGCGCCAGCAGCAGCGCCTTGCGCGGCATGCGTCCGGTCAGCGCGGTCAGCACCGGCGCGCCGACCGCCACGCCCAGGGCGTACAGGGAAACCAGCAGGCCGGCCGAGGGCAGGCTGACCTGCAGGTCGGCGGCGATGGTCGGGATCAGTCCGACGATCACGAATTCGGTGGTGCCGATGGCGAACGCACCAAGCGTCAGCGCCAGCAGGGCGAAGGGAATGCCGCGGGTCATGGGAGCTTCCGGGGAAAGGGAACAGGCCGCACAGTCTGGACGCCTAACCCTTGCCGAAAAAGCCGGCTCCACTCCAATTACTTTTGATTGGGAGTCAATAATGTCGCTCTGAAGTGGAGTACGCCATGAAGACCACCCTCGACGAGATGCAGGCGTTCATTACGGTGATCGACGCCGCCTCGATCACCGCCGCGGCCGAACAGCTCGGGCAGACCCCCTCCGGGGTGAGCCGCGCGCTGGCGCGACTGGAGGAGAAGCTGGGCACGACACTGCTGACGCGCACGACCCGCCGCCTGCAGCTGTCCGACGAGGGCGAGGCCTTCCTGCGCCAGGCCCGCTCGATCATCGCCGCGGTGGAGGCGGCCGAGGAGCAGATCGCCGCGCGCCGTGAGCGTCCGTCCGGGCGGCTGCGGGTGGATGCGGCCATGCCGTTCATGCTGCACGTGATCGCGCCGCTGGTGGCCGGCTACCGCGCGCGCTATCCGGAGGTGGCGCTGGAGCTCAACAGCAGCGAGCGCTACATCGACCTGCTCGAGCGACGCACCGATGTGGCCATCCGCATCGGCCCGCTGGCCGATTCAACCCTGCATGCGCGTCCGCTGGGCCACAGCCGCCTGCGCGTGCTGGCCAGCCCGACTTACCTGCGCGAGCGCGGCACCCCGGCGAAGGTGGCAGCACTGGCCGATCACGTGCTGCTCGGCTTCAACGAGCCGGACTCGCTCAACCAGTGGCCGCTGCGCGGCGAGGACGGCGCCCTGCTGCACGTGCGCCCCGCGCTGGCGGTGTCCAGCGGCGAAACCCTGCGGCGGCTGGCGCTGGAGGGCGTGGGCATCGTCTGCCTGTCGGACTTCATGACCGGGCGCGACCGCGAGGCCGGCACCCTGGTCGAGGTACTGCCGCGGCAGACGGTGGAGCTGCGCCAGCCGATCCACGCCGTGTACTACCGCAACACGGCGGTGTCGGCGCGGATCAGTTCGTTCCTGGATTACCTGGCGCAGGCACTGGCCGATGCCCCATTCACGCGCTGAACCCGCTCAGTTTGGCCCCTGGCCCTGCTCGGCGTGGTGCCAGGCGTGGCGCACCAGCCAGCGTGCCTCGTCCCAGGACAGCGGCAGCGATTCCCGGTGCCGGCGGTAGCTGTCCTTCAGCACGTGGTAGAGCTGTTCCTCGTTGGCCCGGGGATGCGCCTGGTAGACGTCGTAGCCGATCACCAGCAGCCGTTCGTAGTGCTGGAAATCGTGCTCGCCGAGGCGGCCGCGCGCATGCACGGCGCGCCAGTAGGCGAGCTCGGCATCGCGGTTGATGTGGCGACGGGCAGCTGCTCTGGACTGCATGGGTAGGACTCCTCGCGGTCTCACCCCCTGTCTGCCGGATCCTAATCGCCGCCGGCGGCGGCGTCCAACTGGCGCGGCGGACTCATTCGGCGCTGGCCTGGTCGAGCTGGGCGATGTCGTTGCCGTCCAGTTCCAGCGTGGCCGCGGCCAGGATCTCGCGCAGTTGCTCGACGCTGGTGGCGCTGGCGATGGGCGCGGTGATGCCGGGCCGGGCGATCAGCCACGCCAGCGCGACCTGCGCCGGCGTGGCGCGATGGCGGGCGGCGATGTCGTCCAGCGCGGCGAGGATGCGGACGCCGCGTGCGTTCAGGTAACGCTGGACCACCGACGCACCGCGTGCACTGCTGCGTGATGCATCGTCGGCGCTGCGGTACTTGCCGGTGAGGAATCCGCTGGCCAGCGAGTAGTAACTGATCACGCCCAGTCCCTGTTCATGCACCAGCGGCTCAAGCTCGGCCTCATAGCCGGCGCGGTCATAGAGGTTGTATTCGGGCTGCAATGTCTCGTAGCGCGGCAGGTTGTACTGCGCCGATACCGCCAGCGCGTCACGCAGTCGCGGGGCGCTGTAGTTGGAGGCGCCGATGGCGCGCACCTTGCCCTGTTCGACCAGCCGTGCGAATGCGCCCAGGGTCTCCTCCAGCGGCACCGACTCATCGTCTTCATGGGCCTGGTACAGGTCGATGGTGTCCACGTGCAGCCGGCGCAGCGAGCCTTCGACGGCCTCGTTGATGTTGGCCGCCGACAGGCCCGGCTGTTCGCCCCACTTGGCGACCTTGGTGGCGATCACCACCCTGTCGCGCTTGCCGCTGCGCTGCAGCCAGCGGCCGATGATGGTTTCCGACTCGCCACCGCGATTGCCCGGCACCCAGGACGAGTAGACGTCGGCGGTATCGACCAGGTTGAAGCCGGCATCGACGAAGGCATCAAGCAGCGCGAAGGAAGTCTTCTCATCGGCGCTCCAGCCAAACACGTTGCCGCCGAACGCCAGCGGGGCCACCTGCAGGCCGGAGCGGCCCAGTTCGCGGGTTGCGGGCATGGAAGTCCTCCTTTGGTATGACAGGTCAGCATAGACGCCATAGCCCGGCGGTAGAACCGCTTCGCGGCAGCGGAAAAACAGCATTCCGCACGCGGCACGTGGCTAACGGAATTTGAACGCGGCGTTGCCGCGTGGCTGCGTGCTAGGCTCCCGGCACCTGACCGGAGACCCGTCCATGCGCCAATCGCTGATGTGTGCCTGCCTGCTCGCCCTGTTCCCGCTTGCCGCACAGGCCCAGTCCCATGATCACGCTGCCCATGACCATGCCAGCCACGATCACGCTGCCCATGACCATGCCAGCCACGATCACGCGGCCCACGGCCACGCCGGGCATGACGCCAGCCACGTCGCACTGCATAGCGCGGTCGATGGCAACTGGCGCAGCGAGGACGCGCGTGCGCGCGACCAGTACCGCCATCCGGCGCAGACCCTGGCCTTCTTTGGCGTCAAGCCCACGCACACGGTGGTGGAGATCACCCCGGGCGGCGGCTGGTATGCCGACATCCTCGCGCCCTACCTGCGCGAGAGCGGCAGCTACATCGCCGCGGTGGTCGATCCGATGTCCGTGGCGGAAGGCCGCGCCCGTGATTACCAGCAGCGTGCGCGCGATGGCCTGCAGAAGAAGTTCGACGCTGATGCCGCGCACTTCGACAGGGCGCAGATCGTGGGCTTCGACCCGGCCGCGCCGGTGTTCGGCAAGCCGGGTTCGGCCGATGTGGTGCTGACCTTCCGCAACGTGCACAACTGGCGTTCGGCCGGCCAGGCCGAGGGCTACTTCAAGGGCTTCTTCGACGTGCTCAAATCCGGCGGCGTGCTCGGTGTGGTCGAGCATCGCGCCACGGCCGACGTGCCGGCCGACGACAAGAGCGGCTATGTCGGCCAGCAGCAGGTGATCGCGATGGCCGAGGCGGCGGGCTTCAGGCTCGATGCCAGCAGCGAGGTCAACGCCAATCCGCGCGACACCAAGGACCACCCCAATGGCGTGTGGACGCTGCCGCCGTCGGGCAACCATGACAAGGCCGATGCGGAGAAGTACAAGGCCATCGGCGAAAGCGACCGCATGACGCTGCGCTTCGTCAAACCCTGATCGACTTCCGCATCACCCGGCGGCCGCGGCCTGTGTCGCGGCCGCTGCCGTTTCCAGGCCGCCATGCTCATTGCCTTCAACAAGCCCTTCAACGTGCTGTGCCAGTTCACCGACCGCAGCCAGCCGCCGCGCGCGACCCTGGCCGGTTTCGGCCTGCCACCGGGCGTGTATGCCGCCGGCCGGCTGGACTACGACAGCGAGGGCCTGCTGCTGCTCACCGATGATGGCGGGCTGGCCCATCGCCTGACCGATCCACGGCACAAGCAGCCCAAGACCTATTGGGTACAGGTCGAAGGTGACGCGGATGAATCAAAACTGCAGCAGTTGCGCGAGGGCGTGCTGCTCAATGACGGCCTGACCCTGCCGGCGCAGGTGGAGCGGCTGGACCCGGCCCCGGCACTGTGGCCGCGCGATCCGCCGGTGCGCTTCCGCAAGACCGTACCCGATGCGTGGCTGGCGATCACCATCAGCGAGGGCCGCAACCGCCAGGTGCGGCGCATGACCGCCGCGGTGGGCCTGCCGACGCTGCGCCTGGTGCGGGTGGCGATGGGGCCGCACCGGCTGGGCGAACTGCAGCCCGGGCAGTGGCAGCGCCTGCGCTGACAGCAGAACGGCGGCCCTGCGGCCGCCGTCTGCGTTCCACCTCATCCAGGCCGAAGCTCGATCAGGCGTCGCTGCCGATGTCGCTGGTCTCGTCCACGGTGGTCGAGGTCGAGCGGTTGGGCGAGACGCGCTGGGCCTGGCCGTTGAGCGGGTTCTGGTCGCGCTGGCGCTTGCGGTACAGCGCATAGCCGATCAGGCCGACGCCGATGGCCGCGGCGGCAACCGTCACCGCCGGGTTGCGGCGGGCAAACCGGGTGGCCACCTTGCCGCCGCTCTTGACTGCGCCCAGCGCGGCACCGGTCTTGATCCAGTCGGTGGCGTGCGGGCCCATGTGGCGCAGATTGCTGCCGGCATGGCGCAGGCTGTCGCCGGCGTTGCTGGCCAGGTCCATGGCGCGTTCCAGGGCGCGATCGGTGATGACGGTCAGTTTGTTCATTGGGCAAGGTCCTCGCCGTGGGGTCAGGACGCCAGTGTCCACGGTGCGCTGTATATGCGCCGTCAGTGCGGCACCGGCCCCCGTGGCTGGCCACTGCCCCGTTCACCCAGGCGCAAGGGAGGCCGGGTGCAGGCGCCGCGCCTCAGTCGAACCGGAACGCCGACAACGTGGTTTCCAGCACCTGCTCGGAGTAGATGCGCCGTCCACACCCGCCGGTGCCGGCACCGGCCGCCACCAGCAGCGGCAGCAGGTGTTCCTCGGCACGCGGTGGATGGCACAGCCGCGCGTGCGGGGCCTGGGTCCAGTCGCGCAGGCGGCGCTCGCGTTCGGCCGGTTCGCTTTCCACGGTGGCGGTGAGCCAGGCGTCGAACTCGGCGGCAATTGGGCCGAAGCGCGGATCGCCATAGCCGCGCATGTTGTGGAAGCTCATGCCGCTGCCGACCACCAGCACGCCCTCGTCGCGCAGACCGGCCAGGGCGCGGCCGGCCTCGATATGCGCGGCCGGGTCCATGTCCGCACGCAGCGAGAGCTGCACCACCGGGATGTCCGCGTCCGGGAACACCAGCTTCAACGGGATGAACACGCCGTGGTCATAGCCACGGTCCGGATCCACGCCCGCGGACTGGCCATGCCCGGCGAGCAGCCCGGCCAGGCGCTGGGCCAGCTGCGGGTCCCCGGGGGCCGGGTATTCAAGCTGGTAGGTATGTGCCGGAAAGCCGCGGTAGTCGTAGATCAGCGACGGTTGCGGGTGGCTGCCTGCGGTGAAGCAAGGGGCCAGCCAGTGGCCGGACACCAGCACGATCGCGCGTGGTCGCGCCGGCAACGTGGCGGCGATGCCGCGCAGGAACGCGGCCATGCCGTTCCAGGTGTCGGCCGGCTGCCAGTCCATGAAGAAGCACGGACCCGCGCCATGCGGCAGGAACAGGGTCGGCATGCGGGTGATGGAGTCGGCTTCGGCTGGCGTGCCCATCGCGTGGCACCTCGTGCAGTGGGGGCCACAGTATGGTCCGCCGCCCCGGCCGCGGAAACGACAGTGCCACACCGCACCGTTCCGCCATCGGGCCACTGCATCAAAGCGGCAACCACACCGGATCCGCTCAAGGCACCGGCATCGGAGCCGCTATTCACCTGATTGAAGATCCGGCCATGGCATCTGCACCGCCGGCCGCAAGTGGAAGCCCCTGTGTTGAAGTTCGTGTTGCGTCACCTGCCGCAGATCCTGTTCACCCTGCCCGCGCTCGCGGTGGGGCTGATGCTCGGCATGGGCCAGGTGCAGGAAAGCGTGGACGGCAGCGTCTACCGCCTGCTGCCGCTGACCCTGGTCGGCATGGGTAGTGGCCTGTGCCTGCTGTACGGCCGCGTGCGCCCGTTGCTGCTGCTGTGGATGGTGTACCTGGTGCTGCTGTTGCTGGAGGGGCCGGTGGCGTATTTCCAGCGCAGCGCCATGCTCGCGCCGCACACCCAGGTCATCTTCCACAGCGTGTGCCTGTGGCTGCCGCTGCTGTTCGCGCTGGTCGTGCTGTGGCCCGAGCGTGGCCATCCGCGTCGGGACATCGGTCTGCGCGTGCTGGTGATAGGCATGGCCCTGGCGCCCTTCGTGCTGCTGGCCGCGCGCAACCCCGAGGCGATGCAGCGCCTGATCTCCGATACCCGCTGGCCGGGCTTGGTCACCGGCTTCAGCGCGCTGGCGCAGGTGCCGGCCTGGCTGTTCGCGCTGGCCGTGGCCGCGCTGGGCATGCAGGTGCGCCGGCATCCGCGCCCGGTCGAGCTGGCGGCGCTGCTGTCGCTGGCCTGCCTGTACCTGATGCTGCCGCGGATCTTCATCCAGCCGCTGGTGCTGGTCAGCGTGTGCACCGCGGTGATGGTGCTGCTGATCAGCGCGGTTGTGCAGGAGTCCTTCGACCTGGCCTTCCGCGACGAGCTGACCGGGCTGCCGGGCCGACGCGCGCTCAACGAGAGCCTGAAGCGGCTGGGTCCGGAGTACACCATCGCCATGGTCGACGTGGACCACTTCAAGAAGTTCAACGACACCCACGGCCATGATGCCGGCGACGACGTGCTCAAGCTGGTGGGCAGCCGCCTGGCCCAGGTCGGCGGTGGAGGTCGCGCCTACCGTTACGGTGGCGAGGAGTTCTCGCTGCTGTTCGACGGCAGCGATGCACGCCGCGCGCAGCAGGCCATCGAACAGGTGCGCCATTCGGTGGCCGCGGCCAGCATGCAGCTGCGCAACCGCAGCGAACGCAGCCGTGATGACGAGGCCGGGCGCCAGCGCCGCGGGCAGGGCGGCAACGGCCCGATCGTGCAGGTCACGGTGAGCATCGGCGTGGCCGACCACCGCGCCGGTGATACCCCGCAGGCGGCGATCGAGGCCGCCGACAAGGCGCTGTACGCGGCCAAGGATGCCGGCCGCAACTGCGTGCGGCTGCATGGAAACGCAGTGTGACGTCGGCCATCGCCGGCAGCGCGATCGGCTGACGCCCGCGACGCGGACCGGGGGGTCAGGTGCCGCGCGGCTTCGCCCGATGCGTGGCCGTCGCGCTCCACGGGTCATCCGGCCACGGGTGCCGCGGATAGCGCCCCTTCATTTCCTTCTTCACCTCGGCGTAGGTGTTCTGCCAGAAGTTGCGCAGGTCGCCGGTGACCTGCAGCGGCTTGCCGCCGGGGGAGAGCAGGTGCAGCAGCAGCGGCACGCGGCCGTCGGCGATGCGCGGGGTGTCGGCCAGGCCGAACAGCTCCTGCAGCTTCACCGCCAGCACAGGCGGCCGCGGGGTGACGCCATCGTCGTCCAGGATGTAATCGATGCGCCGGTCCATGCCCGAGGGCACCTCGATGCGTACCGGCGCGTGGCGGTCGACCAGCTGCCGCTTGTCCCACGGCAGCCGTGACTTCAGTGCCTCACCCAGTTCGTCCTCGCCAAGGGCATCGAGCCGGGTCTTGCCGGCGAAGGCCGGGCGCAGCCAGTCCTGCAGCGTGGCCAGCAGCGCGGCATCGGACAGGTCGGGCAGTTCCAGCTCCGGCATCCAGTGGCGCAGCGACATCGCCCGCCAGCGCCACTGGCGCAGGTTGTCGGTCCACGGCAGTGCATCCAGTCCCAGTTCGCGTACGGCCTCGGTCAGCGCGACGGCGGCCTGCGCCGGATCGACGCGGCCGGCAGGCCGGCTGTCGAGCACGATGCGGTCGAAGCTCGACTCGCGCCGCGCCACCAGGGCGCGCCTGTCCGCATCCCAGCGCACCACGTCCTGCTGCACGAAACGCTGCGGGAAGTCGGCGCGCAGGCGCGCCTCGTCCACCGGCGCCGCGCGCAGCAGCAGCGCATCACGGGCTTCGAAGCGCAGCTCGCTGGCGACCAGCCACGGCTCACCGCGCAGGTCGCTGCTCTCGAATAGCCGCGCGCTGCGGCCATTGGCCAGCAGGTAGCGCAGCGGATCGGTGGGATGTCGGCTGGCGATGCGGTCGGGGAAGGCGTGGGCAAGCAGGTCGCCCAGCTCGTGCGCGTCGATATCGGAGGGCGGTGCCACCTCGCAGCGCAACCGGCGTCGCCACTGCTTTGCCGCCGCGTCGATCGCCGCCAGCGCGCCACGGCTGGCGTCGTGCGGCACGCGGCCCGCGCGGAATGCCGCCAGCGCCCGCCAGCGTGCGGCCAGAGCATCGCCGCCCTGGCGCAGCGGGTCGCGTGCTTCGACCAGTGCGGCCAGATCAGCCGCCAATGCCTGTCCACGCGGATCCGGCGCGGCCAGCAGCATTGCCGCCAGCCGCGGATGGGTGCCGAGGCCGGCCATGCGCCGGCCCGCCGGCGTGATCGCCGCCTGCGCATCCAGCGCGCCAAGACGCTGCAGCAGTTCGCGCGCGGCGGCCATCGCGCCGGCCGGCGGCGGATCGACGAAACGCAGTTCCTCGCTGCCCCAGGCCGCCAGTTCCAGCGCCAGCGAGGCCAGCTCGACCTGCGAGATCCCGGCGCGGCGCTGCGATTCCAGGCGCTGCGACTGCGGCCACAGCCGCCATGCCCAGCCCTCGGCAACGCGGCCGGCGCGGCCCGCGCGCTGGTCGGCCGAGGCCTGCGAGATCGGCACCACGTCCAGCCGCGAGAAACCGCTGTTGGGGTCGTAGCGCGGCTCGCGGGCCAGCCCGGCATCGATCACCACGCGCACGCCGGGCAGGGTGACCGAGGATTCGGCCACGTTGGTGGCCAGCACCACGCGGCGACGGCCGTCGGGATCGGGCTGCAATACCCGCGACTGCTGCTCCACCGGCAGCTCGCCGTGCAGTGGCAGCGCGGCCACGTCGCCTGCGAGCACCGGCTCCAGCGCGGCCTGCACGCGGCTGATCTCGCGCTGGCCGGGCAGGAACACCAGCACGTCGCCGGGATGTCCGGCCAGCGCCTGCTCGATCGCGCGCCGCGCCTGCGCTTCCAGCGCCTCGTCGCGGCGCGCCGGAAAGTGGCTGATCTGGACGGGATAACTGCGGCCTTCGCTGGACAGGCGCGGCGCATCCAGCCAGCGCGCAAGCCGCTCGCCGTCGAGCGTGGCCGACATCACCACGATGCGCAGGTCCTCGCGCAGGCCGCCCTGCACGTCCAGCGCCAGCGCAAGGCCGAGGTCGGCGGAGAGGTGGCGCTCGTGGAACTCGTCGAACAGGATCGCGCCCACGCCGTCCAGCAGCGGGTCGTCCTGCAGCAGGCGGGTGAGGATTCCCTCGGTGACCACTTCCACGCGGGTGGAAGGGCCGACCCTGTTCTCGAAGCGGATGCGGTAGCCGACCGTGTCGCCCACCTGTTCGCCCAGCTGGCGCGCCATGAACTGCGCGGCGCTGCGCGCGGCGACACGGCGCGGCTCCAGCATCAGGATCTTCTGGCCCGCCAGCCACGGCGCATCAAGCAGGGCCAGCGGCACCTGGGTGGTCTTGCCGGCGCCGGGCGGGGCTTCCAGCACCAGGCGCGGATGCTTGGCCAGGCTGTCGACGATGGCCGGCAGCAGGGCATTGATCGGGAAATCAGCGGTCTTCATGGGCGCGCAAAGGATACGCGGGCCCGGCTGTTTCCCGCTGGCGGTCAGCGCGCCGGGATGGCACCAGCCCGCTGGATCTGCTCGCAGCTGGCAAACAGCCGCGCCGGATCGAAGGCCTCCGCCGCCTGGCTTTCCGGCAGCAGGGCGGCGCCGTGGTCGCGGCGCCAGTACTCGTAGGCGTCGGTAAGCAGGCCCGGGTCGTGGATGCGGAACACGCCTTCGGCCTGCAGCTGGTGCAGCAGCCGGTAGGTGGCATCGAAGGCCTCCACGCCGCCCTGCTGGAACAGCAGGCGGCCGCCACCAAAGCGCCGGTGCAGCCAGCCCTGGGCCGACACCGTGGTCAGCAGGGCGGTGGCGACGTAACGCTCGGTCTGCGGGTTCTCCGGCGGTGCCGAAGGGTTGGCGCAGGCGCGGGACTGACGGTAGGCGGCGACGGCCCGGTCCACGGTGGCCGGATCCGGTTGCCACTGCGCACGGTTGGCCAGCAGGTAATCGCGGATCGCCGGGTAGAGCACCTGCTCGCGCAGCGTCTCGCCAGGCGCATCACCGAGGGCGGAACGGGTGACCGCGGTGCCGCGGTACTCGGCCACCACCGTGTCGTCGGCGTGGGCGAGGGAGGGCAGCAGGAACGACAGCAGGCACAGCGCGATGGCTTTCATGCAGGTGGCTCCGGTGGCGGCGGCAACATCGCATGGCCCGCGCGCGGGGACAAGCACGCCGGAAGGGTTCCGGCACGCCCCGCTAGAATGGGCGCCCCCACGTATCCGGCCGTCCTGGCATGCAACTGATCGACATCGGCGCCAACCTGACCCACGAATCCTTCGAGCGCGACCTCGATGCCGTGCTCGAGCGCGCGCGCGCCGCCGGGGTGGTGCAGATGGTGGTCACCGGCGCCGATCGCGCGCACAGCCCGCGGGCGCTGGAACTTGCCCGTCGCCATCCCGGCTTCCTGTACGCCACCGCCGGCGTGCATCCGCACCACGCGGTCGAATACACCGACGAATGCGATGCCGAGATGCGCGCGCTGCAGGAGCATCCCGAGGTCGTGGCCGTGGGCGAGTGCGGGCTGGACTACAACCGCGACTTCTCGCCGCGTCCGGCGCAGCGCCGTGCCTTCGAGCGCCAGCTGCAGATTGCCGCCGACCTGCACGCCGCCGGCCGCAGCAAGCCGCTGTTCCTGCACCAGCGCGACGCCCACGACGACTTCCTGTCGATGATGAGGAACTTCGACGGTCAGCATGGGCCGGCAGTGGTGCACTGCTTCACCGCCGAGCGTCGCGAGCTGTTCGACTACCTGGACCGCGACTGGTACATCGGCATCACCGGCTGGCTGTGCGACGAGCGCCGCGGCGCCCATCTGCGCGAGCTGGTCAGGCACATCCCGCACGAGCGGCTGATGATCGAGACCGACAGCCCCTACCTGCTGCCTCGCACGCTCAGGCCGATGCCCAAGGACCGCCGCAACGAGCCGGCGTTCCTGGCCCACATCGTCGAGGAACTGGCCCGCGACCGCGGCGAGGACGTAACCCTCACCGCTGCGCGCGCCACCGCCACCACCCGCACGTTCTTCGGCCTGCCCGGCTGATCGCGACGATCGCGCCGGGCGGCTGGCCTCAACCGCGACGCACCAGCTCGACGCGGCGGTTTCGCGCGCGGCCTTGCTCGCTGTCGTTGCCGGCCACCGGGCGCTCGGCACCGTAACCGGCGGCCACCAGCCGCGCCGCATCGATGCCCCCGGCAGTGAGTGCGGCCACCACAGACTGCGCACGCTGCTGCGACAGTTCGCGGTTGCGCGCGGCCTGGCCGGTGTCGTCGGTGTGGCCCTCGACCGAGAGCTTCAGCGACGGGTTGTCGCGCAGCAGCGCCAGCACCTGCTCGAGCTGCGGCCGCGAGGCCGGCAGGATGTCGGCCTTGTCCACCGCGAAGTTGACTTCGATCGCGACGCGGCCATCGGCATCGAGCTGGCGCTTGAGCGCGTCGGCCGGCAGCAGCGCAGCGGTCTGCACCAGTTCCTTGCGTTCCACCACCACCCAGCCGGCGCTGCCGTACTCCAGGCGGGCATGCACCCATACCTGGTGCCCGTCCGGGCGATCGAAACGGTAGACGAGCGAGTCGTAGTCCTGCCAGACGAAGCTGGTGCCGTCGCTGTACGGGCCCTTGAAGTTGGAGTCGTAACGCTCGGAGGCTTCCTTCGGGATGCGGCCCTCGAACACCAGCACGCCGCCGGCCTCGTCCATCATAGACTGCAGGTTGCGGCGGACCTCGTGCATCGAGAAGCCCCGCTCACCCTTGGTTACCTGGCCGGCCCAGGTGCGGCCCTCGACTTCCTCGAAATCGCTGCCGGTCCAGAACGGATACATGTCGAAGTCACGCTGCTTCGGGCGGTTGCCCTGGTCGTAACCCTCGGGCATGGCCAGGTAGGGGAACTCGGTCAGCAACTTCGCGGTGGCGGTGAACGGGCGTTCCTCGACCACCACCAGGCCGGCGTCATGGCCGGTCGTGGACAGCTGCACCCAGATGTTGCGATCGGCCTGGCGGATCACATGCACCGTGGTCTGTGCACCGGTGTCCATGTTCACCGCATCGATGAAGCCGCCGCCGATTTCCTCCTCCAGCTGCGGCCCGTAGTAGAAGCCGCGCTGCAGCGGGCCATCGAAGACCTGCCTGGCACCTGCCTGCTGCAGCACTGTCTCCAGGTTGCGGCGCAGTTCGCGCGCGGAGAACTCCTTCTCGCGCCGCAGCTCGCTGCTCACGCCAACCTTTGCACTCCAGCTTGCCCCTTCCACCCAGTGCAGGCCGTCGCCGAGGCGGAACGGGAAGCGGGCATGACTGCGTACATGCGGACGGTTGACCGGCGCATAGCCCTCGGGCATCGAGAAGAACGGCAGCTCGCCGATGGCGGCGGTGCTGGCTTCCACGCTGTTGATGTCGAACGGCAGCAGCGGTACCGGGTTGCCGTCGCGGTCATGCACCGCGTCCTTGTCCAGGGAGGACTGCGCAGCGGGTGTTTCCGTCGCCGCGGCTTCATCGGTTGCCGCTGCGGTAGTGGCATCCGTCGAGCCAACCGCGTCGGTCGCGGTTTCCTGCTTGCCACCGCAGGCCGACAGCAGCATCGCCAGCGTGCCCACCATCATCGTCTTGCGCATCTGGTTCACTCCCTGTGACAGAAGCGCAAGAGCCTACAACAGCTGCAGAGCAGTAAAACCCGTGTTTTTGGGGGTTGCGTCGCAGAAGGGGCGATCAGCCAGCGCGGCGCTGCTGCTCGTACACCTGCAGATGGCACCACGCGGCCTGCAGCAGCGGCGCGGCGATTCCAGCCTTGCCGGCGCGGGCGAGCATGTCGCCGGCGATGTGCGCCGCTTCCACCGGCAGGCCGGCTTCCAGGTCGCGCAGCATCGAGGCCTTCATCGTCGAGCCTGGCTGGGTCAGCGACTTGAGCGCGATCTGTTGTGGCTTCTCCGGTACCGGCTGGCCGGCAGCCTCGGCCACGGCCAGGCACTCGGCATACAGCGCCTGGACCAGGGGCACGCCATTGCCGGTGGCAACGATGCTGCCGACATCGCCGCGCATCAGGCAGGTGATTGCCGCCAGCGTGGTCAGGAACGTGTACTTGATCCACTGCTCGCTGGCGATGCGGTCGGAGGCGACATGGTCGATGCCGGCCTGTTTACAGGCGCGGGCCAGTGCCTGCACGCGTTCGCTGTGCGGATCGCCATCGCGCTCGCCGAAGGTCAGCCGTGCCGGGCGGTCGAGGTGCTCGATCGCGCCATCGGCAGCCTTGGTCGCGCTGATGAAGCACAGTCCGCCCAGCACCGCGTCGCGGCCGAAGCGGGAATCCAGCGGCGCGTAGTGGGCCAGACCGTTGAGGATCGGCAACAGCGTGGTGCCCGGGCCCATCGCCGGGGCGATCGCCTCGATCGAGCTGCCCAGGTCATAGGCCTTGCAGCTGAGCATCACCAGGTCGAACGGCTGCTGCGAAACCACGGCGGGCAGCGCATCAGCGGTGGTGAACCTGGCCGCGATGCGTGCATCGCCCAGCGGGCTGCGGATCACCAGGCCATCGCGCTGCAGTTGCGCCGCACGCGCCGGACGCACCAGGAAGGTGACGTCCACGCCCGCCTGGGCCAGACGGCCACCGAAATAACCACCGGTGCCACCGGCACCCAGGACGAGGATTCGCATGCGGTTCTCCGTTGTTGGCAGGGATCAGCTGCGCAGGCCGACGCCGCGGCGCAGCAGCCACAGCGACAGTGCGCCCAGTACCGCGACAAAGCCCAGCATCAGCGTGTAGGCCACCCACAGCGGCACGTCGGTGGTGCCGAGCAGGCCGTAGCGGAATGCGTTGACCATGTAGAAGATCGGGTTGGCGTGGGTCGCCTTCTCGGCCCAGCCCGGCAACAGGCTCACCGAATAGAACACGCCGCCGAGGTAGGTCAGCGGGGTCAGGATGAAGGTCGGCACGATTGCCACGTCGTCGAACTTCTTGGCGTAGACGGCGTTGATGAAGCCGGCCAGCGAGAAGATCGTCGCGCCCAGCAGCACGGTGCTCAGCGTCACCAGCGGATGCGGGATGCGCACCGGGGTGAAGAACATGGCGATGATCAGCACGATCACGCCGACCATCAGCCCGCGCAGCACCGCGCCGGCGACGTAACCGCCGAGGATCACCCAGTTGGGCATCGGGCTGACCAGCAGCTCCTCGATGTGGCGGCCGAACTTGGCGCCGAAGAACGAGGAGGAAACGTTGCCGTAGCTGTTCTGGATCACGCTCATCATCACCAGGCCGGGGACGATGAACTGCATGTAGCTGTAGCCGCCCATGTCGCCGACCCGCGAGCCGATCAGGCCACCGAAGATCAGGAAGTACAGGGTCATGGTGATCGCCGGCGGCACCAGCGTCTGGCCCCAGATGCGCAGGATGCGGTTGATCTCGCGGCGGACGATGGTGCCCAGCGCGACCCAGTTGCGCTGGCGGTCGGTGATCGGTGCGGGCGTGCTCATGCGGCCTCCTCGGTGTTGCCGGTGAGGCGCACGAACAGTTCCTCCAGGCGGTTGCTCTTGGTACGCATCGAACGCACGCGGATGCCGGCGGCACCCAGCGTGTCGAACACGCGGTTGAGGTCCATCGCCCGCGGCATTTCCACGTCCAGCGTGTGCGCGTCGGTGGCTACCAGGGTGGTGCCGGCGATCTCCGGCAGCTGGGTGGGCAGGTCACCATCGATATCGAGGATGAAGCCTTCCACGTCGAGCTTGGCCAGCAGGCTGCGCATCGGGCCCTGCTCCACGATCCGGCCGTGGTTGATGATCGCCAGGTTGCGGCACAGGTGCTCGGCTTCTTCCAGGTAGTGGGTGGTCAGGATGATGGTGGTGCCGGCGGCGTTGATCTCGCGCAGCACGCGCCACATGTCGCGGCGGATCTCGATGTCCACGCCGGCGGTGGGTTCGTCCAGGATCAGCAGCTGCGGCCGGGTCATCATCGCGCGGGCGATCATCAGCCGGCGCTTCATGCCGCCGGACAGCGTGCGGCTCATTACCTGGGCCTTTTCCCACAGGTGCGCGCGGCGCAGCTCTTCCTCGGCACGGCGGCGCGCTTCCTCGCGTTCGATGCCGTAGAAGCCGGCGTAGTTGACCAAGATGTCGAACGGCTTCTCGAACAGGTTGAAGTTGATTTCCTGCGGGACCAGGCCGATCAGGCGCATGGCCGCGCTGCGCTCGCGCACCAGGTCGGTGCCGAACACCTCGACCTGGCCTTCGCTGAGGTTCACCAGCGAGGAGACGATGCCGATCAACGTGGACTTGCCCGCGCCGTTGGGGCCGAGCAGGGCGAAGAAATCGCCCGGGGCCACTTCCAGCGACACGCCGCGCAGTGCCTGCACGCCGTTGTCGTAGGTCTTGCGCAGATCATGGACGCGCAGTGCCGGCGCGCGTGGGGAGGGGGTTGCCTGTGCCAAGCTCGTGCCTTCGCGCCCGTCGTGAGGGCGCCACAAATGTGCAGCGGCTATTATAGAAGCCCGCGCGGGCCCGGCCCGGCTACACACTGTTCCTTCTGTCGTGCCTGTCCACTTCCCGCTCAAGCTCGTCGCCCGCCGCATGCTGGCGCCGACCGTCGGCCATTACCAGTTCGTGCGCGACGACGGCCAGCCGCTGGATTTCCAGCCCGGCCAGTTCATCCAGATCCACTTCCAGCACGCCGATGGCACCGAGGCCCGGCGCAGCTACTCGCTGGCCACCATCCATGACCACACGCTGGGCCCGGGCGACGCGGTGGACATCGCGGTCAGCTTCGTCCCCGGCGGCGCGGCCACCGCGCTGTTCGAGGGCCTGGACATCGGCGGCCAGCTGATGGGCAGCGGCCCCTATGGCCGCTTCTGCCTGCAGCCGGGCGACCACAATGCGCGCTACCTGCTGATCGCCACCGGTACCGGTGTCACCCCGTACCGCTCGATGCTGCCGCAACTGGCGCAGGCCATGGCCGGACGCGGCGCCGAGGTCGTGCTGCTGCAGGGCGCGCGCACCCCGGGTGAACTGCTGTACAGCGAAGATTTCCATTCATTTGCCGAAGACCATCCGGGCTTCCGCTACGTGCCGTGCCTGTCGCGCGAACGGCCGGCCGACCCGCACCCGGACGTGCGCCATGGCTATGTGCAGCAGCACCTGGCCGAATTCGCGCCGGATCCGGCGCGCGACATTGCCTACCTGTGCGGCAACCCGGACATGGTCGATGCCTGCTTCGAGGCGCTGAAGGGCGCCGGCCTGCCGGTGCCGCAGATCCGCCGCGAGAAGTACGTCAGCTCCACGCCGGTCAAGCGCTGACCGTGGCGCCCTCGTCTCCGCGACGAGGGCAGACGGTTGATCACTGACTGACGCCAAGCGGCGGATCCTTCATCCGCCGCGCACATCCGGTCCACAGCCTGACGACCTGGCGCTCACTACGGTGACAGCCTGCCAAGGAGTCGACAGGCCATGCTGGACAGCGTCATCACCCCCGAATCCCTTTCCACGCTGGAGTCCGAAGCCCGCCAGTGGCTTCTCTCCCGGCCCGCATTGCCGCTGCCCGGCCGTGGCCAGACCCTGGAACGCTGGCGGGCACTGGCCGACATTGGCGCCCACGACCTGTGCCTGGCCAAGGTGCTGGAAGCGCACTACGACGCGCTGGCGATCCTGGCCGAGCTGGGCGAACCGGCACCTGCCGACGACACCGTGCTGGCGGTGTGGGCCGCCGAGGGGCCGCAGGCAACGCTGCGCCCGGGCACCGGGGCTGACACCCTGGACGGCGACAAGCCGTGGTGTTCTGGTGCCAGCCTGGTTGATGCGGCACTGGTGACGGTCCGCGAGGACGGCGCCTGCCAGCTGTACCAGGTCGGCACCGGGCCCCACCTGCAGCCGCGCGGTGATTCATGGCCGGCTACCGGCATGGGCCGCATTCCCTCGGTCACCGTGCGCTTTGCCAATGCGCCCGCGCGCCGCGTGGGACAGGTCGACGCCTACCTGCAGCGCCCCGGCTTCTGGCATGGCGGTGCCGGCGTGGCTGCGGTCTGGTACGGCGCGGCAATGGCACTGGTCGATGCGATGCAGCAGTCCAGCGGCGGTGAAACCCGCGATCGCCTGCTCGGCGAGGCGACGCTGGCGATGGTGCCGGCCGCCGCGCTGATGCGCGAACTGGCGGTGATGATCGACGCCGACCCGGCCAATCCGCACCGCGAGGCCGTGGTGCGCGTGCGCAGCGTGGTCGAGCGCGCCTGCACCCGCGTGCTCGACCTGGCCGGGCGTGCGCTGGGCCCGGCGCCGATGTGCACGGACCGCGACCACGCGCGCCGATGGGCCGACCTGACCGTGTTCCTGCGCCAGAGCCATGCCGACCGCGACTGGTGCTGGCTGGGCGAGCAGGCCCGCGCGGACGAATGGAGCCGGCCATGGGCGCTGTAGCCACCATCCACGGCCAGGGTACGGCCGAGTCCGACTGGCAGCAGTGCAGCTGGTTGTGGACGCAGCCACCGACCCCGGCGCAGAAACTGTTTGGCAGCGCACGCCGGCTGGTCGTCGTCGCCCCGCATCCGGATGACGAGGTGCTCGGTTGCGGCGGACTGATGCGGCTGGCGGTGGAAGCCGGACTGGACGTGCAGGTCGCCGCGGTCACCGATGGCGAGGCCTGCTATCCGCATGAGAAATGGTGGACGCCCGAGCGCCTGCGCCAGGTGCGGCGCGACGAACTGCGCGCCGCGCTGGCCGAACTCGGTATCGGTGATGCCTGGCACCTGGGCATTGCCGATGGCGGCGTCAGCGCCGATGTCCAGCGGCTGCACGAATGGCTGCAGGACATGCTGCGCGCCGACGACCTGGTGCTGGCACCGTGGCGGCTGGACGGCCACCCCGACCACGAGGCGGCCGGCGATGTGGCCTACCGGTGCGCACAAGCCACCGGGTGCCGCTTCCTCCAGTACCCCCTCTGGGGCTGGCACTGGCTGCATCCCGATGCCGTGCACATGACCTGGGACAAGCCAAGACTGGTGGACATCTCCGCCGCGCAGGCACGCAAGCAGCGCGCCATTGCGTGCTTCCGCAGCCAGACCGGCGAGGTAGAACACCTCCAGTCCGATCCCATCCTTCCCCCCCATGTGCTGCAACGCTTCGCGCGGGGCCACGAGGTGTTCCTGGCATGATCGACCAACAGTATTTCGAGCAGCTTTACGCGCAGGCCGATCCGTTCGGTTACCGCACCCGCTGGTACGAGGAGCGCAAGCGCGCGCTGCTGCTGGCCAGCCTCGGCCAGCGCAACTACGAACATGGCTGGGAGCTGGGCTGTTCCAATGGCGAACTGAGCGCAGCGCTTGCCAACCGTTGCCGTCGGCTGCTCGCCACCGACCTGAGCGAGCGCGCGGTGCTGCTGGCGCGCCGGCGCCTGGCGGCGGTGCCGGGTGTCGAGGTGCAGTGCGCGCGCCATCCCGGCTTCCGTCCGGACGTGCGCTTCGACCTGATCGTCTGCAGCGAGCTGGGTTACTACCTGGACCCGCAGCAACTGCCGCAGTTGCGTGATGACATCCACTCGGTGCTGGCCGGGGACGGCCTGCTGGTGGCCTGCCACTGGCGCGTGCCGTTCGCCGAGGCCGGCAGCGATGCCGAATCCGTGCATCGCGAGCTGGGCCTGGGCCTGGTGGAGAAGTTCCACTACCGCGATGCCGACTTCATCCTGCAGGGCTGGTCGGCCGATCCGCAGTCAGTGGCGATGCGCGAGGGCCTGCGATGATCGGCATCCTGGTTCCCGCGCATGACGAGGAAGACCGTATTGGCGCCTGCCTGGATTCGCTGCAGCGTGCCGCACTGGATCCGGCGCTGGACGGCGAGGACGTGTGCATCGTGGTTGCACTCGATGCCTGCACTGACGGCACCTGGCTGGAATGCAAGCGCCGTGGTGTGGAGACCCTCAGCCTGGACGCGCGCTGCGTAGGCGTGGCCCGCGCGGCGGCGGCTGCCGTGCTTCTGACGCGCGGCGCGCGCTGGCTGGCCAGCACCGACGCCGACAGCGAGGTGCCGGCGGACTGGCTGTCCGGCCAGCTGGCCGGCGGCCATGACGTGTTCTGCGGGCTGGTGGACCTCAAGTGCGAAACCACCGGGCAGCGCCTGTACCAGCTGTTTCACCGGGCCGAGCGCTGGGGCCACGACCATGGACGGATCCACGGCGCCAACCTCGGCATCGCCGCCCGAACCTACCTAGACGCGGGTGGTTTTGACGCGCTCGAATGCCACGAGGACGTGGCGCTGGTGCGGCGACTGGAGGCAGGAGGTACACGCGTGCACTGGGCCGACCAGCCACGGGTGCTGACCAGCGCCCGCCTGCACGGCCGCGCGCCGCAGGGATTTGCCGCCTACCTGCGCGACCTCGAAGCGCGCCTGGGCGCTGGCCCGGACGTGGCACTGGCCGGAGGCACTCCATGAACCCGGACATCCTCGGCTGGGCCGCCACCGCGATCCTGATCGCCACGCTCCTGCGGCAGACGCTCAAGCAGTGGAAGTCACCGCATCCGGAGGCCGTTTCCAGCTGGCTGTTCATCGGCCAGATGTCGGCGTCGGTGCTGTTCACCATCTACAGCTTGCTGCTCGGCAACACCGTATTCGTGGTGACCAACCTGCTGCTGCTCGGCACAGCCATCCTTGGCCAGGTGCTGGCCTGGCGGCGCCGGAAGAAGGACGGGGGCCCGAATCCGCCGGCAACTTCGCGCTGATCGCTCCCGCCGGTCAGTGGTAGCCGCTACCGGCGGCGATCTTGCCGCGGAACACGTTGTACGACCACGCGGTGTAACCCAGGATCACCGGCAGCAGCACGACCAGCCCGACGATGCTGAAACCCTGCGAGGACGGCGGCGCGGCCGCATCCCACAAGGTCATCGACGGCGGCAGCAGGTAGGGCCACATGCCCAGCACCAGGCCCAGGAAACCGAGCACGAACAACGCCATGCTCAGCAGGAAGGGCGGGTAGTCGCGCTGCTCACGCATCGTGCTGCGCCACAGGGCAACCGCCACGCCCAGGGTCAGCAGCGGCACCGGCGACAGCCACCAGAAGTTGCCGTCGGTGAACCAGCGTTCCATCACCCGCGACTCGAGGAACGGCAGCCACGCGCTGACCAGCCCCATGAACACGATCACCGCCACCACCAGCGGCCGCGTCAGCGAACGCGCCATCGCCTGGTCGCGGCCTTCGGTCTTGATGATCAGCCAGGTGCTGCCGAGCAGTGCGTAGCCGAACACCACCGCCGCGCCGGTCAGCATCGAGAACGGGCTGAACCAGCCGAACGCACCGCCGACGTAGCGTCCGTCAACCACATCCAGACCCTGCACCAGCGCACCGAGGATCACGCCCTGCGCGAAGGCCGCCAGCGTGGAGCCCAGGCCAAAGGCCACGCTCCACAGCCGGCGCGAGCGGTGCGCCTTGAAGCGGAACTCAAAGGCGACGCCACGGAACACCAGCGCCACCAGCAACAACAGCACCGGCAGGTACAGCGCCGACAGCAGCGCGGCGTAGGCCTTGGGAAAGGCGGCCAGCAGGCCGGCCCCGCCCAGCACCAGCCAGGTCTCGTTGCCGTCCCAGATCGGCGCGGCCGTGTTCATCATCACGTCCAGCTGTTCCTCGTCCTCGGCCATTGGCGCCAGTACGCCGATGCCGAGCACGAAGCCATCCAGCAGCACGTACATAAGCACGCCGAAACCGATGATTGCGAACCAGACCACCGGCAACCAGGTCGCCATGTCCATCAGCTTTCCTCCAGTGGTTCGTCGGCGCCGGACAGCGGCCGCGCCGGGGTGTGCGTGCCACCGTCCACATCCGGCGGCGGCTTGTGCGGCTTGGGCCCGGTGCGCACGATCTTGACCAGGTACCAGACGCCCCAGCCGAACACGAAGGCATAGGCAATCACGTAGACCGCCAGCGACAGCGCGGTCATCCAGCCGGTCTGCGGACCGACCGCGTCGGCGGTGCGCAGGATTCCGTAGACCACCCACGGCTGGCGACCCATCTCGGTGACGAACCAGCCGGCCAGCAGGGCAATGAAGCCGGCCGGCAGCATGGTGTTCCAGCCACGCAGCAGCCACGGCGAATCCAGGAGTCTGCCGCGCCACCACTGCAGTGCCGACAGCCAGGCCAGCGCCAGCATCAGCATGCCGATGCCGACCATCACCCGGAACGCAAAGAACACCGGCACCACTGGCGGGCGCTCGCTGGCCGGCACCGAGGTCAGCGGCGCGATGGTGCCGTCGCGGGAGTGGGTGAGGATCCAGCTGCCCACGCGCGGGATCGCCACTTCCATGTCGTTGCGCTCGGCCTTCTCGTTGGGCACGGCGAACACCACCAGCGGCAGGCCTTCGCCTTGCTCGCCCTCATGCCAGTGGCCCTCCATCGCCGCGACCTTCAGCGGCTGGTGCTCGAGGGTATTGAGGCCATGCATGTCGCCGACCAGGATCTGCACCGGCACGGTCAACGCGGCGAAGGCGACCGAGGCCTGCAGCATCTTGCGCCCGGCCTCGACGTGCTTGCCGCGGCGCAGGTACCAGGCACCGACGCCACCGATGGTGAAGCAGGTGGTGATGAACGCGGCCAGCGCCATGTGCGTCAGCCGGTAGGGGAATGAGGGGTTGAAGATCACCTGCATCCAGTCCTGCGGCTGGATGATGCCATCCACGATGATGTGGCCGGCCGGCGTCTGCAGCCAGCTGTTGGAGGACAGGATCCAGAACGTGGACAGCAGCGTGCCCAGCGCGACCATGCAGGTCGAGAAGAAGTGGAGTTTCGGCGGGACCCGGCCCCAGCCGAACAGCATCACGCCGAGGAAGCTGGCTTCCAGGAAGAACGCGGTCAGCACCTCGTAGGTCAGCAGCGGGCCGATGATCGCGCCGGCGACCTCGCTGAGCACCGGCCAGTTGGTGCCGAGCTGGAAGGCCATGACGATGCCGCTGACCACGCCCATGCCGAAGGACACGGCGAAGATCTTCTGCCAGAAGAAGAACAGCTCGCGCCACACCGCATTGCCGGTGCGCAGCCAGCGCCATTCCACGAACGCCAGCCAGCTGGCGGTGCCGATGGTGAAGGCAGGGAACAGCACGTGGAAGCTGATGACGAATCCGAACTGGATACGCGACAGGAGCAGGGCATCCATGGAGTCTTCCCGGGTTCACGGCGCGGTGGCGCGCCACGGGCCACGCGGCTGGAAGCCGCGCGGCCCGGTGTTGGATCAGGACTGCATCGCGTGCTTGCGGGTGCGCATGATGTCGTGGCACTGCTGCACTTCCGGCAGCAGGCGCGAGATCTCCTGGCGGGCGGCCGGCGGCAGGTCGTTGTTCGACAGCGCCTCGCGGAAGGCGGCCAGCAGGCGATCCTCGGATTCCTCCAGTTCGGCGACATAGCCGTACTGGGTGTCACCGAAGGTCGCGCGCAGCTTGCCGTACATCTGGCGCATCGAGCCGACCACGGTGCCGTGCTCGGCCGGGGTGCCACCGGCGGCAGCGACCGCGGTGCCTAGGGTGCCGACGATGTCGGCCTTCACCGCGGCGATGCGGCGGAACAGCGAGGACAGCTCGGTGTCCTGCACCTTGGAGGCGGCTTCCTCGTAGAAGGACTGGCCGTCGCGGGCGATTTCGATCAGGTCGTTGAGGCTGTGCTCGACGGAAGCGTTGTTCACGGTGGGATGTCCTTTTGCTGTACAGGGCAGCTCATCCTGGCCCCGGCGGCATGTAGCGGGGGTGATGGCGCCTTGACCGCGTGGTTACATCGCACTGTAAAGGACGCTTGACACGACCCGCGGGCCATCGCTATCGTCGGTGTCAAGCGTACTTGACAGGAATCGGGGATGGAAAGGGCGTGCTTGGCGGGTAACAAGGGGATCTTCCTGAGCGTGGGCCTGGGCTTCATCGGCCTGGGCGCGGGCGGGCAGTCGAGCTTCCTGTGGCTGGGCCTTGGCTGCCTTGGCGTGTTCGCCGCCTCGGCGTTGCAGCGCGGGAGCCGGCGATGAAGTCCTACCAGGCCGGTGCCCTGCTTGCAGCCGGAGCGGTGTGTGGCTTCGGTGGACTGGCCCTGCGCCACCTGGCCCCGGGCATGCTGCCGGACATGGCGACCGGCGCGCTGGTCGGACTGGGCCTGGGTCTGGTGTTCGCGGCCCTGCTGCGCTGGCGCCTGGGCGACGGCTGCGATGCCGCCCCGGCCCCCGTGCGCCGTCGTTACACCCGCGCCCTGCTGATCGCCATGGGCGCTTACGTCGTGGTGCTGATGGCCTCCATCACCCTGATCAAGACCACCGAGCTGGCTCCGGCACTGCGTGCCGCCGTGGCGCTGGCACCGGTACTGCCAATCGCGTTCGTGCTCAGGGCGATGGCGCAGTACATCCGCCAGACCGACGAGATGCAGCAGCGCATCGAACTGGAAGCGGTGTGCCTGGCCACCGCCTTCGTCTGCCTGCTGTACATGGCCGGCGGTTTCCTGCAGACCGCGAAGGTCATCGACCTGCCCGCGGCGGTGCCGCTGATCTGGGCCTTCCCGCTGGTGTGCTTCAGCTACGGCCTGGCCAAGACCTACGTGGTCACCCGTTACCGATAGGCCCGCATGGACAACCAACTGCGCGCGCTGCGGGAAACCCGGGGCTGGTCACAAGCCGAGCTTGCCGATCGTCTTGAGGTCTCAAGGCAGACGGTCAACGCGCTGGAGACCGGCAAGTACGACCCGAGCCTGCCGCTGGCCTTCCGCATCGCCCGCCTGTTCGCGCTGCGGATCGAGGACATCTTCACCCCGGAACAGACCTGAGCGGCTGCGGCCGCCTGTACTCCAGCTCCAAGAACCACAGCCCAAGGGACCCACCATGATCTCCGGCATTACCCGAAAACTACTGGCCGTCTCCGCGGCGGCCGCCCTGCTGGGCGGCTGCCACGCCGAGCCGGAAACGCCCGCCGCTGCCGACGCGACCCGTCACTACGGCAGCATCGGTTTCGAGCCGTGCACCCTGTCCAGCGCCATGGGCGGCAACGTGCAGGCGCAGTGCGCCACCTTCGAGGTGCCGGAGAACCGTGCCGAACCCGAAGGCCGCAGGATCAGCCTCAACCTGGCCTGGCTGCCGGCCGGCAACGAGGCCGCGGCCGACGAGGATCCGGTGTTCTTCCTGGCCGGCGGCCCGGGGCAGTCGGCGGTGGACGTGTGGCCGCAGCTCGATGCCGCCTTCTCCCAGGTCCGCAGGCAACGCCATGTGGTGCTGGTCGACCAGCGTGGCACCGGCAAGTCCAACCTGCTGCAGTGCGAGCCGCCGGAGGACTTCGACGAATCGGCCGCCCCGGCTGCGGAGCAGATCGCCGCGTTTGCCGCCGCCTGCGCCGCGCAGGTGGCCGATCGCGCCGATACCCGCCACTACACCACCGCCGAGGCCATCGCTGATCTGGACGACGTGCGCCAGGCGCTGGGCGTGGAGAAGATCGACCTGGTCGGTGGCTCCTACGGCACCCGCGTCGCCCAGCAGTACGCCGGGAAGTATCCGCAGCACGTGCGCGCCATCGTGCTCGATGGGGTGGCGCCCAACGACCTGGTGGTCGGTGGCGAGTTCGCGCACACCTTCGAGGACGCGCTGAAACTGCAGTCCGAGGGTTGCCGTGCGCTGCCGGCCTGTGCCCGGCGTTTCCCGCAGGATCCACGCGCGCAGCTGGAAACGCTGGTGACGCGCCTGCGCCAGGCGCCGGTGGAAGTCGAGTACCGGCATCCGGTCAGCGGCGAGAGCCGCACCGGCAAGGTCAGCGCCGACACCGTCACCAGCCTGGCCTTCATGTTCTCGTACATGCCGCAGACCGCCTCGCTGCTGCCGCTGGTGCTCGACGAGGCCGCGCAGGGCCGCTATGCACCGCTGATGTCGCTGCATGAACTGATCGGCGGCAGCATGGGCGCGTCGATGGCGCGCGGCATGCAGTGGTCGGTGATCTGCGCCGAGGATGCCGACCGCTACCAGGAGGACGCGGCCACCGCCAACACCCTGCTCGGCGCCGAGGTCGCGCGCATGTTCTTCGCCGCCTGCCCGGGCTGGCCGCATGGCAGCCGTGCCGCCGACTTCACCGCGCCGCTGCGCAGCGACGTGCCGGTGCTGCTGCTGTCCGGCGAGCTGGATCCGGTGACCCCGCCGCGTTACGCCGAGCGCGTCCTAGAGGGCCTGCCCAACGGCCGCCACCTGGTCCTGCGCGGGCAGGGCCACGGCACCCTGGGCCGCGGCTGCATGCCGCGCCTGCTGGCCCAGTTCCTCGAGTCAGCCGATGCCAAGGCGCTCGATGCCACCTGCCTGGATTCGATGGCCTACGTGCCGCCCTTCACCAGTTTCAACGGATGGGAACCCTGATGCGCCCTGCCTACTTCGCGAACGGAGCCGCGCCATGATCCGCGCCCACGACCTGCACAAGACATTCAAGACCAAGACCGGCGTGGTCAACGCCGTGTCCGGGGTCAGCTTCGAGGCCCATGACGGCCAGATCACCGGCCTGCTCGGGCCCAACGGTGCCGGCAAGACCACCACGCTGCGCATGCTCTACACCCTGATGCGACCGGAACGCGGCCACATCGAGGTCGACGGCATCGATCCGGGCAACGACCCGATGGCGGTGCGCCGCGCGCTCGGCGTGTTGCCCGACGCCCGCGGCGTGTACAAGCGCCTGACCGCACGCGAGAACATCGAGTACTTCGCGCGTCTGCACGGCATGCCCGCCGGGCTGACCCGGCAGCGCATCGCCGCGCTGTCCGAGGCACTGGACATGGGCGAGATCCTCGATCGCCAGACCGAAGGCTTCTCGCAGGGGCAGCGCACCAAGACCGCGATTGCCCGCGCGCTGGTGCACGACCCGCGCAACGTGATCCTGGACGAGCCGACCAACGGCCTGGACGTGATGACCACCCGCGCGATGCGCGAATTCCTGCGCAGGCTGCGCGACGAGGGCCGCTGCGTGATCTTCTCCAGCCACATCATGCAGGAGGTGGCCGCGCTGTGTGACCGCATCGTCATCATCGCCAAGGGCCAGGTGGTTGCCTCGGGCAGCGCCGACCAGCTGCGCGAGCAGACCGGCGAGGCGAACCTGGAAGACGCCTTCGTCAAGGCGATCGGCTCGGAGGAGGGCCTGCACGCATGAGCACACTGGCAACGATGTGGACCGTGCTGTGCAAGGAGCTTCGCGACATCAGCCGCGACCGCCGTACCTTGGCACTGACCCTGTTCCTGGGGCCGATCCTGTTCCCGGCCCTGATCCTGGGCTCCGGCTCGCTGGCCGAGAAACGCGCACGTACCCAGCAGCAACAGGTGCTGGAAGTGCCGACCATCGGTCGCGAGCACGCGCCCAACCTGGTGGGTTACCTGGCCACCCGCGGGATCAAGGTGGTCGAGGCACCGGAGGACCTGGCCGATGCGCTGCGCGAGCAGCGCGTGGACGTGGGCCTGCGCATTTCCGACAGCTACGCCGAGGACTGGCGCAATGGTCGCCCGGCCCTGGTCGAGGTGATGCTCGACAGCAGCCAGCGCGATGCCAGCATCCCGGCCGGGCGCCTGACCTCGGCCCTGGCCGCCTACGGCGGCGAGGTCGGCTCGCTGCGCCTGCTGGCCCGCGGCATCGACGCCTCGGTCGCCTCGCCGCTGAGCATCGGCTCGCTGGACGTGGTCACGCCCGATGCCAAGCGCGGCCTGATGCTGTCGCTGCTGCTGCCGTACTTCCTGATCATTACCGCCTTCCTTGGCGGCGCGGCGCTGGTGCTCGATGCCACCGCCGGCGAGCGCGAGCGGCAATCGCTGGAGCCGTTGCTGGCCACGCCGGCACCGCGCGGCGCCATCGTCAGCGGCAAGATCGCCGCGGCCTGCGCGCTGGGCCTGGTCAGCCTGCTGCTGTCGCTGCTGGCGATCAAGTTCAGCGCCATGCTCGGCCCGGCCTCGGCACGCAACCTGGACATCTCGATGCTGACCATCGGCAAGCTGCTGTTCGTGCTGCTGCCGATGCTGTTCATCGGCACCGCACTGCTCACGCTGCTGGCCGCCTCGGCCAAGAGCCTGAAGGAAGCCCAGAGCCACATGTCCTGGCTGATGCTGCTGCCGATGGTGCCGACCATCATGCTGATGGTGAGCCCGGTGAAGACCCAGCTGTGGCAGTTCTCGGTGCCGTTCCTGGCGCAGAACCAGCTGCTGCTGAAGGTGATCCGCCACGAGCCGATCAGCGCCCAGGTGTGGGCGGTCTACCTCGGCGCGGGCCTGGGCCTGGCGGCGCTGCTGTGGTTCGGCGCGGTACGCCGCTACCACCAGGAGAAGCTGGCGATCTCGGGCTGAGTCCCGGCATCGATCAGAGTCGTGCAACAGGCGCCCTCCGGGGCGCTTGTTGTTTGTGGAGCCCGGAAGCCGGCGGTCAGGGTGATGCCGGCGATGCGTCCAGAGCACCAGCGTATGGCGACGTCGACGACTGTGGCTGCAGGGAGACCGGCTGCCATCGGCTTCTGGACTAACGCGTGCGCCGCCGCAGCCCTTGCCCGCCCGCGGTGGATGACCGGTCGGCATCCACGCAAAAAAAAGCCCCGGACCATGCCGGGGCTTTCCGTATGCGTTGGATCGGATCAGCTGCCCGGGGCGAAGGCCAGGGTGCGGCGGGTGGTGACCGACTCGCTGACCGGCTCGAACTTCCAGCGCTTGACCGCGGCCAGGGCCTCGCGGTCGAACACGCGGGCCGGGGTGGCACGCAGCACGCGGGCATTGACCACCGAGCCGTCGGTGCCGACGGTGATCTCCACCAGCACCTCGCCCGAGATGCCGGCGCGCAGGGCTTCGGCCGGGTAACGCGGGGCCGGGGTGCTGACCGGACGCAGGCTCGGGGCGGTCGCGGCCGGGCGTGCGGCGGCCTGCTGGGCAGCTTGCTGCGCGGCGCGCTGCTCGGCCTCGCGGCGGGCGGCGGCCTGGCGCTCGGCTTCCTGGCGCTCGGATTCGCGGCGGGCCGCTTCCTGCTGCGCGGCGATCTGCTGCGCGGCCTGGCGCTCGGCTTCCTGCTGCTGGGCCAGGCGCTGCTGGTCGGCCAGCTGCTTGGCGCGGGTCTCGGCTTCCTTCTTGACCTTGTCGGTCTCTTCCTGGGTCCGCTTGACCACGGCCTGCATGCCGTTGGTGATGCCCGACTTCAGGCGCGGCAGGGCCGGGGCGGTGTCGTCGACCTTCTCGATCAGGGCGACCAGGCGCTGGGCTTCGTTGAAGTCCTCGCGGGCCAGGCCCTGCTCGGCGGCGATCAGGGTGTAGGGCAGCAGGTCGGTCAGCGCCTGGCGCACCGACGCGTCTTCGGGCAGCTTGTCGCGCAGGGCCAGGTAATACTCCATCGCGTTGTCGCCGGCCGGCGCGTACATGCGGTTGTCGCGCAGGGCCGCCGAGGCCATGTCGCGCAGCTCGCCGGTATCCATGGACTGGACCTTGGCCGAGACCGCCGGTTCGGCCGGCGCTGCCGGTGCGGCGGCGTTGTTGGCGGCGCCCGGCGCGGCGGCCGGTGCGGCCGGCTCGTCCTTCGAGCAGGCGGCCAGCAGGCCCAGCAGCAATGCGGGCGCGAGCAGGTGCACCCTTCCCTTGGTCATGACGTGCGACATCTAACTCCCCCTTGGAACCGAAGATGCGTGTGGAATTTGCGACCAGGCCGTTTCCGGCGACGTTTCCCGACGACGCCGGGGCCTGGGGGCAGGAGGGCAATCTAGCATTGCCACCCCTGCATGGACGAGGTGCCAGCGCCATCAACCTTGAAAGGTGATGGCGGTCACGATTCGTCAGTGGTGGGCGTGGTGCGCCTTGTGCGAACCGTTGGCCATCAGCTTGTCGGTCCAGGCGATGCCGATGGCCGAGGCGATGAACACCACATGGATGATGGTCTGCCACAGCACGCCGTCGGTGGTCAGCGCCGAACAGCGGGCCGCGCCGATGTTGGAGGCGGCCGTGGCGATCAGTTCCGGCGGGCAGAACGGCAGGCCGGTGAGGGTGCCGGCGGCAATGAAGGTCTTGAGCAGGTGGATCGAGGAGATGCCGATGATCGCCATCGCCAGCTTGACCTTGAGCACCGAGGCGTTGACGTGGCTCAGCCACTCCGGCTGGTCCGGGTGGCCTTCCAGGCCCAGGCGCGAGACGAAGGTCTCATAGCCACCGACGATCACCATCACCAGCAGGTTGGAGATCATCACCACGTCGATCAGGCCCAGCACGATCAGCATGATCTGCTGCTCGCCCATCGCCGGGGCGTCGTGGATCAGGTGCCACAGTTCCTTGCCGAACAGGAACACGTAGACGCACTGCGCCAGGATCAGGCCCAGGTACAGCGGCAGCTGCAGCCAGCGCGAGGCGAAGATCAGGGTGGACAGCGGGCTCAGGGGCTTGGGTAGGGACATGGGGATGCTGCGCTGCGAAAGGGTGCGCGCAGGGTAACGGCCGGCCGGGGGCCTGCCAAGAAGCACCGTTCCAGCAACCGGGCATGGGACCCGGGACGGCTCGCATACACTGCAATACCGTGTCTGGACGGAGCGTTCCTGATGATCGACCTGTACTACTGGCCCACCCCCAATGGCCACAAGATCACCCTGTTCCTTGAGGAAACCGGGCTGCCCTACACGCTCAAGCCGGTGAACATCGGCAAGGGCGACCAGTTCGAGCCCGGCTTCCTGTCCATCGCCCCGAACAACAAGATGCCGGCCATCGTCGACCACGCCCCGGCCGATGGCGGCGAGCCGATCAGCGTGTTCGAGTCCGGCGCGATCCTGGTCTACCTGGCCAACAAGACCGGGCGCTTCTTCGGCAGCGACCTGCGGCAGAAGGTGCAGGTCAACCAGTGGCTGATGTGGCAGATGGCCGGGCTGGGGCCGATGAGCGGGCAGATGGGCCATTTCAACGTCTACGCGCCCGAGCGCATTCCCTATGCCATCGAGCGCTACGACAGCGAGGTGCGGCGCCTGCACCGGGTGATGGACAAGCGCCTGTCCGAGGCAGAGTTCCTGGGCGGCGACGAATACAGCATCGCCGACATGGCCAGCTATCCGTGGATCGGCGCCTACGACAAGCTGCCGGTGGACTTCGACGCCTTCCCGCACCTCAGGCGCTGGCACCAGGCCATCGCCGCGCGTCCGGCCACCCAGCGCGCGTATGCGCTGACCAGGCAGGTCAATCCCAACGCCGGCAAGCCGCTGACCGAGGAAGAGCGCAGGCAGCTGTTCGGCACCGGCAAGCGCTGAGCGCGGCTGTACCGCGCGGCTGGCTTGGTTAGGATGGCGGGCCCCGGCACGGCCGGGTCCGCGTCCTCGCCGGGAGTTTCCATGCGCCACCTGTTTGCCTCGATCCTGCTCATGCTCGCCACCAGTACCGCCGCCCACGCCGAGAAACTCACGCTCGAGGCCATCACCGGCAGCGCGCCGCTGTCCGGCCCGACCCTGATGAAGCCCAAGGTGGCGCCCGACGGTTCGCGGGTGACCTTCCTGCGTGGCAAGGACGCCGACCGCAACCAGCTGGACCTGTGGGAATACGACATCGCCAGCGGCCAGACGCGGGTGCTGGTCGACTCCAAGGTGGTGATGCCGGGCGAGGAAACCCTCAGCGACGAGGAGAAGGCGCGGCGCGAGCGCCAGCGCATTGCCGCGCTCAGCGGCATCGTCGATTACCAGTGGGCGCCGGACGCGCGCCGCCTGCTGTTCCCGCTCGGCGGCGAGTTGTACCTGTATGACCTGGACAGGAGCGGCCGTGAGGCAGTGCGCCAGCTCACCCACGGCGAGGGCTTTGCCACCGACGCCAAGCTCTCGCCCAAGGGCGGTTTCGTCAGCTTCGTGCGCGGCCGCAACCTGTGGGTGATCGAGCTGGCCAGCGGCCGGCAACTGCAGCTGACCGACGACGGCAGCGCGACCATCGGCAACGGCGTGGCCGAGTTCGTCGCCGACGAGGAGATGGACCGCCACACCGGCTACTGGTGGGCGCCGGATGATTCGGCCATCGCCTTTGCCCGCATCGACGAATCGCCGGTGCCGGTGCAGAAGCGCTACGAGATGTATGCCGACCGCGTCGAGGTGATCGAACAGCGGTACCCCGCTGCCGGCGATGCGAACGTACTGGTGAAGCTGGGCGTGATCGCCCCGCGCGAGGGTGCGACCCCGGCCTGGATCGATCTGGGCAAGGAAACCGACATCTACCTGGCCCGCGTCGACTGGCGCGGCCCGCAGCGGCTGACCTTCCAGCGCCAGAGCCGCGACCAGAAGCGCCTGGAACTGGTGGAAACCAGCCTGGCCACTGGCGCCCAGCGCGTGCTGGCCACCGAGACCAGCAGGACCTGGGTGCCGCTGCACAACAGCCTGCGCTTCCTCGACGATGGCCGCTTCGTCTGGTCGTCCGAGCGCAGCGGCTTCCAGCACCTGTACCTGGCCAGCGAGGACGGCCGCAAGCTGGTGCCGCTGACCTCGGGCAACTGGCCGGTGGACGAACTGCTGGCCGTGGACGAGGCCGCGGGCAAGGTCTACTTCCGCGCCGGCATCGATACCCCGCTGGAGAGCCAGATCCTGGCCGTGGACCTGTCCGGCAAGGGCGGCATCCAGCGCCTGTCCACGCAGCCGGGCATGCATTCGGCCAGCTTCGCGCGCAACGCCAGCGTCTACGTCGACAGCTGGTCCAACGCGACCACGCCGCCGCAGATCGAGCTGTACCGCGCCAATGGCGAAAAGATCGCCACCCTCGTCGACAATGACCTGGCCGATCCCAAGCACCCGTATGCGCGCTACCGCGACGCGCAGCGCCCGGTCGAGTTCGGCACCCTCACCGCCGCCGATGGCCGCACCGAACTGCACTACAGCCTGACCCGCCCGGCCGGCTTCGACCCGGCGCGCAAGTACCCGGTGGTGGTCTATGTCTACGGCGGCCCGGCCTCGCAGACCGTGAGCAATGCCTGGCCCGGCCGTGGCGACCACCTGTTCAACCAGTACCTGGCGCAGCAGGGCTACGTGGTGTTCTCGCTGGACAACCGCGGCACGCCGCGCCGCGGCCGTGACTTCGGCGGCGCGCTGTACGGCGTGCAGGGCACGGTGGAGGTGGCCGACCAGCTCAAGGGCGTGGAATGGCTCAAGGGCCAGCCGTGGGTGGACCCGGCGCGGATCGGCGTGCACGGCTGGTCCAACGGCGGCTACATGACCCTGATGCTGCTGGCCAAGGCCTCGGACCACTACGCCTGCGGCGTGGCCGGCGCACCGGTCACCGACTGGGGGCTGTACGACACCCATTACACCGAGCGCTACATGGGCCTGCCGGCCGGCAACGAGGCCGGCTACCGCGAGGCGCGCATCGAGACCCACTTGGACGGCCTGCGCAGCCGCCTGCTGCTGATCCACGGCATGGCCGACGACAACGTGCTGTTCTCCAACTCCACCGCGCTGATGAGCGGGCTGCAGAAGCGCGGCCACCCGTTCGAGCTGATGACCTACCCGGGCGCCAAGCACGGCCTGTCCGGCGCCAACGCGCTGCACCGCTACCGCGTGGCCGAGGAATTCCTGGGGCGCTGCCTCAAGCCCTGAGCCGGTGCTGTCACCACGGAAGAAGAAAGGGCGCCCGCGGGCGCCCTTTCACTTTTCCTGTCCGGCTCAGTCGGCCGGCTGGGGTTCGGCCCGTGCGCCCGGCGGCACCCAGATCGCGATGCCGGCCGCGCGCTTCTGCTGGGTCGGGATACCCACGCTGAGCCCGCCGCCGCCGTGGCGGCCATAGCTGCCACCGCCCACGCCGAGGCTGACGGGAGAGCCGCCCGAGCCCACGCCCATCAGCACCACGCCATTGGCGCCCAGTGCGGCGGCCTCGCGCTTGAGCCGCGCCACCGCGGCATCGGTCTGGCCCTGGGTGCCAAAGCCCACGCCGCTGGCCGATTCGAGCTGGGCAATCTCGATGCTGCCGGCCGGCGGCGTCGAATAGACCTGCACCACGGCCGGGTCGACCGGCGCACGCGCCTGCCCGAGCATGACCTTGGAGGTACTGGCACACCCGCTGGCGACCAGCGCCAGTCCCAGGACAGCTGCAATTCGGAACTCCATGGCACACCCCTCGCCAGCGGACGGAAGCGGATCATCCCGGGTGGCCACTGAATCGCCGGCCAACCCGCGCGGCGATGGTAGCGCGGGCCTCCGTGATGGCGATGCCGTGAAACCGCGTGCACACCGTGACGGGCAAGCTGTGCGGCATTTCGACAAGGACAGGGAGACACGTCATGGGGCTGATCAGCCTGTTGTGGGGCATCGTGGCACTGCTGTGGATGGTGCTGGCCTTCATCCCGTTGCTGGGCTGGGGCAACTGGTTCCTGATTCCGTTTGCCGCGGTCGGCGCGCTGCTGGGCGCCATCGCCATGCTGTTCACCCACGAGCAGCGTCGTGGCCGCGCCAAGGCAGGCCTGCTGCTCAACGTGGTGGTGATCGTGGTCGGCGTGATCCGCCTGAGCCTGGGCGGCGGCATCATCTGAGCCCTGACCGGCAGGCGGGAGGACTGCCTTGCCGGCGGCACGATCAGGGATGGTTTCGCCCCGGGGCGTAGAATGGCCGGGTCGGGATGACCTCCCGTTGGCCTGCACCGCCGCCCTGATCCGTCCTGCTGGCACCACGCTCCCGCTCCGCGGGCCGGGCCGCCGCTCCGGCCGGGAGAGGCGCCGCTGGCCGCCCTTCCCGAATCCGGAGCGTTCCATGATCCATCCCCACTACCGTCCGCGGCGCATGCGCCATGACGAGTTCTCGCGCCGGCTGATGCGCGAGAACACCTTCACCACCGACGACCTGATCTGGCCGGTGTTCGTCCACGAGCTGCCTGGCCGCACGCCGGTGGCCTCGATGCCGGGCGTGGACCGCATGTCAATCGACGAGCTGCTGCGCGAGGCCGAGCAGGCGCTGGAACTGGGCGTGCCGGTGATCGACCTGTTCCCGGTGATCGACCCGACCGGAAAGTCGCTCGACGCCGCCGCGGCCTGGGACGACAACGGTCTGGCGCAGCGTGCGGTGCGCGCGCTGAAGTCGCGCTTCCCCGAGCTGGGGGTGATGACCGACGTGGCGCTGGATCCTTACACCACCCACGGCCAGGACGGGATCATCGACGAGCGCGGCTACGTGCTCAACGACATCACCGTCGAGGCGCTGGTCAGGCAGTCGCTGAGCCATGCCGCCGCCGGCGTGGACATCGTCTCGCCCTCGGACATGATGGACGGCCGTATCGGCGCCATCCGCCAGGCGCTGGATGACGCCGGCCACATCAACGTGCGGATCATGGCCTACTCGGCCAAGTACGCCTCGGCGTTCTACGGCCCGTTCCGCGATGCGGTGGGCAGCGCCGGCAACCTCGGCAAGGCCGACAAGAAGACCTACCAGATGGATCCGGCCAACTCCGACGAGGCGATGCGCGAGATCGCGCTGGACCTGGAGGAGGGCGCGGACATGGTCATGGTCAAGCCGGGCATGCCGTACCTGGACGTGGTGCGCCGGGTGAAGACCGAGTTCGGCGTACCGACCTTCGCCTACCACGTCAGTGGCGAGTACGCGATGCTCAAGGCCGCGGCCGCCAATGGCTGGCTGGACGAGAAGAAGTGCGTGATGGAAACCATGATCGGTTTCAAGCGGGCCGGTGCCGATGGCGTGCTGACCTACTACGCACCGCAGATCGCGCGCTGGCTGCGCGGGGGCTGAGCGTGGGCAGCCTGAGCCTGTACCACTTCACCGTGGTGGTGATCGGCCTGTCGGCCTTCGTGATCGTGGTCGGCGGCGTGATCTACGCCATCGTCCGTGCCTCGCGCCGTCCTGCGCCGCTGCATTCGGCCGCGGCGCGGCTGCGCGAGCAGTCGCCGCTGCCGCCCCAGGTCGAGGCCGCGCTGCACGAGCTGGACCAGCTCAAGGGCCGCGGCGTGGTCAGCGAGGCCGAATACGCGCAGCGCCGCCAGGCGCTGCTGCAGTCCCAGCGCTGAGCTCAGCGGCAGTCGTCACTGCCGCTGGCAGCCGGGGCCCGCATCCGGTACAGGTCCAGCCCGCCGGCCCTGGGCGCGCGGGCACTGCCGGCGACCAGCAGCTCGGTTGGCCTGGAGGCATCGACCACGGGGCCGGTGGTGCGGCCTTCGGCGGTGTTGAACGACAGCGCCAGCGGCTGCGCCCCGGCGTACCCGCCGTCGGCGCACTGCGCCAGCCACAGCTGCGGGGCCGCCTGCTGCCCGCCGGTGGCGCGGGCCACGACCAGCGCCCGGCCGTTGCCCAACCATGCCGCATCAATCTCGTCGTCGGCGGTATTGATCCCGGCGACGGCCACCGGCGCGGCGAAGGCCGTGCCCTGCCAGCGTGACTGGAGCAGGTCATGGCCGCCTGCGCCGCCGTGGCCATTGCTGGCGAACAGCAGACGCTGGCCGTCCAGGTCCAGGCTCGGCGCGCGTTCGTCGCCGCGGCTGTTGACCGCCCTCCCCAGTGACTGCACCGGCCCGTAGTCGCGGCCATCGAACGCGGCGCGGTACAGGTCGCTGCCGCCCTGGCCGCCACGGCGGTTGGAGGCGAAGTACAGCCAGCGGCCATCGGCACTGAGGAACGGGTCGAACTCGTCGGCGGCCGAATTCAACGGCAACGCCCTGGGCTCGCTCCAGCGGCCATCGCGCAGCGTGGCTTGCCACAGGTCCCAGCCGCCGGCACCGCCCTCGCGGTCGCTGGCCCAGACAATGCGCTGGCCGTCGGCCGAAATGCTGGCGCGGCTTTCGTTGGCACGGGTGGAAACCACGCCCATGCCCTCGATGCCGTACTCGGACAGCGCCGAGGCCACCGGGGCAGGGAGTAGACTCGCTGAAAGCGCGAGCAGCAGCGATGGGGTCCGCATCCGGGGCTCCATTGGCGGGAGCGCGTCAGTCTAGGACATGCGGAGGAGCAACATGAGTGCAGCACGCCATGCGGTGTTTGGCCAGCCGATCGCCCATTCGCAATCGCCGCGGATCCACGCCGCGTTCGGCGCCGCCGAAGGCATCGCGGTGGACTACCGCGCCATCGAGGTGGCGCCGGACGGTTTCGCCGCCGCGCTCGAGGCGTTTGCCGCCGATGGTGGGGTCGGTGCCAACGTGACCCTGCCGCACAAGCAGGCCGCCTTCGCCCTGTGTTCGAGCACCACTTCGCGCGCGCAGCGGGCCGGTGCGGTCAACACCCTGCTGCGCAAGGGCGACCGCTGGCACGGCGACAACACCGATGGCGCCGGCCTGGTACGCGACCTCACTGGCCGCCACGGCCTGGACCTGCGCGGGCGCCGCGTGCTGCTGCTGGGCGCCGGTGGTGCCGCGCGCGGCGTGGCCCCGGCCCTGCTCGATGCCGGCATCCTGGAGATGGTCGTGGTCAACCGCACGCCGGAAAAGGCCGACGCGCTGGTCGATGCGATGGGCGAGCCGGGCCGCGTCACCTCGCAGTACTGGGATGACCTGCGCAACCAGGGCGACTTTGAGCTGATCGTCAACGCCACCTCCAGCGCTCGCCAGGGGGGTGCATTCAACCTGCCGCTGTCGCTGGTCAACAGCATGACCACGGCGGTGGACCTGAATTACGGCGACGCGGCGATCCCGTTCCTGGCCTGGGCGCGCGCGGCCAGCTGCCGCAACAGCGTCGATGGCCTGGGCATGCTGGTCGAGCAGGCCGCCGAGAGCTTCCAGCAGTGGCACGGCGTGCGCCCGCAGACCGATGCGGTCTACGCGATGCTGCGCGAGCGCGACGCGGTGCTGGTCGGCGCGGACTGAGGCGGATCGATGGGCAATACGACGACGGTGAGCCTGCTGGTGGCAGTGGGCTACCACCTGCCGACGATGATCGCGCTGGCAATCGCGCTGGCCATGCTGATGGGCGGACCGCGCAGCCGGCCGCGCAGCGTGGCGATGGCCGGGCTGGCGATCCTGATGCTGTGCACCGTGCTGGACGCGGTGATGACCGTGCTGCCGGTGCTGTTCGTGGGCACCGGCCGGATGGAGATGCTGCGTACGCTCAACAGCGCGGTGCTGGGCGTGCACGCCATGGTGGCGCTGGGCCGGGCGCTGGCCTTCGTGATGCTGGGCTGGGCGCTGGTGCGTGCGCTGCGGGCCGTGCCGGGCGATCGCCCTGTCTGAACCGGTTGCCGTGAAGGCGCGGCGGGCATGAGAAAATGGCCGCCGATGAACGATGCAGGCAGTACACCGGCGTGACCGAGAAAGTCGAAGCACCGCGGCAGCTGGATGACGCGCTCAAGGCCGGCATCCGCGAGGCCTACGCCGCCCTGCAGGCAAACACGCCCGGTTTCAGCACCCGCCGCTCGCAGAGCCAGATGATCGGCGTGGTCTCGCGCGCGCTGGCCCGCAGCGGCGGCGTCGGTGTGGTCGAGGCACCGACCGGCGTCGGCAAGAGCCTGGGCTACCTGACCGCCGGCGTGCCGATCGCGCTGGCGACGAAGAAGAAGCTGTTGATCAGCACCGGCACCGTGGCCCTGCAGTCGCAGCTGTTCGAGCGCGACATCCCCAACTTCCTCAAGGCCACCGGGCTGCAGGCCACCGTGGCCCTGGCCAAGGGCCGCACCCGCTACCTGTGCACGCGCAACGCCGCCGAGGCGCAGGGCGAGGGCGCGCAGGGCGGCATGTTCGAGGACGAGGCGCCGCTGTACGACCGCCCGCTGGCGCCGATCGAGATGGACGTCGCCCAGCGCCTGAGCCAGGCCTTCACCTCGGGCAAGTGGGATGGCGACCTGGACAACGCCCCGGAGCAGGTGAGCCCGGCCCTGCGCAGTCGCATCACCACCCCGGCCTCGGGCTGTGCCGGCCGCCGCTGCGCATACTCGGCGCAGTGCGCGGTGCTGCGCTCGCGCAACAGCGTGCGCGATGCGCAGATCGTGGTGACCAACCACGCGCTGCTGCTGTCGGCCCTGTCGATCGGCGACAGCGACAACGGCCAGCCGCTGATCGCCCCGCCCGGGGACATGCTGGTGGTGCTGGACGAAGGCCACCACATTGGCAACGTCGCCATCGACCAGGGCGCGGCCAGCCTGGCGCTGGACGAGATGGCCAAGCGCACCGGGCGCCTGCAGATCCTGATCGCCGGCGCCTACCGCGCGGTGGACAAGGAGCGCATCGGCAACCTGCATCCGAACGAGGCGATCGACTGCGCGACGCGAATCAGCAAGCTGCTCAAGGCGTTCCGCCTGGAAATCGAGCGGGCATGGCGACCGGACCCTTCCGAGCGCGAGCCGCTGTGGCGCGCCGCCAACGGCCGCCTGCCCGACGACTGGATGCCGGCGATCGAGGAACTGGGCGAGGAAACCCGCACCCTGCTCAACTGGGCCACCGCCGCGGCCTCGGCCGTGGCCAAGGGCAAGCCGGACGATCCGGCGCGCGAGCGGCTGCAGCGCAACCTCGGCATGGCGCTGGAAATGATCGAGCAGCAGTACGCGCTGTGGGCCGGCTGGCGGCGCGAGGACAAGGAGGGGCAGCCGCCGATGGCGCGCTGGATCACCCTCTCGCGCGACGGCGACCTGGTGCTGCACTGCTCGCCGGTGTCGGCCGCACAGGTGCTGCGCAGGCTGCTGTGGGACGAGGTCGACTCGGTGGTGATGACCTCGGCCACGCTGACCGGCGGTGGTGACTTCCAGTCGCTGGCCATCGACAACGGCCTGCCCGACGACGCGGAGATGGTATCGCTGGCCTCGCCGTTCGACCTGCCCAACCAGGCCGAGCTGGTGGTGCCGCCATTCCCGGTGACGCCGGACGACCGCGAGCGCCATCCGCTCGAGGTGGCCAAGTACCTCGAGCGCGAGCTGGACTGGGACAAGGGCTCGATGGTGCTGTTCACCTCGCGCTGGAAGATGGAGAAGGTGGCCTCGCTGCTGCCCTCGCGCCGGCGCGAGCGCGTGCTGGTGCAGGGCGAGGGGGCGAAGCAGAGGATGATCGACGAGCACATCCGCCGCACCACGGCGGGCGAGGGCTCGGTGCTGTTCGGGCTCAACTCCTTCGGCGAGGGCCTGGACCTGCCGGGCGAGGCCTGCACCACCGTGGTCATCACCCAGGTGCCGTTCGCGGTGCCGACCGATCCGCAGACCTCGACCCTGAGCGAATGGTTCGAAAGCCGCGGACTGAACCCGTTCAACCTGATCGCGATCCCGCACGCGCTGCGCACGCTGACCCAGTTCGCCGGGCGCCTGATCCGCACCTCCACCGATACCGGGCGGGTGGTGATCCTGGACTCGCGCCTGCTCACCCGCCGCTACGGCAAGCGCATCATCGACGCGCTGCCACCGTTCAAGCGGGTCATTGGCTGAGAGCACCTCGGCGGGACTAGGTGACGCGGCCCGGGTCGCCGCGTACAGTGCGCGGCCTCCTTCCCGTGGTGCCCGACATGCAGACTCCTGCCGCTTTCGCCCATGCCGGCTTCCTGGCGCAGCTGCAGGCCGCCGATCCGGCGGCGTCGACGCTGGCCGGGCTGGAACTGCTGCAGACGGCGGGCGGTGGTCATGCACCTACAGCTGCCGGCAATGCATTGCTGGCCCTGCTGCAGGCGCGGCAACGGGTCGATGCGACCAGCGTGGACGTGGGCCTGGTGGCCGACGAGCTGCGCCGTTACCAGAAGTTCGCGGCGCCCGGCCGGCCGTCACTGCAGATCGTGCAGCTGCGCCGCCAGCAGTCCACGGTGCAGCAGGCCCAGCGCGTGGCACGGCAGGAGTTCATCCGCTGCGCCGACGCCTTTGCCCGCGCGGCGGCCTTGACCGTGCCGGCCAGGCTGGGCGTGACCACGACGGTCGAGCGCTGGCTGGCGGCGAACCTGCCGGCCGATCCGGCCTGACCGTCAGCTCAGTGCCACAGGCCCAGGACCAGGCCGAACAGCAGGAACTGCACCGTGTGGTACCCGCCGTCGATCAGCCACAGCACGATGCTGCGCTGGGCGAACTGGTAGTTGATGCCGAAGCTGGCGGCGACCAGGCCGAAGCCGGCCACCGCGCCGCTGGCCAGCGCCGTGGGCAGTGAGGGTGCCGGACCCAGCCACCAGGCAAAGGAAAACGCGGCCACCAGCGAGAACACGAGGCTAACCCGAACACCCGCGCCGGGTGGCCTTGCTGGATCGCGCCGCCGTTTTCGGCCACCCAGTGCGGACCGAACAGGGCCGGTGAATACCAAAGCCCGCCGAGCAGGAAGCTGCAGACGGCGGCGGCGAGGACGGCAAGGATGTTCATGGGGGATGGGGCCCGGTCCGGGTGCGGCGAGTATCCGTACATGGAGCACGGCCCGCCAGTGGCGCCGCACACGAAGATGCCGGCGCGGTTGCCCGCGCCGGCATCGTCAGGACTCAGGCCGCGTCCAGCGCCGCGGCCGGGCCGAAGAACTCGTAGCGGCTCTGCGCCTCGGGCACGCCCAGTTCGCGCAGCAGCCTCCTGGTCGCGGCCATGAACGGCTTGGGACCGAGGAAGTAGGCGTCGACGTCGCGCGTGGCCGGCAGCCACTGTTCCAGCAGCTCGCGACGGATGAAGCCGGTGGCCGGGGCGTCGTCATTGCCGGCCGGCTCGCTGTAGCACACGTGGCTGCGCAACTGCGGGTGGGCCTGCTGGTGGCGCTCGATCAGCTCGCGGAAGGCGTGCACCTGGCCGTTGCGGGCGAAGTGGATGAAGTGCACCGGGCGACCGCTGGCCAGCGCGTGGTCGAGCATCGGCAGGGTCGGGGTTATGCCGACGCCGGCGCTGATCAGCACCAGCGGCTTGTCGCCGGGCTGCAGCACGAAATCGCCGGCCGGGGCGAACAGCTCCAGCGTATCGCCGACCTGGACCTGGTCATGCAGGTGGTTGGAGACGCGGCCACCGGCTTCGCGCTTGACGCTGATGCGGTAGCTGCGGCCGTTGGGCGCCTGCGACAGCGAATAGTTGCGGCGCTCCTCCTTGCCATCGAGCACCAGCCGCAGGCCGATGTACTGGCCGGGGAGGAAGTCCACCACCGCGCCGCCATCGGCCGGGCGCAGGTGGAAGGAGATGATCTCCGCGCTCTCGCGCACCTTGTCGCTGACCAGGAATTCGCGGCCGCCGCGCCAGCCGCCCGGCGCGCGCTCATTGGCGGCGTAGACCTGTTCCTCGGCGCCGATCAGCAGGTCGGCCAGCATCTGGTAGGCGGCGGCCCAGGCATCGATGATCTCGTCGGTGGCCACGTCCGGGCCCAGTACCTCGCGGATCGCACGTAGCAGGCAACTGCCGACGATCGGATAATGCTCGGGCAGCACCTGCAGGGCGACGTGCTTGGCCACGATCTGGCCGACCAGCGGGCCCAAGGCCTCCAGCCGGTCGATGTGCTTGGCGTACATCAGCACCGCATTGGCCAGCGCCCGGGCCTGGTTGCCGCTGGCCTGGTGGGCCTGGTTGAACAGCGCCCGCACCTCGGCGTGCTCGCCGAGCATGATCCCGTAGAAATGCCGGGTGAGAGTCTCGCCGCCGGTTTCCAGCAGCGGAATGGTGGCCTTGACCAGGTCGCGTTGTGCAGCAGTCAACATCGTGGGGTTCCTCGCAGCATCGTGTTTCGACACGGCGATGGTCCGGCAGCGCCCACGTGGACGACATGACATAGGTCAAGCGCGGCGCAGAAAGCCCCTGCGCCCGGGTATTTCCGTGACCGCGGGCCGGTTTCCCGGCCGCCGGCTCAGGGCCTGCGCAGGCGGCGGGCGACGGCGCTGATGGTGGCGATCACCGCGGTCAGCGCGGCCATCGACAGGAACTGCAGGCGGGTCTCCGGCGCGGACAGCAGCAGGGCGAAGATCAGGCCCAGGATCGCCAGCGCGATCACCGTCAGGTACGGATAGCCGGCCATCCGGAACGGCAGCGGGGTGCCGTCGCGGTTCGCGCGGTTGCGCAGGATCAGCTGCGCCAGCAGCGAGATCGTCCACACCAGCAGGCAGGTCGAGCCGACGATGTTCAGCAGCACCGGCAGCACGCGGTTGGGGAAGCGCAGCTCCAGCGCGGTGGCGACGAAGCCGAACAGCACGCTGGCCAGCACCGCCATCACCGGCACCAGGTGGCGGTTGGTGGCGCCGAGCAGGCGCGGCGCCTCGCCGCGCTGGGCCAGCGAGAAGATCATGCGCGAGGCGCCGTACAGGTTGGCATTGAGCGCCGAGAGCAGGGCGATGACCGCCACCAGGGTGATCGCGGTGGCCGCGCCGGGGATGTTGGCCACCTGCAGCACCGCGGCGAACGGCGACTTCAGCGCCTCGCTGGTCCACGGCACCACGGCGATGATCACGCTGATCGAACCGATGTAGAACACCAGGATGCGCCAGGCCACGGTGCGGATCGCGCGGGCGATGCTGCGCTCCGGGTCCTGGGTTTCGGCCGCGGCCACGGCCACGATCTCGGTGCCACCGAACGCGAACACCACCACCAGCAGCGCCGCGCCGATGCCGGCCAGCCCCTTGGGCGCGAAGCCGCCGTGGTCGAACACGTTGGACAGGCCCGGCGAGGTCACGTTGGGCAGCAGGCCCAGCAGCAGCGCGATGCCGATCAGGATGAAGGCAATGATCGCCACCACCTTGAGGATGGCGAACCAGAACTCGAACTCGCCGAAGTTGCGCACGCCCAGCAGGTTGATCGCGGTGAACACGACCATGAAGGTCAGCGAGATCGCCGGCACCGAGAGCTGCGGCCACACCGTGGCCAGCAACCCGGCCGCGCCCACCGCCTCGGCGGCGATCACGATCACCAGCTGTACCCACCACAGCCAGCCGACGGTGGCGCCGGCAGTCGGGCCCATCGCATCGGCGGCGTACACCGAGAACGCGCCGCTGGCCGGCTTGGCCGCGGCCATTTCGCCCAGGGCATTCATCACGATGATCACCAGCGCGCCGGCGACCAGGTAGGAAATGAGCACCGCCGGACCGGCGGCCTGCACCCCCACGCCCGAGCCCAGGAACAGGCCGGCGCCGATCGCGCTGCCCAGGCCCATCATGATCAGCTGGCGGGGCTTGAGCGCGTGGCCGAGCTGGGTGGCCGATGGATCTGGAGCGATGGGATTGGCGGGCATCGGTGCGGTCAATGCGGAGCGGGCCAACACAATAACCCGTCAGTGAAGGCGAGGGTTACGGGTCGGGCGCAGGTGGCGGGGAGGCGTGCCGCTGCCGGCGCGCACGAACAAAAAAGGCCCGGCCTTCAATCGAAAGCCGGGCCCGGTGCGGGTCGATCAGCGCGCCAGCGCGAGGTCGTCGAGCATCGCGCGCAGGAAGCGCGCGGCCTCGCCGCCGGTGCAGGCGCGGTGGTCGAAGGTCACCGAAAGCGGGATCACCTTGTGCGTTTCCACCCCGCCCATCACCGGCGTGAGCTGGAAGCGCGCACGCCCGGCGCCAACGATGGCCACGCACGGCGGGACCACCACCGGGGTGGCGTAGCGGCCGGCGAACATGCCGAAGTTGGACAGGCTGATGGTGTAGCCGGCCAGTTCGGACGGGGCGATCGAGCGGTCCTCGACCTGCTGGCGCAGGCGATTGACCCCCTCGCGCACGCCGCGGGCATCGAGCATGTCGGCATTGCGCAGCGCCGGCACGAACAGGCCATCGTCGGTGTCCACGGCGATGCCCACGTCGACCTGCGCGTGCAGGGTGCGGGTGAGGTTGTCGCCGTCGAACCAGGCGTTCATCGCCGGTACCGCCTGGCAGGCGCGCACGATGGCACGGACCAGGCGCGCGGTGACGTCGTTGCCCGGTTCCCAGGCATGGATGTCGGCATCGTCGTTGAGCGTGGTCGGCACCACCTTGCTGTGCGCATCGGCCATCACCCGTGCCATGTTGCGGCGCACGCCCTTGAGCGCTTCCGGCTGGCCCTTGGCGACCACGCCCGGCGGCTGGGTGCGCATCGGCTTGCCGGCGGCCGACAGCGGCGTACGCGTGGCTTCCTGGCGGGCTGATGCTGGTGCCGGTGCGGCGGCAACGCTGGCCGCGGCCGGGGCGGTAGCACGCGCCGGGGCACTGCCAATGCGGGCGCTGCCATTGGCGGCGGCCTGCTTGACGTCGTTCATGGTCACCGCGCCGTCGGCGCCGGTGGCGCGCACCAGTGCCAGGTCCACGCCGAGCTTGCGCGCCATCGCACGCACCGCCGGCATCGCCTTGACCCCGCCCACGGCGACGGCCTGTTCGGCGTGCACGGCGTTGGAGCTGACCATCGCCCCGACCACGGTGCCTTCATCCTCGCGCTCGCCGGCCGGCTTGGCGATCTCGCCGCCCTCGTCCGAAGCAACAACCTTCTCCGGTTGCGCGGCGGCCGTCTCACCGGTGCTCGGGGTGGCGCCGTGGTGGTGGCCGGTGTCCTGGCCCTCGGCGCGCTGCGGCAGGTTCGGGTCGATCTCGAACTGCGCCAGCATGTGCCCGGTGACGACGATGTCGCCCGCCGCGCCGGCCAGTTTCAGCACCTTGCCCGAGACCGGCGAGGGCACCTCGACCACGGCCTTGGCCGTTTCCATCGACACCAGCGGCTCGTCGAGCCTGATCACATCGCCTTCCTTGACGAACCACTCGACGATGGTCGCGTCCGGCAGGCCTTCGCCCAGGTCGGGCAGGTTGAAGTTCTTGGTCTGGCTCATTTGCAGTTCTCTTCCAGCAATTCAAGGTCGCGTGCCGGCAGCCAGCCCTGCGCCCCATCGGCGCGTTCGGACCACCACCAGCCGCCATGTTCATGGTGCAGCTTGACCATCTCGCCACTGTCCACGTCCAGCTCGCGCGCGGTGTAGTCGCGCAGTGCCTCGGCGCGGCCGTCGTCGAGCAGGCGCAGCCAGGCCACCGGGGCCCAGCCGGCGCTGTTGTCGGCGGTGCGTACCCAGGCGAAGGCCGGCCATTCCTCGTCGCGCACGCCCAGCTCGACGATCTGGCCGGTGCGGAAGTGGAGCGGGTTGGGGTACTGGCTGCGGTAGGGACTCAGCAGTCGTGCACGCATCTCAGCCCGCCGCCACCGCACGCCTGGCCGCCGCGACGATCCGCTCCACGCTGGGCAGGTACTTCATTTCCAGGCGGAACAGCGGGATGTGGGTGTCGTAGCCGGTGACGCGCTCGACCGGGGCGACCAGGTCGTACATCGACTGTTCGGCCAGGCGCGCGGCGATCTCGGCCCCGAAACCAGCGGTCTTGGGCGCTTCCTGCACGATCACGCAGCGGCCGGTCTTGGCCACCGACTCGGCAATGGTGTCGAAGTCCAGCGGACGCAGCGTGGCCACGTCGATGACTTCGGCGCTGATGCCTTCGCCGGCCAGCTTGTCGGCCGCTTCCAGTGCTTCCTTCACCTGCGCGCCCCAGGTCACCAGGGTCACGTCGGTGCCGTCGCGCAGCACGAAGCACACGTCCAGCGGCAGTGCCTCGCCGTCATTGGCGACCACTTCCTTGTACTGGCGGTAGATGCGCTTGGGCTCCATGTAGATCACCGGATCCGGTTCGCGGATCGCGGCCAGCAGCAGGCCGTAGGCGCGCTGCGGGCTGGACGGCAGCACCACGCGCAGGCCCGGGACGTTGGTGAAGATCGCCTCGTTGGCCTCGCTGTGGTGTTCCGGCGCACGGATGCCACCACCCCACGGCACGCGCAGCACCATCGGGCAGTGCAGGCGGCCACGGGTGCGGTAACGCAGGCGCGCGGCGTGGCAGATGATGTGGTCGACCATCGGGTAGACGAAGCCGTCGAACTGCGCTTCGGCCACCGGCTTCATGCCCTGCGCGGCCAGGCCGATGGTCAGGCCGGCGATGGTCGTTTCATCCAGCGGGGTATCGAGCACGCGCTGCGCCCCGAACTTCTGCTGCAGGCCGGCGGTGGCGCGGAACACGCCGCCGTTGACGCCGACGTCCTCGCCCAGCACCAGCACCGACGGGTCGTGTTCCATTTCCCAGGCCAGGGCCTGGGTCACGGCTTCGATCAGGGTGATGGGCGTAGCGGTCATGGTTTCTTCTCCGCGCGCATGGGCGGCGTGGTGGGCCGCGTCCACGGCCTGCGGTTCGGTATTGCTGCGCTTGATGTCATCCATGGCGCTGCTCCAGGGCAAGGGCCTCGGCGCGCTGGGCCAGCAGGTCCGGCGGCGGGTCGGCGTAGAGGAAGTCGAACATCGCTTCGACCGGCTGCACCGGCGTGTTGAGGTAGGCGTTGACCTCCTCGTCCACGCGCGCGGAGCACTCGGCGTTCCACGCCTTCTCCTCGTCCTCGCTCCACACGCCCTGGTCGACCAGGTACTTGCGCAGGCGCAGCATCGGCTCGCGCTGCCAGGCGTCCTTGACCTCGGCATCGTCGCGGTAGCGGCGCGCGTCGTCGGCGGTGGTGTGGTCGCTCAGGCGGTAGGTCAGCAGTTCCAGCACGGTGCCGCCGTTGCCGGCCAGGGCGCGCTCGCGCGCCTCGTTCATGGCCGCCAGTACCGCGACCAGGTCGTTGCCGTCGACCTGCAGGCAGTGCAGGCCGCCGGCCAGGCCCTTCTGGGCCAGGGTTTCGGCACCGGTCTGGGCCGAACGCGGCACCGAGATCGCCCAGCCGTTGTTCACCACGCACAGGATCAGCGGCAGTTTGTAGGCGCCGGCCGAGTTCACTGCGGCGTAGAAGTCGGTCTTGGAGCTGCCGCCGTCGCCGCAAACGGCCACGGCCACCTGGTCCATGCCGCGCAGCTTGAATGACAGCGCCGAACCGGCCGCATGCAGGCACTGGGTGGAGATCGGCACGCAGATCGGGAAATCGTTGGCGGCATCGCTGGCGCGGTCGTAGTCGCTGCCGCGCTCGTCGCCGCCCCAGTACATCAGCACGTCACGCGGGCGCACCCCGCGCATGAACATCGCACCGTACTCGCGATAGCTGGGGGCCAGCACGTCGCCGTGCTTCATCGCCGCGCCGATGCCGACGTGGGCGGCCTCGTGGCCGAGGCAGGAGGCGAAGGTGCCGAGCTTGCCGGTGCGCTGCAGGGCCACGGCCTTGCTGTCGAAAACGCGGGTCAGCAGCATCTGCTTGAACATCGGCAGCAGGGCGCGCGGATCGCGCAGCGCCTGCGGCAGGTCATCGCGTACGAGGGTGCCGCCGGGCCCCAGGTACTGCAGGTATTCGATTTGGAACTGAGCGGAAACCGTCATTGCCGACTGCACCTTCTACAGATGGTTTCAAATGATAAGAATTGGCATGGTAAGTAACCTCGCCCGAAAAGCCGTCCTGCGCCGCAACACGAAAACGCGCAAAAAAGGACGCGGCCGAAGCCGCGTCCCGGTTGAAGCCAGTAACTGTACGTATTCAGCAACCGCGGCCGGTGCATGCCGCCTGCGTCCTGAAGCTGGCCTGGTTGTCGCTGGGGTCGGCGTCGGCGCTGGCCGAGCCGGCCGCCGCCTCGACCACGATCACCCCGCCGGCCGGGGCCGGACGGGTGTTGGCCCTGAGCGCGAACACCGCCTGGCCCCCGGCGGCCAGCGGCTGGCGGCTGCTGCAGGTGAAGCCGACCTCGCGCGCACCGCCATTGGCCGCCTGCTTCCGGCACTGCCAGCCGTCCGGGGCGGTGACGCTGGCGGTCGCGGCCAGGGTGTTGCCGTCCAGCCGCACCACCGGCGAGAGCGCGGCCGCGTTGCCGCGGTTGGCCACGGTGACCTGGTACTGGGCGCTGATCTGGGTGGCCGGCACGCTGGCCGGGCCGTCGATCGCCACGGCCAGGTTGGCTGCCGGCACGGCGGTGATGACCACCTCGGCTTCGGCGGTGTCGTTGCCCGGCTGCGGATCGTCGGTCTGCGAACGCACCGACACCGCCAGCGGCAGCTCGCTGCCGGCCAGCGCCACGTCGGTCGGCACGCGCAGGGTGAAGCGCGCGCTGCCGCCACTGGCCAGGCCGGGCGTGGTGCAGCTGAACACCGTGCGGGTATCGACCTGCGGCGCTTCGCAATCCCAGCCCGCCGCGGCGGCCACTTCCACGTCCACCACTGCGTCCAGCGCAAAGCCCACGGCTGCATGGGCGGCGGCATCCGGGCCGTGGTTGTCCACGTCCACCACGAACACCGCATCCTGCCCGGCCGCCACTTCGTACACGTCGGCATTGGCGGCCACGCCGAGGTCGGCCAGGCGGCGCACCTGCAGCTTCAGGAGCACCACGGTCGGATCATGGTCGGACAGGCGGTTCGGGGTGCTGGCATCGTTGCGCGCGATCTCCGGGAAGTCGGCGTTGATGCGGGCATGGCCAATGGCCAGGTCCTGCAGCAGCGGCGAGCGCATCAGCGCCTGGCTGGCCAGGATGTGGTCCAGCGACTGCACGTTGCCGTCGTAGGCGTAGGAGTAGCTCTGGTCCGGCGGCAGCAGCCAGGTCAGGTTGTCGTAGTCCGGATCGACCCGGTCCACGCCGTCGCCGGCGACCACGGTCTGCGCGTCGGGGCTGGGCAGGCCGGTGACCGTGCCCATCGCATCGACGTAGCCGTCGTTGAACTCGAAGGCATTGAAGTCGCCCATCACCAGCACGTGCTCGCCCGGATTGGCGAGCTGGCGCTGCTGCAGCACGCCGGCCAGGAAATCGGCCTGGGCCTGGCGCTTGGCGCGGATGCGGGCGCCGGAGGCGTCGTCGGTCTCGGCACCGTTGAGCGAGCGCTGGTGCACGACGATGGCGGTCAGCGGCAGCTGGCGACCGTCGGCGAAGTTCACCACCACCTCGGCCAGCAGCGGTGGGCGGTCGTTGAGCAGGCTGGTGCCGCCACCCGGCTCGGTCCAGGTGGTGGCCTTGCCGATCTGCTGGGCCTGCTGCACCTGCACGCGCGGCAGCCCGGCGCCGACCTCGGCGCTCTTGATCAGGAAGCCGACGTCGATGCCGCCCACGTCATTGCCCTCGACCAGGAAGGCGGCGTAGGCCGGATCCGGCTGGCCGTTGGCTACCGCATCGGTGCTGATGCGCGCGGCCAGGGTCTGCAGCACCGCCAGGTTCTCGATCTCGACCACGCCGAGGATGTCGGGCAGGTGCAGGTAGTCGCGCACCGCCAGCGAGGCCTTGTTGAGGCGGGCCTGGTAGGCGGCGCTGGTCAGCACCGGCTCGCCGATGGCCGGATCGTTCTGGTCATCGAAGAAGCGCTGCAGGTTGTAGGTGGCCACGCTCACGTCGTCGGCCTGCGGCACCGGTGCCGGGCGCGGCGCGGTGGAGGCATCGCATTCCACCTGCGGGGCGGCTTCGGGATAGATGGTGTAGCGGCGGAAGCTGTAGTCCAGCGGGCCGGTGACGCCGCGCACCACGCAGCCGGCGGCCACGTCGATGCGCTCGCCACCGAGTCCGGCGCTGCCCACGGCCAGCACCTGCGGGTTGGTGTTCCAGCGCGGCACGTCGCTGGGCGAGCCGGCCGGCAGCGGGTCGGGCATCTGCACGCCGGGGCGGCGGTAGCCACGGTCCACGCCGGTCACCACCACGTGGAACACGCCGTTGCTGCTGCCCGTGCCGCTGGCCTCGCTGACGTTGCCCAGGGTGGGCGTGTTGACGGTCAGGCTGTCGGCGGTGACGCGCATGCCTTCCAGTGCCTCGAGCTGGTCGTAGGCCCCGTCCGGATCCGGGAACTGCGGGGTCAGCAGCACCGGGGCGGGCAGCGGATTGCCGGTGGATTCCAGGTTCACCACCGGGGAGACGATTTCGGTCAGCGGCGGCTGGGCCGGATCGGCGCTGGGCACGTATTCGGCCACGGTGCCGCGCACGGTGACGCGGTTGCCGACCGCGGCCACCGCCGGCGGCGCGCTGCCGGTATAGACGTAGATGCCCTCGGAGGTGCGCGGATCGCCATCGGCCTCGGCATCGGGCATCTGCACGAAGAAGCCTGCGCTGCGGCGTGCGGTGACGATGCCGCTGGTGGCCACGACCTGGTCCACATACGGCGAGCGCGCACCACTGCCCTGGATGGCATGGATCGGCAGCACGTTGAAGTCGTCATCGACGATGGTCACCGTTGCCCGGGTGGTGCCGAGGATCGCCCCGCGCACATTGCTGAAATCAACGTGGAAGGTCTCGTTGCCCTCGGCCGCGGCATCGTCGACCAGGCTGACCTGCAACAGGAAGCCGGCCACGCCTTCGGGCAGGGTCAGCGTGCCGGAGCGGGCCACGTAGTCGCTGCCGGCGGTGGCCGTGCCATCGACCGTGGTGTAGTCGACGCTGACGCCCCCCGGGCCGGCCGGCTGGGTCAGCGAGACCTGCAGCAGCACGGCGGGCGAGCGCTCGTCCGCTGAACCATCGGCCACGCTCAGCACCGGCTGGCCGTTGCCGCCGCAGACGAACGCCGCGGACGCGCTGTTGCGCGGCGCCGGCTGGGCGGTGGCGAAGTCGGCCCCGTTGTTGTTGCTGTCGGTGCAGCCGCTGTCCTTGCGCAGCACTGCCAGGGTGTTGCTCGGCGCCGGCGTCGGCGCGTTGCCCTCGGCGCAGTTGGCGCTGCTGCCGAAACCGACCAAGTCCACCACCGTGGCGGTGGGGCAGGTGCCGGTGAGCGCGGTGGTGCTGTTGCTCAGCGCGACCTTGCCGGCGGTACCGCTCATGGCGATGGTGCCGTTGGCATCGGGCGTGGGCAGGTCGACCGTGCCGCCGCTGCCGTCGGCCTGCTTGACCAGGTAATAGCCACCGGGCGCGATGCTGCCGCCCAGTGGCGTCACCTGCCAGCTGCTGCCGGCGGCCGAGGCGTACTGCACCGACCAGCCGGACAGGCTGACGGCGCTGGTACCGTTGTTGTGCAGTTCGATGAAATCACTGCGGTAGGCGGCGCCGGAATTGCCGCCGCCTCCGTACACCTGGCTGACGACGACCTGGGCCCGGGCCTGCCCGGTCAACACCAGCGCCAAGGAAACCACTGCACCTGCAAGCTGCAAGACGCGCATAGGAAGAACTCCCCAGTCCTGTGGTTGAGCGCCCCCCTGGGCCGGCAGTGGTGCCGGCAGCGCGACCCGATTCTGCCGCAGATCCGCGTCCGCCGCGTGACACGGGTGCGCTACCCTTGCCGCCCTCGCCACAGCGGCCCTGGCCCATGACCGTCGAAAAGAACCAGCGCGAACTCGAAGCCGGCATCCATACCGACCTGCAGGGACGGCTGACCTATGGCGGCTACCTGCGGCTGGACCAGCTGCTGACCGCACAGCAGCCGCTGTCCAGTCCGCCGCACCACGACGAGATGCTGTTCATCATCCAGCACCAGACCTCGGAGCTGTGGCTGAAGCTGCTGGCCCACGAGCTGCGCGCGGCGATCGTGCACCTGCGCGCCGACGAGGTCTGGCAGTGCCGCAAGGTGCTGGCCCGCAGCAAGCAGGTGCTGCGCCTGCTCACCGAGCAGTGGGCGGTGCTGGAAACGCTGACCCCGTCCGAATACATGGGCTTCCGCGACGTGCTCGGTCCGGCCTCGGGCTTCCAGTCGCTGCAGTACCGCTACATCGAGTTCCTGATGGGCAACAAGAACGCGGACATGCTCAAGGTGTTCGGCCACGACCCGCAGGGCCAGGCCACGCTGCAGTCCACGCTGGAGGCGCCGAGCCTGTACGAGGAGTTCCTGCTGTACCTGTCGCGCTTTGGCCACGCGATCCCCGGGCACTATGCCGGCCGCGACTGGACCCAGCCGCACGTGTCCGATGCCGCGCTGCGCCCGGTGTTCGAGCGTATCTACGAGAACACCGATCGCTACTGGCGCGAGTACGCGCTGGCCGAGGACCTGGTGGACCTGGAGACCCAGTTCCAGCTGTGGCGCTTCCGCCACATGCGCACGGTGATGCGGGTGATCGGATTCAAGCGCGGCACCGGCGGCTCCAGCGGCGTGGGCTTCCTGCGGCAGGCGCTGGAGCTGACCTTCTTCCCCGAGCTGTTCGAGGTGCGCACCAGCATCGGCCTGCCGCCGGCCGGCTGAGCGCGCAGGGCCCCGCGCATGAACAGGGCGCGCGCAGGCTGCTGAAAAATAGTGGGATTTGACGCCGGCGGCGGCCGTCGGTAATCCTCCCCCGGCCCCGGCTTCCGCCGGGGTCCGTCTTTCCACGAATGATTCCCAGGGGGATTCCCGCATGAGCGCTGCTGCGCCGAACTCCGAACCCACTCCGGCGCACGTGCCCGAGTTCAAGACCCTGCTCGGCCATCCCAAGCCGTTGTGGATGCTGTTCATGACCGAGTTCTGGGAACGCTTCGCGTTCTACGGCATGCGCTGGGCCCTGGCCCTGTACATCGTCGCCCAGTTCTACAACGGTGACGCCGCCGGCGAGGCGCCGGCCAGCAAGCTCTACGGTGCCTACCTGGCCCTGGTGTACGCCGCGGCGCTGTTCGGCGGCTATGTCGCCGACAAGGTGATCGGTTACCAGCGCTCGATCCTGCTCGGGGCGGTGATCATGGCCGCCGGCCTGTTCATGATCGTCCTGCCCAACGAGGCCCTGTTCAAGCTGGGCCTGGCCACGATCGTGGTCGGCAACGGCCTGTTCAAGCCCAACATCTCGACCATGGTCGGCCAGCTCTACCGGCAGGGCGACGAGCGCCGTGATTCGGGCTTCACCCTGTTCTACATGGGCATCAATGCCGGTGCGATGGTCGCCCCGATCATCACTGGCTGGCTGGCCGAGCGCATGTTCGGCGGCTCGCCGGAAATGCCGGCCTACAAGGTCGTGTTCATCGCCTCGGGCGTGGGCATGCTGGTGTCCCTGGTGTGGTTCTGGTTCGGCCGCGCCCAGCTGCAGAGCGTTGGCCGTCCGGCCGCCGGCACCGAAGGCAAGGCGCGCGTGCTGTACACCCTGCTCGGCGCGCTGGTGATGATCCCGGTGGTCTACGCGCTGCTGGCCATCGACGCCAGCACCCTGGGCTGGCTGCTGGGCGCGCTGTTCGTCGGCCTGTGCGTGCTGATCCTGCGCGAAGGCTTCAAGGACGGCGCGGTGCGTCGCGACATGGCCATCGCCATGTTGATCATCTTCGCCTTCAATGTGCTGTTCTGGTGCTTCTTCGAGCAGGCCGGCAGCTCGTTCAACTTCCTGGCGCAGAACATCGTCAACCGCGACTTCGGCGGCTGGGTGTTCCCGGTGGGCTGGTTCCAGTCGGTGAACTCGATCGCCATCATCACCATGGCCCCGATCATTGCCTGGCTGTGGGTCAAGATGGGCAGCGCCAATCCGTCGATCCCGCGCAAGTTCGGCCTGGGCCTGTTGTTCAACGCGCTGGCGTTCCTGCTGCTGATGTTCGCCCTGTCCTCGCTGGTCGACCCGCAGAGCCTGAAGATCCCGTTCTGGACCCTGTTCGCGGTGTACTGGATCCAGTCCATCGGTGAGCTGTGCCTGTCGCCGATTGGCCTGTCGATGGTGACCAAGCTGGCCCCGGTGCGCCTGGTCGGCTTCGGCATGGGCGGCTGGTTCCTGTCCACGGCCATCGGCAACAACCTGTCGGGCATCTTCGCCAGCCATGTCAGCGGCGAAGGCGGCATGACCGTGGCCTCGGCGCAGAGCGGCTATACCTTCGGCTTCTGGGCGCTACTGATCCCGGGCGTGCTGCTGTTCGTGATCGCCCCGCTGATCCAGAAGCTGATGCACGGCGTGAAGTGAGGAAAGCACGATGAAGCGACTGTTCGGGGGATGGCTGGTCGGCGTGGCACTGGTGGCCTGCACCCAGCAGCAGGCGCAGGCACCGCAGCCGGTGCAGCCACTGGACACCTCCGAACAGAAGGCGCCGGTGGCTGATCCCAGCCAGCCGGTCGCCTCGGGCAACACCCCCACCGCGGCGGACATCGCCGCGGTGGCCGGGCTCAACGCCCGCTTCGATCCGTCGCGCAACCCGGCCGATGACCTGGAAACGGCCATGGTCGAGGCCCAGCGCGGCGGCAAGCGCATCGTCCTGCACGTCGGCAGCGAAGGCTGCGAGCCGTGCGCGGCACTGGACGGGGTGATTGCCGGCGATGCCGACATCCGTCGCTTACGCGATGCCAACTACGTCTGGATCAAGGTCAACGCCAGCCCGGAGAACGACAACGCCGGCTTCCTGGCCGCCTATCCGGAAGTGACCGGGCAACCGCAGTTGTTCGTGCTCGACGCCCGGGGCGAGCTGCTGCATTCGCAGCCGGCCGACGGGCTGGACGCTGGCCGTGGCATCGACCGGGCCCGGGTGAAGGCCTTCCTCGAACAATGGGCGCCGCCGCAGTCCTGAGCGGCCTCCACGGTCAAACCCACGACGGCGCCCACGGGCGCCGCCGTGCTGTCCGGGCCCGGGTGGGGATCGGGCGGCTTCATTTCCCGGCCTGGCGGCCGCTATTTCCAGACAGGACGACCGTGGCAACTGCCGCGGCCGGCCCCTCCCTTTCCCCGCGTGATTCCCATGGCCGCCCAGGACAGTCCCTCCACCGCCCCGCAGACCGACCTCCAGCAGGTGACCCTGCCCACGGTCGAGGAACTGATGGACGAGAACGCGCCGGCCGACCCGGAAGCCGCCGACGCTGACGCCGACGCGGCTGCCGAGGAACTGCTCAGGCAGCGTTACCGGCTGCCGATGGCCGCCATCCCCGACAACGCGATGCTGCAGTCCGCCGCGGTAAGCCTGGTGGTGCAGAAGGAAAAGATCGACCTGCTGGTGCGCGACGGCGGCCTGCTCGGGCTGCTGCCGGACGAGTGGTCCGTGGGCAGCCGCCCGGTGGACCTGAAGGCCTTCGTGCTGGCGGTGGTGCCGTTCGTGCCCAGCGTGTCGCAGGCCGAAGCCGCGCCGGCGCGGGTGCCGCTGAAGTACCTGCTGGGCGATTCCACCCGCTGGCGCGTGGACGATGTCGCCGTGCCCAAGGCCAGCGCGGCCTACCTGGCCAGCGACGACCGCGGCCTGGTGGGCAGCGCCGACCACGCCGAGGTATTCCTGCTCACGCCGCTGGGCGTGTGCTGGGCACACGAGGGCAAGAGCCGGGTCGGCTTCCTGCGCTCGATGCAGGTCGAGACCATGGCCGCACGGGTCACCGCGCTGCCGTACCCGCCAGCCGCGCAGCTGGCGCTGTACAACGTGGTGATCGATGGCGTGGCCCGGGTCTGGTGCGTGCTGGAGGGGCGCAAGCTGCGCCAGCTGGTCGCACCGTGGCTGACCCTGCCGCTGCTGTCGGCCTACGGCGTGGCCAGCCCGCAGGCGTGGCCGGCGCGCTGGCCGCCGGTGGAGGAAGTGGCCGCAGAGCTGGCATCCCAGCGCGGTGGCGGCGCGATGCCGGAGGCCGACCTGGTCAAGGTCGCGGCCAAGGTCGCCCGCGATACCTCGGCCGAGGGCTGGCTCAGCACCAACCTGCTGCAGATGAACACCTGGGTGCCGCGCTGGCGGTTCTTCCTGGGTTCGTTCATCGGCCTGCCGGCCGGCCTGCTGATCCTGGCCGCGCTGGCCCTGCCCGGGAACGTGGAAGCCGCGGCGGTGGCCGCGGCGCTCGGGTTTGCCGGCGGCGCGATCGCCGCGCTGGCCGCGCCGTGGGTCTACGTACGGCGCAAGCACCTGAACTGAGCCGACCGGCTCAGTCGGGCATCGTCATCTGCGGCAGTCCCGCCTCGGCCAGGCGGGTGATCAGCCGCTCGAGCGTCTGCTCCTCTTCCTCGGTCAGTACCGACATCAGCTTGCGGGTGATCTCCATCACCAGCGGCGCGATCGTCTCGTAGACCTCGAAGCCGGCCGCCGACAGCGCCAGCACCGAACGCCGGCGGTCATCGCCGTGGGTTTCGCGGCGGATGAAGCCGCGCTCCAGCAGCCGGGCCACGGCGCGGCTCACCGCCACCTTGTCCATCGCCGTGCGCTCGGACACCTCGCTGGCCGACGAGCCCGGGTACAGCGCCAGGATCGTGATCACCCGCCACTCGGGGATCGACAGGCCATAGCGCTCGCCATAGAGCCGGGCGATGTTGCCGCTGACGCGGTTGGACAACACGCTGATGCGGTAGGGCAGGAACTGCTCCAGATCGAGCAGGACGTGCGAGGCGCGGATGCTGGTCGAACGCGGGCCGTGCGAGCTCATGTTGCAGTGCACCTTGATGGTGGTTTCATATGTAACTATAACCCTCGATCCTGGCCCGGTCATTCTCGCGGGTCTTTCTTCCGGCCGCACCTGGTTCTGGATCCCTGGGTGCGGCATCGCTGCTGGAGGCGCTCATGAACACCCAACCCCATTCCGTATCGCACGCACCCGATCCGGGCATGCAGGTCACGACCTTCGAGAACCCGATGGGCATCGATGGTTTCGAGTTCGTGGAATTCGCCGCCCCGGCCGGCCGCGGCGGCGAACTGCACGACTACTTCCGCAAGATGGGCTTTACCGCGGTGCTGCGCCACAAGTCGCGCGCGATCACCGTCTACCGCCAGGGCGGGGTGAACTTCCTGGTCAACGAGGAACCGGACTCCTTCGCCGCCGAATTCGCCGCCAAGCATGGCCCGTGCGCCTGCGGCTTTGCGATCCGCTTCCAGAAGCCGGCGGCCGAGGTGCTGGCCGCCGCGGTGTCCAATGGCGCCGAGGAAGCCAGCCACCTTGCCGATACCCGCGCGGTGCAGGCGCCGGTGATCAAGGGCATCGGCGACTGCATGCTGTACCTGGTCGACCGCTATGGCGCCAGCGGCAGTGTCTACGACGCCGACTACGAGGCCATCGAGGGTGCTGACCAGAACCCGGCCGGCTTCGGCCTGACCTTCATCGACCACCTGACCCACAACCTGTACCTGGGCAACATGCAGCAGTGGTCGGACTACTACGAGCGGCTGTTCAACTTCCGCGAGATCCGCTACTTCGACATCAAGGGCGCCAAGACCGGCCTGAAGTCCAAGGCGATGACCGCCCCGGACGGCATCGTGCGCATCCCGCTCAACGAGTCCTCCGACCCGAAGAGCCAGATCAACGAGTACCTGGAGGCCTACAACGGCGAAGGCATCCAGCACATCGCCTGCTTCACCAACAACATCTACGACACGGTCGAGGCGATGCGCGCGCAGGGCATCGAGTTCCTGGATACGCCGGACACCTACTTCGACGTGGTCGATGCGCGCATCCCCGGCAACGGCGAGGACGTGGAGCGGCTGCGCCGCAACAAGATCCTGATCGACGCCGACCCGGAGACCAAGCAGCGCAAGCTGCTGCAGATCTTCACCCAGAACTGCATTGGCCCGATCTTCTTCGAGATCATCCAGCGCAAGGGCAACGAGGGCTTCGGCGAAGGCAACTTCCAGGCGCTGTTCGAGTCGATCGAGCGCGACCAGATGAAGCGCGGCGTGCTGTAAGCACGCCTGCAACCGAGCACAAACGGGGCCCGCCATGCGCAGCAACGGATACCAGACTGGTTTCGGCAACGAATTCGCCACCGAGGCGCTTCCCGGCACGCTACCGGTCGGGCGCAATTCGCCACAGCGCGTGGCGCACGGGCTGTACGCCGAACAGCTCACCGGCACCGCCTTCACCGCGCCGCGCGGTGCCAACCGCCGCAGCTGGCTGTACCGCATCCGCCCGGCGGTGGCACATGGTGGGTTCACTCCGTTCAACGGGGCGCCGGCCTTCCACAACGATTTCGGCACCGGCCCGGTGGCCCCGGAGCAGCTGCGCTGGAATCCGCTGCCGCTGCCCGGATCGCCCACCGACTTCGTGCAGGGCCTGTACACGATGGGCGGCAACGGTGGCCCGGACGCACATGCCGGCGTGGCCATCCACCTGTACACGGCCAATGCCGACATGCAGGGCCGCTACTTCTACGACGCCGACGGCGAGCTGGTGATCGTGCCGCAGCAGGGCCGCCTGTGCCTGCTCACCGAGCTGGGCGTGGTCGAGGTCGAGCCGCAGCAGATCGCGGTGGTGCCGCGTGGCGTGCGCTTCCGCGTCGAGCTGCCCGATGGGCCCTCGCGCGGTTACGTGTGCGAGAACTTCGGTGCGCTGCTCAAGCTGCCGGACCTGGGCCCGATCGGCAGCAACGGCCTGGCCAACCCGCGCGATTTCGAAACCCCGCACGCCGCGTTCGAGGACCTCGCTGGCCAGTTCGAGCTGGTCGCAAAGTTCCAGGGTCATCTGTGGCGCGCCGACATCGACCACTCGCCGCTGGATGTGGTCGGCTGGCACGGCAACTACGCGCCGTACCGCTACGACCTGCGCCGCTTCAACACCATCGGCTCGATCAGCTTCGACCACCCCGACCCGTCGATCTTCCTGGTGCTGCATTCGCCCAGCGACACCCCGGGCACCAGCAACATGGACTTTGCGATCTTCCCGCCGCGCTGGCTGGTGGCACAGGACACGTTCCGTCCGCCGTGGTTCCACCGCAACATCGCCAGCGAGTTCATGGGCCTGGTGCACGGTGCCTACGACGCCAAGGCCGAGGGCTTCGTGCCCGGCGGTGCCTCGCTGCACAACTGCATGAGCGGGCATGGTCCGGATGCGGCCACGTTCGAGAAGGCCTCGGCCGCTGACCTGTCCAGGCCCGACGTCATCGCCGACACCATGGCCTTCATGTTCGAGACCCGCGGCGTGATCCGCCCGACCGCACAGGCGCTGGACGCCGCGCACCGCCAGCGCGACTACCGGCAGTGCTGGCACGGTCTGGCCGCGCACTTCCAGCCGCCGGCCTGACCGGGCAATGGCGATGGCCACGGCCATCGCCACGCCTGTGGTGACCCGTGTACTGGAGCCAACGGGCCGCCGGTTAGACTCGGCCCCTTGTCCGCCACGAGGAGTGCCCATGGACCGCAAGTTCTGCACATTGCTGGCAATGTCCATTGCCCTGGCCGGCTGCACCCGGCCCGCCGAGCCGGAAGGCCCGGCCACCGCCGCGGCCGACGCCGCTGCGGCACTGGCGAATGATCTGGCAACACCGTCCAGTGACCCCCGCGCTGCCGCCGAAGCGACCGAACAGGCGCCGGCACGGCTGGACGGCTACGGCCCGCTGCAACTGGGCGATGACGTGGCGCAGCTGCGCAGTGCCTGGCCGGGCACGCTCAAGGGCGCGGACGACCTGGGACAGGAATGCGTGCACCTGATCCCGGACGGCGTCGGCATGCCGCGCGACCTGGCCTTCATGGTCGAGGGTGGGCGCTTCGTGCGCTACGACGTCGACCTGCCACAGCCTGCAGCACCGGGTGGCGGCCGCGTGGGCATGGACCTGCAGGAACTGCAGGCGCTGTATCCCACCGCCGAACTGCAGCCGCACAAGTACGTCGAAGGCGGCCACAACCTGCGGGTGGCGCCGGCGGTGTCCTCCGATGCCACGCTGGTGTTCGAGATCGACGCCGATGGCCGCGTCACCGCGTGGCGTGCGGGCCTGCCGCCGCAGGTGGACTACGTCGAAGGCTGCTCGTAACCTCACCGGCTCGCGCCGAACGCGCACCCGCACCTGAAGGAAACCCGCATGCTCGCTGCCACCGGTATGTTCCTGCTGGGCCTGTTGCTGCTGGCACTGGGCGGTGACTCCATCGTCAAGGCCGCTTCCGGCCTGGCCCAGCGCCTTGGCGCCTCGCCCTTCGTCGCGGGCCTGCTGCTGGTGGCCTTCGGTACCTCGCTGCCGGAACTGGTGGTCAACGCACGCGCGTTTGCCATCGGCAATCCGGAACTGGCGCTGGGCAATGCGATCGGCAGCAACATCGCCAACCTGGGCCTGACCCTGGGCGTGGCCGCGCTGTTCGCGCCGCTGCTGGTGCGCGCGCGCCTGCTGTCGCCGTTGCTGGTGCTGCTGGCGGTGGCCACGCTGGCGCTGATCGTGTTCGGTCTCGATGGCCAGGTCAGCCGCGTGGAAGGCGGCGTGCTGCTGCTGGGCTTCATCGCCGCGGTGGCGTGGCTGCTGCGCGGCGGTCGGGGCGAGATCGATGCGGTGCGCGCGGAGATCGCCGATTTCGCCATCACCCCCACCGGACTGGGCCTGAACCTGATCCGCGTGGTCATTGCCGGTGCGCTGCTGTACTACGGCGCGCGCTGGGTGGTCGACGGCGCACTGGTGATCGGCCAGGGCCTGGGCATGAGCGCGCTGCTGGCCGGCCTGCTGCCGGTGGCCATCGGTACCGCATTGCCGGAAGTGGCCGCGGCGATGGCCGCTGCGCGCCGTGGCCAGGGCGACATGGTGCTGGGCCATGTCATCGGCTCGAGCCTGTTCAACCTGCTGGTGATCGTCGGCGGCATGGCGGTGCTGCAGCCGCAGGCGCTGCCGGCCTCCTTCGTGCGGCTGGAGCTGCCGGCGGCGATTGCCTTCGTGATGGTGCTGTACCCGATGCTGCGCGGAGACCTGCGCATCAGCCGCCGCGAGGGTGGCTTCCTGCTGGCCGCGTTCGCCGGCTGGGTGGTGCTGGAACTGGCGCTGCTGCGCTGATCGTTCTCGCTCCGGCGCCTCAGCGCACCGGATCCCCGCTGCCGTCTTCCGGGGTGCGGATTTCCCGGTCCTCGCGCTCGTCCGGCGGCGGCTGCACGGTGGCGCCGTCGCCGTCTTCCTGCGGCAGCTTTGGCCGGCTTTCCATCATCAGCGACAACGCCGCCTTGGCCATCAGGTGGGCACTGATCGGCGCGGTGATGAACAGGAACACGGTGATCAGCAGCTCGCGCGGCTGCGGATCCTCGCCCAGGCCGATGTGGTAGCCCACCGAGCCCAGCAGCACGCAGCCCACGCCCAGGGTGCTGGCCTTGGTCGGCGCATGCAGGCGCTTGAAGAACTCCGACAGCCGCACCAGGCCGATGGCGCCGACCAGGATGAAGAAGCAGCCCACCAGCAGCAACACGGCGAGGGCAATCTGGAAGGCGGCGATCATTCGACGATGTCCCGGCGCAGCACGTACTTGCTCAGCACCACGGTGCTGACGAAGCCGAGCATGGCGATGATCAGCGCCGCCTCGAAGTAGATCGGCGAATCCAGGTGCATGCCGAACAGCATCAGCTGCGCGATGGCGGTGACCGAGAGCGTGTCCAGCGCGAGGATGCGGTCGGGCACGGTCGGCCCGCGCAGCAGCCGCCATATCGCCAGCAGCATGGCCACGCCGACCATGTGCATGCACACGACGATGCTGGTTTCGATGAGCATGTTTCCGGTCACGGGAAGATCTCCATCAGCGGTGCCTCGTAGCGCGTCTTGATCTCGTCGACCAGCGCGGCTTCATCGGCCAGGTTGAGCACGTGCACCAGCAGGTAGCGACGGTCGTCCGACAGTGCGGCCGACACCGTGCCCGGGGTGAGGGTGATCAGGCTGGTCAGCGCGGCGATGCCGTGGATGTTGCCGATGTCCAGCGGCACCCAGATGAAGCCGGGATGCAGGCGCTTCTCCGGCCCCAGCACCTGGATGGCCACGCGCACGTTGGACACCAGGATGTCCCACAGCACGGTGGCAATCAGCTTCGGCAGCGGCCGCAACGAGCCGATACGGGCGAACTCGCGGTCCAGCCGTGCGGCGAACAGCGGCACCACCAGGCCCAGCAGCAGGCCGAGCAGGGCCTGGCCGAGGTTGAAGCTGTCGGTCATCAACAGCCAGAACACGATGATGGTGAGCGTCAGCGGCAGCGAAGGAATCACGCGGCGCAGGAAATTGCGGTTCTGGCTCATGGCTGGCGGATCTCCGGCGGCGTGGCGCGCAGGCCGTCGACGTATTGACCCGGCTGCAGCAGCTGCGCGGCGGTGGCGGTGGTGTGCTGCATGAGTGGGCCGGCGAACACCGTCATCAGCACGCCCCAGGCCAGCAGCATCGCGACCGCGGCCACCTCGGCCGGGCGCGTCGGCGCACGGCGCGGCGGCGGCAGCACTTCCTCCTCGGCCCCGGGCACGCGCCAGAACAGGCGGATGCCGGCGCGGGTCACGCCCATGATCACTATGAAGCCGCTGCCGAGTACCGCCGCCCACACCACGCCGGTGGAGGCGTCGGGCACCGCGGCCAGCAGCGCGGCCTTGGCGAGGAAGCCCGACAGCGGCGGCAGCGCGGTGATGGACACCGCGGCAACGAGGAACAGCACGCCCGGCACGGTCTTGCCGGGCATCGGCGCGATCACTTTCTTGCGGTCGGACGCGCCGCCCCGGCGGCGGCGGATGAGGTCGGCGATCAGGAACAGCGCCGCGGCCACGAAGGTGCTGTGCGGCAGGTAGTACAGGCCGGCGGAAACCACGCCTTCATTGCCCAGCGCGAAGGCCACGAACAGCGTCGCCGCCGAGACCACCACCAGGTAGGAGATCAGCACCCGCAGGCGGGTGGCGGCAAGCACGCCGAAGCCGCCCAGCACCAGGGTGGCGATGCCGGCCCACAGCAGCCAGTCGCGGCCGTAGCCGGCCAGCGCGCCGGCATCGTCGCCGAACCACAGCATCTGCACCCGCAGCAGCGCGTACAGGCCGACCTTGGTCATGATCGCGAACAGCGCGGCCACCGCCGCCGGCGCGCGTGCGTAGGCCTCGGGCAGCCACAGGTACAGCGGCAGCAGCGCGGCCTTGGAGCAGAACACCAGCATCAGCAGGCCCAGGGTGGCCTTGACCAGCGCCTGGTGCGAGTCGGGCACCTCGGCGATGCGCTGCGCCAGCTCGGCCATGTTGAGCGAACCCAGGCTGGCGTAGAGCAGGCCGAGCGCGACCAGGAACAGGGTCGAGGCGGTGACGTTGAACACCACGTAATGCAGGCCGATGCGCATGCGCAGGCCACGGCCGCCGGACAGCAGCAGGCCGTAGGAGGCGATCAGCATCACCTCGAAGAACACGAACAGGTTGAAGATGTCGCCGGTCAGGAACGCGCCGTTGAGGCCGACCAGCTGGAACTGGTAGAGCGCATGGAAGTGCGGGGCGCGGCGGTCCCAGCCCGAGCAGGCGTGCAGCAGGCACGGCCCGGCCAGCAGCACCGTGGTCACCAGCATCCACACCGACAGGCGGTCGGCGACCAGCGCGATGCCCAGCCGCGAGGGCCAGTCGCCGAGCAGGTAGGCCAGCGTGGCGCCGTCGCGGGTTTCCGCGAACAGCTGGGCCACGGCGCAAGCCAGCAGCACCAGTGCGGAGAACGAGACCGTGCGCTGCACCCGCGGCCCGTAGCGGCGGTGCTCGACGAACAGCGACAGGGCGGCGCCGACCAGTGGGATCAGGATCGGCAGGATCACCAGGTGGTTCATGCGCGGTCCTCGTCACTGCCCTGGCCCGGCACCGGGTCGGGATCGTGCGCATCGACATGGTCGCTGTGGTTGTCGCTGCGGCTGCGCATGGCCAGCACGATCGACACGGCGGTCATCGCGAAGGCGATCACGATCGCGGTCAGCACCAGCGCCTGCGGCAGCGGATCGGCGTAGTTGGCCAGCTCGGCCTCCACGCCCTCGCGCAGCACCGGCGCCTTGCCGTGCACCAGCCGGCCGCCGGCGAAGATCAGCAGGTTGGTGGCATAGGACAGGAAGGTCATGCCGAGGATCACATCGAAGCTGCGCGCACGCAGCAGCAGGTACACGCCAATGGCGGTGAGCACGCCGATCGCGCTTGCCAGGGCCAGTTCCATCAGTGCATCTCCCCTGTCCTGGTCGAGCGGCGGTTGGGATCGATCTCGCCGTGGCGGGCGTTGCGGGTTCGCGAGGGCTTGATCGTGCCCATCATCGACAGGATCAGCATCACGCCGCCGAACACCACCAGGTACACGCCGGTGTCAAAGCCCATCGCACTGGCCAGCGGCACCTCGCCGACCAGCGGCAGGTGCAGGTCCAGGTGGCCGGAGGTCAGGAACGGCACCCCGAACAGCATCGACGCCGCGCCGCTGAGGATGGCCACCAGCAGGCCGATGCCGATGCAGCGGATGTAGTCGAAGCCAAAGCGCGACTCCACCGACGCGGTGCCCTGGATCACGTACTGGATCAGCAGCGGCACCGCCAGCACCAGCCCGGCGATGAAGCCTCCTCCGGGCGCGTTGTGGCCGCGCAGGAACATGAAGAGCGAAACCGTCACGGTCAGCGGGAACATCATCTGCGCCAGGTCGGCCGGCACCGGCAGCTTGATTGGCGGGCCGGGCATGATCTGTTCCGGCGCCATCCGCGAGCGGCGCAGCAGCGCATGCACCACCAGCGCGGCGATGCCGAACACGGTGATCTCGCCGAAGGTATCGAAGCCGCGGAAGTCCACCAGGATCACGTTGACCACGTTGCGGCCGTAGGCCTCGGGCAGCGAGCGCAGCAGCAGGTCGCCGGAAATCGTGTTCGACGGCAGGGTCATCGCGGTGTAGGCCAGCGCGGCCAGGCCGGCGCCGGCGGCAATGGCGATCACCGCGTCACGGCGCTTGCGCCATTGCGAACGCTCCGGCGGCGACTGCGCCGGCAGGTAGTTCATGCCCAGCAGCATCAGCGCCAGCGTCACCAGTTCCACCAGCAGCTGGGTCAGGGCCAGGTCGGGCGCGGACAGGAACACGAAGGTCATGCTGACCATGAGGCCGACGCCGCCCATCACCAGCACCGCCAGCAGGCGCTGCTGGTACAGGAACAGCCCGGCCAGCGCGCAGGCCATCATCACCAGCCACAGGCCCCAGCCCAGCAGCGGGATCGGCTGCGGTGCCGGCCAGTCCGGCAGGTGGCTGCCGGCCAGGAACGGCGCCGAGCCGACCACCACCGCGCTCAGCACCAGGGCCAGCAGCATGCGCTGCAGGCTGCCGTTGGCGAGGCGCTGGGTGAGGCGTACGGACAGCCCGAACAGCGAGTCCAGCTGCCAGCGGAACACGCGCCGGCCCAGCGACTGGCTGGTCGGCGAATGCAGGCCAGTCAGCCGGCGCAGGCCGAAGTACAGCAGCACGCCGCCGACCACGCCGGCCAGGCTCATCGCCAGCGGCAGGTTCCAGCCGTGCCACACGGCCAGGCTGTACTGCGGCATCGACTCACCCAGGATCGAGCCGGCGGCCACCGACAGCAGCGGGGCGATGGTCAGCGCCGGGGCGATGCCCACCGCCACGCACAGCACCACCAGCACCTCGACGGGGATCTTCATCCAGCGCGGCGGCTCGTGCGGGGTGGTGTCCAGCTGCCGCGGGCCGGTGCCGAAGAAGGTCTCGTAGACGAAGCGCAGGCTGTAGGCGACGCCGAAGATGCCGGCCAGCAGCGCCGCGGCGGCCATGGCCATGCGCATCAGGCCCGGGTCACCGGCCTCCAGCGCCTCGGCAAAGAACATCTCCTTGGACAGGAAGCCGTTGAGCAGCGGGATGCCGGCCATCGCCAGCGAGGCGATGATCGCCAGTGCGCTGGTGAAGGGCATCAGCCGCCGCAGGTTGCCGAGCCGGCGCATGTCGCGGGTGCCGGTCTCGTGGTCGATGATGCCGGCGGCCATGAACAGCGAAGCCTTGAACGTGGCGTGGTTGAGGATGTGGAACACGCCGGCCACCACCGCCATCGGCGTGGACAGGCCGAACAGCATGGTGATCAGGCCGAGGTGCGAGATCGTGGAATAGGCCAGCAGGCCCTTGAGGTCGTGCTGGAAGATCGCGTGCCACGCGCCGACCAGCAGGGTGATCGCGCCGATGCCGCTGACCACGTAGAAGAACAGCTCGCTGCCGGCCAGCGCCGGATGCAGGCGCGCCAGCAGGAACACGCCGGCCTTCACCATGGTGGCCGAGTGCAGGTAGGCCGACACCGGGGTGGGCGCGGCCATCGCGTGCGGCAGCCAGAAATGGAACGGGAACTGCGCGCTCTTGGTGAAGATGCCGGCCAGTACCAGCAGCAGCGCCCACGGATACAGCGCGTGGGCGCGGATGACATCGCCGGCGGCGAGCACCACGTCCAGGTCGTAGCTGCCGACGATGCGGCCGATCAGCAGCACGCCGCCGAGCAGGGCCAGGCCGCCGCCACCGGTGATGATCAGCGCCATGCGTGCACCTTCGCGCGCGTCCTGGCGGTGTGACCAGAAGCCGATCAGCAGGAACGAGCTGATGCTGGTCAGTTCCCAGAACACCATCAGCAGCAGCAGGTTGCCGGCAAGCACCATGCCCAGCATCGCGCCCATGAACAGCAGCAGGTAGCAGAAGAAGCGCCGCGCGCTGTCACGCTCGCTCAGGTAGTAGTGCGCATACAGCACCACCAGCCCGCCGATCCCCAGCACCATGGTGGCGAACATCCAGGCCAGCCCGTCCACGCGCATCGAGAACGCCAGGTCCAGCTGTGGCACCCAGGCGTGGCTGCTGCGGATCACCTGCCCGCCGAACACGTCGCTGGCCATCAGGCCGAGCAGGATCAGGCCGAGCAGCGGCGCCGCACCGGCGATCCAGGCGATGGTGGAGCGTGGCAGGCGCAGGGGCAGGGCGATGGCCGCGGCCATCAGGAATGGCAACGCCAGCAGGATTTCAGGTTGCGGGGTCATGCAGGGAATACGTGATTCGCGAGCAAGGTCGTGCAGTCTAACAGGCTGGATCTGCACGTAATGTCGACGATATGCGCATTGCCAGGCGCATCGGCGTCAGCTCAGGCCGGACGTTGCTGCACCAGCAGCGTGTCGGTCTCCCCCGTCTCCAGGACGCGGTTGGCCACGCTGCCAAGGAGGATTTCACTCAATGCTCCGCGCCCCTGCGAGCCGACCACCACCAGGTCGACGGGGTGGTCGCGGGCGTGGTCACGCACCAGTCGCGCCGGGTCGCCGGGTTGCACCACCAGCGGGGCGGCTTCGGCCTGCGCCGGGTCGAGCCCGCAGTCCCTCAACCAGGCGCGCGCCTGGCTGCGCGCCTTGTCACAGGCAGCGTCCAGGGCGGCGTCGCGCCCGGCCGACAGCAGGCCCGCCTTCGGCACGTGCACTCCGTGCACCAGCGACAGCAGCGGGGCCGGACCGAACAGGCGCTGCGCGGCCTGCAGCGCATGCCGCGCGGCGTCGGAGAAGTCACTGGCCACGGCGATGCCGCGATAGGGCGCACGTGCGCGACCGTGCACCACGAGCAACGGGATGCCGGCATTGCGTGCCAGCCAGGCCACGCTGGAACCGAGCACCTGCGGCTCGAACAGGGTGTCCCGTGCCAGGCCGGTCACGATCAGGCCGCAGCCTTCCTCGCGCGCGACCTCCAGCAGCGTGCGGCCGACCTGTCCGCGTTCGACGCGCACGGTCAGCGGCGGCGGATCCTGCAGCTCGCCCAGGTCGCGCAGCAGGCGGCGTTCGGCCAGCTGGCGGGCGGAAGGGCGCTGGTTTTCGGACGTACCCAGCACGCCGTCCACCAGCGATTGCCCGGGATCGTTCTCCACCACCGTGGCCACCACCAGTCGCGCCTGCCATTGCCTTGCCAGCAGCAGGGCGCGATCCAGTGCACGGTCGCAGCGGGCGCTGAGGTCGGTGGCCAGAAGGACCGCATGCGGAGGCGAAGCAAGGGTGTCGGGGTTCATGGGATGCGCAGAGCGGGTGATGGCCCGAGTCTAGCCAAGCCGACGCGGAGGCACGACCGCAACCAACATCGCAGCGGGCGGCAGACGCCTGCGGCACCTGCAGGGTCGATCCCCGTATCCTTGCGCGATGACGCTTGATGACCTCGCTCCTCCCCGTCCTGGCGTGCCGCCGCGCGCACTGCTGTTTGGCGGCAGTGGCCAGATCGGCGAGCGCGTGCTGCACAACCTGCTGCGTGCCGGTTGGCAGGTGGTGGCGACCTCGCGGCGACCACGAGCGGTCGTCGCCGGCGTTGAATGGCGCGTGGCCGACCTGCTGCAGCCGTGGGCCGCGCCGGAAGCTTTCGATGCAATCGTCAGTTGCGGCCCGCTGGATCATTTTGCCACCTGGTACCAGGCCAGCGCGGTGCAGGCGCCGCGGGTGGTCGCATTCGGTTCGACCAGCGGCCAGGTCAAGCAGGATTCGGGCGATGCCGCCGAGCGCGACCTGTCGCGCCGCCTGCGCGAGGCCGAGGCGACGGTGTTGCAGGCGGCGGCTGCACGAAATGCGGCGGCTACGGTGCTGCGTCCGACCCTGGTGTACGGCGCCGGCCGCGATCGCACCCTGACCGAAATGGCCTCGCTGGCCCGGCGCGCCGGCGTGTTCGTGCTGCCGCGCAGCGCGTGTGGCCTGCGCCAGCCGGTGCACGTGCAGGACCTGGCCGATGCCGCGCTGGCGGTGCTGGCCGCGCCGGCCACCGCCGGGCGCAGCTATGACCTGGGGGGCGGCGAGATCCTGGATTACACCGCGATGGTGCGTCGGGTGCTGGCGGCGCTGGTGCCCCGGCCGCGGCTGCTGCGCGTGCCGCACGCGGCGTTCGTCCTTGCCCTTGCGCTGGCTCACAGGGCCGGGCGGTTGCGCGGCATGGGTAGCGGGGCGCTGCAGCGGATGGCCGAGGACCTGGTGTTCGACCTGGAGCCGGCCCGGCGTGATTTCGGCTATGCGCCGCGTGCGTTCGTGATCACGCCGGCGATGGTGTCAGCGCCGGCGACGACGTCGGCTCAGTAGCGCCAGCCGAGCTGGCGGTAGCCCTTGGCCATGACCCACAGCGGGCCGATGAGCAGGTAGACCAGGTCGGTGAGGAAGCTCGGGCGGCGGCCTTCGATCCTGTGGCCGATGAACTGCGCGATCCACGCCACCACGAACAGGCCGAGCGCCAGCCAGGCCAGGTTGCGCAGGCCGATTTCCGCCTCCAGCAGCCGGCACAGGCAGCCGCTGACGAAGAAGAACGCCAGCATGCCCAGGCCGAGCCGGCGCGAGAGGCGGTTGTAGTACGACCACGCGCCGAACATCGCCAGGGCGGCCCAGATCCCGTTCTGGAACCAGGTGATCAGCGGCGGCAGGCACCACAGCAGGGCGATCACCGACCACAGGATCACCGGTACCGCGACCACGTGGATGGCCTGGTTGGTGTCGTTGCGGTGGTCGTCCGAATAGCTGGCGAAGTAGCGGTCGAGTGGCCGCGCGCTGCCCATGTCCATGATTCCCTCCCAGGAAACACCCCCGCCCGCAACTGCAGCCAGGTCACGCACGGAGCCGGATCAGTCGATCACGATGCCGGCCAGCTTCTGCAGCGCCTCGGTGTACTTGGCGCGGGTGCGCTCGATCACCTCGGCCGGCAGCGTCGGGCCCGGCGCGGTCTTGCCCCAGTCCAGTGTCTCCAGGTAATCGCGCACGAACTGCTTGTCGTAGCTCGGCGGGCTGGTGCCGACCTGGTACTGGTCGGCCGGCCAGTAGCGCGAGGAATCCGGGGTCAGCATCTCGTCCATGATGTACAGCCGGCCATCGGCGTCGGTGCCGAACTCGAACTTGGTGTCGGCCAGCAGGATGCCGCGCTCGGCCGCGTAGTCGGCGGCGAACTTGTAGATGCGCAGCGTCGCATCGCGCACCTTCTCTGCCAGGTCGGCGCCCACCGCCTTGACCATCGCGTCGAAGTCGATGTTCTCGTCGTGGTCGCCGACGGCGGCCTTGGTCGACGGGGTGAAGATCGGTTCGGGCAGCTTCTGCGCCTGCTGCAGGCCGTCGGGCAGGGCAATGCCGCTGACCTTGCCGGTGCGCTGGTAGTCCTTCCAGCCGCTGCCGATCAGGTAGCCGCGGGCGATCGCCTCCACCGGCACCGGCTTGAGCTTCTTGGTCACCACCGCGCGCTTTTCGTACAGCGCCGCGTCCACGCCCTCGGGCAGCACGTCGGCGACCTTGATGCCGGTCAGGTGGTTGGGCATCAGGTGGGCGGTCTTTTCAAACCAGAAGTTGGAGACCTGGCACAGCATCTCGCCCTTGCCCGGGATCGGGTCCGGCAGGACCACGTCGAACGCGGACAGGCGGTCGGTGGCGACCATCAACAGGTATTCCCCGGGCGGCGCATCGGCGGGCAGGCGCTCGCGCGGGATATCGAACACATCACGCACCTTGCCGCGATGGCGCAAGGGCAGGCCTGGAAGATCGGATTGCAACAGCGTGGTCGGCACGGGCACTCCTGGAACTTGGCGTTGATGGCCGTCGATCAGGGACCCGGGGGGCCCGCAGCTGGACGGCGGGCGGCCTAGTGTAAAGCGGTCCGGGCCGGCTGTGACGTAAAATGTGCGCCTTTGTTGCCCAGGCTGCCAACGACCATGCGCTGGTACGGAAAACTGCTCGGACTGATCGCCGGGGCCCTGCTGTTCCGGCCCAATCCCCTGTTCGGCGCCCTGGTGGGCCTGCTGCTGGGCCATGCCTTCGACGCCAACTGGTTCGGGATCGGCCACAGCGCGCCGTACCGGGTGCTGGGGGTGGACCCGGCCGCCAGCCAGGCCGAGATCGATAGCGCCTACCGCCGGCTGATTTCGCAGTACCACCCCGACAAGGTCGCCGGCGCCGCCCCCGAGCTGCGCGAGGCCGCCGACCGCAAGGCGCGCGAGATCAACGCCGCCTACGACCGCATCCAGAAACTGCGCCGCAAGCGCTGAAGGCCACCGCCATGTCCAACTGCATCATCGCCCCCTCCATCCTGTCGGCCAACTTCGCCAAGCTGGGCGAAGAGGTGGACAACGTCCTGGCCGCCGGCGCCGACTGGGTGCACTTCGACGTGATGGACAACCACTACGTGCCCAACCTGACCATCGGCCCGATGGTGTGCGAGGCACTGCGCAAGCACGGCGTCACCGCGCCGATCGACGTGCACCTGATGGTCGAGCCGGTGGACCGGATCATCCCGGACTTCGCCACGGCCGGCGCCAGCATCATCAGCTTCCATCCCGAGGCCAGCCGCCACGTCCACCGCACCGTCCAGCTGATCAAGTCGCTCGGATGCCAGGCCGGCCTGGTGCTGAACCCGGCCACCCCGATCGAGGTGCTGGACTGGGTGCTCGATGAACTGGACCTGGTGCTGCTGATGTCGGTCAACCCGGGCTTCGGCGGCCAGGCCTTCATCCCGTCCACGCTGGACAAGCTGCGTGCGGTGCGCGCGTTGATCGACAAGCGCGGCAAGCCGGTGCGGCTGGAAGTCGACGGCGGCGTGAAGGCCGACAACATCGGCGAGATCGCCGCCGCCGGTGCCGACGCCTTCGTCGCCGGCTCGGCCATCTTTAACGCCCCGGACTACGCGCAGGTGATCGCGGCGATGCGCGCCAACGTCGCTTCCGCGCGCGGCTGAGGAAGCGCCGATGGCTGCACTGGACATCCGCCCGGCCACCGTCGATGACGCCGCACTGATCCTGCGCTTCATCCGCGAGCTGGCGATCTACGAGAAGGCCGAATCCTCGGTGCAGACCGACGAGGCCGGGATCCGCGACAGCCTGTTCGGCGCCGGTGCCAACGCACGCGCACTGGTCTGCGAACGGGACGGCACGCCCATCGGTTACGCGGTCTACTTCTACAACTACTCCACCTGGCTGGGCCGTAAGGGCATCTACTTGGAAGACCTGTACATCAGCCCGGAGCACCGCGGCCATGGCGCCGGCAAGGCGCTGCTGCAGCACATCGCCCGTCTGGCGGTGGAGCAGGGCTGTGGTCGCTTCGAATGGTCGGTGCTGGACTGGAACACGCCGGCGATCGAGTTCTACACCGCCGCTGGCGCCCGTCCGCAGGACGAGTGGACCGTGTACCGGCTCGAGGGCGAGGCCCTGCGCCGTTTCGCCCAGCGCTAACTACGCGCAGTGGGGGCGCGGCTTCCCTGCCGCGCCCCGGAAGAAGTCGGAGGCTGATCCTGCCTCCATCCGTCGTCCCTGTAATGGCCTCCCATGGTCCACGGGGTTGATGACCGCGCGATGACATTCACCGGATCCCCGCAGGCGCATTGCTAGCCTGCGCCGTCCTTCAAGACGGAGTGGTGCATGGCGCTGGAGCAGGTATGGCTGGTCCTCAATGGCAAGGCTGCCGGTGACGAGGCAATGCGCGAAGCGGTGGGAACCCTGCGTGGGCAGGGCCACCCGCTGCAGGTGCGCGTGACCTGGGAGCACGGTGACGCCAGTCGTTACGTGGACGAAGCCATTGCCCATGGCGCCCAAGCGGTGGTCGCCGCGGGCGGTGACGGCACCGTCAGCGAGGTGGCCGCCGCCCTCGCCCAGCGCGATGGACCCGCCGACCGCTTGCCGGCGCTGGCGGTGCTGCCGCTGGGCACGGCCAATGACCTGGCCACCGCGGCAGAGTTGCCGCGGGCCCCGCTGGACGCACTGCGCGCGCTGGACCAGTACCCCGCGGTGCCCGTGGACCTGCTGCGGGTGGAGGCCAACGGCCAGGCACGGTGGTGCGTGAACCTGGCCAGTGGCGGCTTCGGCACCGAGGTCACCGTGGAGACCGCCGAAGGGCTCAAGAGCATGCTCGGCGGCCTGGCCTACGTGATCACCGGCATCGCCAAACTGGGTCGCATCGATACCGTGCAGGCCCGCTTCGAGGGTCCCGGCTTCAGCTGGAATGGCAGCTTCATCGCGCTGGGCATCGGCAACGGCCGCCAGGCGGGCGGCGGCCAGGTGCTGTGCCCGGACGCGCGGCTGGATGACGGCCTGCTTGACCTGACCATCGTTCCCGAGCTGTCCGGCGAGGTGAAGGCCACGCTGGGTGCGCTGGTCGGCGGCGGCAAGGAGGCGGCGCTGGAACGCATCGCGGTGCGTGCGCAGATGCGCTCGCTGCACATCGAGGGTGACGACCCGTTGACCCTGAACCTGGACGGCGAACCGCTGCAGTCCCGGCGCTTCGACATCAGCTGCGTGCCCGGTCGCATCCGCATGCACCTGCCCGCCGGCTGCCCGCTGCTGGCCTGAGTACCGCAGGGTTTCGCCGCGCCGGAAGCTGCGGTACATTCCTTCGGGTGTCCCTCCTGACGACCCCGCATACCCTTTCTTCCGCTCGCCGCTGGTGGCGATGGTGGCCTGTTGCCGTCGTCCGTACCGCCACCGCCGTTTCCCGGAAGGAAAGTCGTCTTGATCACGCAAGCGCAGTTCAACCAGCAGGCCGCTGAAGGCCACACCCGCATCCCTGTCGTCCGTGAAGTGCTGTCCGACCTGGACACGCCGCTCTCGGTCTATCTCAAGCTCGCCGACCAGCCGCACACCTACCTGTTCGAATCGGTGGAAGGTGGCGAACGCTTTGGCCGCTACTCGATCATCGGCCTGCCCGCGCGCCGGGTGTACAGCTTCCGCGGCAACACGCTGAGCGTCAGCGAGCGTGGCCAGCTGGTCGAAACCCGGCAGGTCGCCGATCCGTTCGCCGAAGTGGAGGCGCTGCGCAGCGCGCATTCGGTACCGAAGCTGGACGGCCTGCCCGGTTTCACCGGTGGCCTGGTCGGCTGGTTCGGTTTCGAGTGCATCGGCTACATCGAGCCACGACTGGCGCCGCCACGCGGCCGCGACGAACTCGGCACCCCGGACATCCTGCTGATGCTCTCCGAAGAGCTGGCGGTGTTCGACAACCTCAAGGGCCGGCTGTACCTGGTCGTGCATGCCGACCCGCGCGAAGACGGCGCCTGGGAGAACGCGCAGGCGCGGCTGGATGCACTGGTTTCGCAGCTGCGTGCACCGGGCGCCGGCTATCCCGCGCCGATCACCTCGGACGTGCTGGACGAGGACGACTTCGTCTCCGGATTCACCCGCGAGGGCTTCATCGCCGCGGTGGAGAAGTCCAAGGAATACATCCGCGCCGGCGACATCTTCCAGGTGGTGCTGAGCCAGCGCCTGAGCGTGCCGTTCAAGGCGCGACCGGTGGATGTCTACCGCGCGCTGCGTGCGCTCAACCCCTCGCCGTACATGTACTTCCTCGACGTGGGCGACGTGCAGGTGGTCGGCTCCTCGCCGGAGATCCTGGTGCGCCTGCAGGACGGCGAGGTCACCGTGCGCCCGATCGCCGGTACCCGCCCGCGTGGCGCCACGCCCGAACAGGACGTGGCGCTGGAAGCCGAGCTGCTGGCCGATCCCAAGGAACGCGCCGAGCACCTGATGCTGATCGACCTTGGCCGCAACGACGCCGGGCGCGTGTCGCGCGCCGGTACCGTGGAAGTGGGTGAGCAGTTCGTGATCGAGCGTTACAGCCACGTCATGCATATCGTCAGCGAGGTCACCGGCCAGCTGCAGGACGGGCTGAGCTACGCCGACGTGCTGCGCGCGACCTTCCCGGCCGGCACCGTATCCGGCGCGCCGAAGATCCGTGCGCTGGAAGTGATCCGTGAGCTGGAGCCGATCAAGCGCAACGTCTACGCCGGCTCCATCGGCTACATCGGCTGGCACGGCGATGCCGACACCGCCATCGCCATCCGCACCGCGGTGATCAAGGACGAGCGCCTGTACGTGCAGGCCGGCGCTGGCATCGTCTACGACTCGGACCCGGCAAAGGAATGGGACGAGACGATGAACAAGGGCCGCGCGCTGTTCCGTGCGGTGGCCCAGGCGGCCAAGGGGCTGTGATCCGATCGGATGCGGCGGCATTTGCCGGCGCGCCACTTACTTTCCTGGGCCGCGCTGCGGGCGCGTCACCACTCTGCTGACAGGCAACGGTACCAACCATGCTGTGGATGATCGACAACTACGACAGCTTCACCTACAACCTCGTGCAGTACCTGCAGACGCTGGGCGCCGAGGTCAAGGTGGTGCGCAATGACGCGATGAGCGTGGACGAGATTGCCGCGCAGCGGCCCGCGGGCATCGTCATTTCGCCCGGTCCGTGCACGCCGAACGAGGCCGGTGTTTCGCTGGAACTGATCGAGCGGCTGGGCCCGACCACGCCGATCCTCGGCGTGTGCCTGGGCCATCAGGGCATCGGCCAGGTCTATGGCGGCAAGGTGATCCGCGCCGGCAACATCATGCACGGCAAGACCTCGCCGATCCGCCATGAAGGCAAGGGCGTGTTCGCCGGCCTGCCGGACCGCTACCAGGCCACGCGCTACCACTCGCTGGTGGTGGACAAGGACAGCCTGCCGGAGGACCTGGAAATCACCGCCTGGACCGAGAACGAGGACGGTTCGATGGAGGAGATCATGGGCCTGCGCCACCGCCGGTTCCCGGTGGAGGGCGTGCAGTTCCATCCCGAGTCCATCCTCACCGAGCACGGCCACGCCCTGCTGAAGAACTTCCTGGAGCGCACGTGAGCGCGACTGCGTCCGCAACTGGCGCCGAGGACAGCCTGAAGCTGTTCGTGGTGATGCTGGGCGGGCGCGCCGCACGCGCCAATACCGAAGTGCACGACGTGGTGTTCGCGGTGGCTCCGTCGCTGCAGAAGGCCTACCCGCAGCTGCGCCAGCAGTGGTTCGGCGAGAAGGCCGGGCTGCACATCGATTCGTGGATGGAAGTCGATGGCGTGGACGAATGGCAGGTCAGGCTGGGCGAACAGCCGCCACCTGCCGATGCGTCGCACCTGTACTTCGTCAACCTCGGTGGTTACGCGCCCGGGGAGTTCGGCGAAGCCCATCGTTATCTGCTGGTCGTCGCCGGTGATCCGGCACAGGCCAAGCGCCTTGCCCTGCAGCAGGCCGACCGGCAGTGGCTCAAGCCGCATCGCGATGCGCTGTTCGAGGTCGACACCTGCCTGCCGCTGGGGCCGGTCGGCGGCCTGCACGTGCAGCTGCAGCGCGGCCCGCACGCGGGCATCCGCAGCCACAGCGACTACATCGTCATTTCCTGATTTCCCGGAGTTCCCCGCTCATGTCCATTACCCCCCACGAAGCGCTGCAACGCACGATCGAGCACCGCGAGATCTTCTTCGACGAAATGGTCGACCTGATGCGCCAGGTGATGCGCGGCGAGGTGTCGCCGGTGATGACCTCGGCCATCCTCACCGGCCTGCGCGTGAAGAAGGAGACCGTCGGCGAGATCGCCGGCGCCGCTGCGGTGATGCGCGAGTTCGCGCTGCCGGTGCAGGTGCCGGACAAGACCCATCTGGTCGACATCGTCGGCACCGGTGGCGATGGCTCGCACACCTTCAACATCTCCACCTGCGCGATGTTCGTGGCCGCTGCCGCCGGTGCGCGCGTGGCCAAGCACGGCAACCGTAGCGTGTCGTCCAAGTCCGGCAGCGCCGATGCGGTCGAAGCGCTGGGCGCGGTGATCGAACTGCAACCCAGCCAGGTGGCCGAGGCGATCGACCAGACCGGCATCGGCTTCATGTTCGCGCCCATCCACCACCCGGCGATGAAGGTGGTCGCGCCGATCCGCCGCGAGATGGGCGTGCGCACCATCTTCAACATCCTCGGTCCGCTGACCAATCCGGTTGGCGCCACTGCGGTGCTGATGGGCGTGTTCCATCCCGACCTGGTCGGCATCCAGGCGCGCGTGCTGCGCGAGCTGGGCGCCGAGCGGGCGCTGGTGGTGTGGGGCCGCGACAACATGGACGAGATCTCGCTTGGCGCCGGCACCCTGGTCGGCGAACTGCGTGATGGCCAGGTGCGCGAGTACGAGATCCACCCGGAGGACTTCGGCATTGCCATGTCGGCCAGCCGCAACCTCAAGGTGTCCAGCCCGGAGGAGTCGATCGCGATGCTGCGCGCCGTGCTCGACAACCAGCCCGGCCCGGCCACGGACATCGTCGCGCTCAACGCCGGTGCCGCCCTGTACGTGGCCGGCGTGGCCGACAGCATCGCCGATGGCCTGGCCCGCGCCCGCGCGGTGATCGCCGATGGCAGTGCCCGTGCGCGACTGCAGCAGTACGTGGACGCCACCCGCCGCATCGCCGGCCTCGGCTGAGACCTCCACGCCGGTTCCCGGCCTGGCCGATAATGGCCGACCTTCAGGAAGCAAGTGACGATGAGCGACATCCTCAACACCATCCTTGCGCGCAAAGCCCAGGAAGTGGCCGAACGCAGCGCCCGCATGCCGCTGGCCGAGCTTGCCGCCCGCGTGGCCGACGCCTCGCCGGTACGCGGCTTTGCCCGCGCCCTTGAGGCCAGCATCGCCGCCGGCGATCCGGCGGTGATTGCCGAGGTCAAGAAGGCCAGTCCGTCCAAGGGCGTGATCCGTCCTGACTTCAACCCGGCCGACATCGCCGTCAGCTACGAGTTCGGCGGCGCCAGCTGCCTGTCGGTGCTGACCGATGTGGACTTCTTCCGGGGGGCCGACGCCTACCTGCAGCAGGCGCGTGAGGCCTGCACGCTGCCGGTGCTGCGCAAGGACTTCGTCATCGATCCCTACCAGGTGTACGAAGCGCGCGTGCTCGGCGCCGACTGCATCCTGCTGATCGTCTCGGCGCTGGAGGACCGCCAGCTGGCCGAGCTGTCCGACCTGGCGATGAAACTCGGCATGGACGTGCTGGTGGAAGTGCACGACATCGACGAACTCGAGCGTGCCATCCAGGTGCCGGTGCCGCTGGTCGGCATCAACAACCGCAACCTGCGGACCTTCGAGGTCTCGCTGCAGACCACATTGGACATGCGCCTGGCGGTGCCGCGTGACCGCCTGCTGGTCACCGAGAGCGGCATCCTCGCCCCGGCCGACGTGCAACTGATGCGCCAGGCCGGGGTCAACGCCTTCCTCGTCGGCGAGGCCTTCATGCGCGCCGAGGAACCGGGCGAGTCGCTGCGTCAGCTATTCTTTTCCCATGACTGAGCCCTATCCCAAGCCGCGCGACGACGCGCCCCTGGTGGTCTTCGACTTCGACTACACCCTGTACGACGGTGATTCCGGCAGCCATCTTTTCGCCTCGCTGATCAAGGGCAATCCGCTGCGCATGCTCGCCGCGCTGCTGGCCACGCCGATCCTCGGCCCGCTGGTGGCGATGCTGCCGACGCGGCGCACCGGCATTTCCGGCTACGTGTGGATCGCCACTTTCGGCATGCACCGGGTGCGCGAGTTCAACATCGTCATCGATCGCTACGTGCTGCGCCATGAGGCGGAGCTGCGCGCCAGGCTGCTGCCGCAGGCGCTGGAAGTGTTCGCCGCCCACCGCGCGCAGGGTGACCGCGTGGTGGTGGCCACCGGCGCGCCGCCGGAGCTGGCCCGCGCCATCCTTGCCTTCGTCGCCCACCAGGACGTGCCGGTGATCGGCAGCGAGGTCGGCCCGCGCCTTGGCGCGGTGGCGGCCACCCGCCACTGCCACAACGAGGAAAAGATGCGCATGCTGCGCGAGCGCGGCTATGGCGACATCGACATCGCCTATTCGGACAGCACCGCCGACCTGCCGCTGCTGCTGGCCGCCAGGGCGCCGGTGGTGGTCAACCCGAAGCGCGCCAAGGTGGACTTCTTCCGCCGCGTGCTGCCGGGCGGCACCCGCATCCTCAACTGGGGCTGCGTCGACCGCGGCGGCGAAAGGGCCGCCTGAGTCGCGGCGGAGCAGTGCCCCGGCCGGAGGGCAGGGCACTGCCAGGTAAAACAAAAAACGCCCGGCAATGCCGGGCGCTTTCATATCTGCGGATATCGCGTTGTCGGGCTCAGCGGGTGCCGTACAGCACCACGGTCTTGCCGCGTGCATGCAGCAGGCCATCGGCCTGCAGCTTCTTGAGCACGCGCCCGGCCATCTCGCGCGAGCAGCCGACCAGGCGCGCCAGTTCCTGTCGCGACACGCGCAGCTGCGTGCCCTGCGGATGGCTCATCGACTCCGGCTCCTTGGCCAGGTCGTGCAGGGTACGCACGATGCGGTCGGTGACATCCAGGAACGCCAGGCGGCTGGCCTTGCGGCTGGTGTGCAGCAGGCGCCGCGAGATCTGCGTGCCAATTGCATACAGGATGCGCGGCGCATCGGCCGACAGCGGGCCGGCGAACAGCTGGTGCAGGCGCTCGTAGCTGATCTCGGCCAGCTCGCAGGGCGTACGCGTGCGCAGGATCACCTCGCGCTTGTCCGACTCGATGAACAGGCCCATCTCGCCGACGAACTCGCCACTGCCGAAGTAACCCAGCACCAGTTCACGTTCGTCCACTTCCTCGGCAATGATGCTGACCGAACCGCTGATCACGTAATACAGCGTGCCGGCCGGATCACCCGGGCGGAAAACGTCGGTGCGGGTGGGATAACGGCGCCGGTGACTGTGGGCCAGAAAGCGGTCGATGGTTGCGATGTCCAGCGTGAGCGGACTCGTTGCGAGGCGCACGGAAGACACGGTGTGGGCATTCCCTGGAGTCATGGCGGCTTCACTGCTGGGTTGAAGAAGCTTAACGAGGCCGCCCCCCACGGGCAAACATGTGCCCCGGCGCACGTTTCGCGGGGGGGCGCTTTGCCCCATAATCCCACCTTTCCACTATTCACAGGAACCACCGCCGTGGTCAAGCCGTTGCCTCGCCTGAGGTTGCAGGGTTTCAACAACCTCACCAAGGCGCTGAGCTTCAACATCTATGACGTCTGCTATGCACGCACGGAAGAAGAGCGTCAGCGCTACATCGAGTACATCGACGAGGAATACAACGCCGATCGACTCACGCAGATCCTCACCGATGTGGCCGAGATCATCGGCGCCAACATCCTGAACATCGCCCGCCAGGACTACGACCCGCAAGGTGCGTCGGTGACCATCCTCATTTCCGAGGAACCGGTGATCGACAAGAAGGCCGCCGGCAAGGAGCTGATTTCCGACGCCGTGGTTGCGCACATGGACAAGTCGCACATCACCGTGCACACCTATCCGGAAACGCATCCGCAGGAAGGCATTGCGACCTTCCGTGCCGATATCGACGTGGCCACCTGTGGCGTGATCTCGCCGCTGAAGGCGCTGAACTACCTGATCGAGAGCTTTGACTCGGACATCGTGGTGATGGACTACCGCGTGCGCGGCTTTACCCGCGACGTGAAGGGCAAGAAGCACTTCATCGACCACAAGATCAACTCGATCCAGAACTTCCTGGCCAAGAACATCAAGTCCCGCTACGAGATGTTCGACGTCAACGTCTACCAGGAAAACATCTTCCACACCAAGATGCACCTGAAGGACTTCGACCTGGACCAGTACCTGTTCGAGGAAAAGGCCAAGAACATCTCGTTCAAGGAACGCATGAAGATCGAGGCGCTGCTCAAGCGCGAGATCGAGGAGCTGTTCCACGGTCGCAACCTGAGCGAGTGACGGGCGCGGGCGATCCGGCCGGTGCCGGATCAGCCCTCCCTGGGAGACATGGGCGGGACGACCCGCCACCCGGGGCAATCCGGGGATCAAGACCGACGGCGGTCCGGTGTGCATACACCGGGCCGCTTTCTTTTTTGCAGAGGAGAAAACCGATGCCGTGGATCTATTTGTTGCTGGCCGGGCTGTTCGAAATCGGCTTCGCGCTGGGCCTGAAGTACAGCGAAGGCTTCACCCGGCTGTGGCCCAGCGTGGCCACCGTGATTGCCGCCGGCATCAGCCTGTGGCTGCTGACCCAGGCGCTGCGCACCGTCCCGGTCGGCACCGGGTACGCGATCTGGACCGGCATCGGCGCGCTGGGCGTGGCGGTGCTGGGCATCTTCCTGTTCGGCGACAGCGCGTCGCCGGCACGGCTGGCGTGCATCGCGCTGATCGTCAGCGGCGTGGTCGGGCTGAAGCTGGTGTCCTGACCCGAAAAGATGCGTTGGCCGGTCAGATCCGGTAGGCGATGGACTTCATCAGCTTCGAGGCCAGTGCCATCACCGTCGGGATCGGCGGCGGCAGGATCCGCGCGCCGGCATGTTCGGCATGGTCGGCGTGGCGGGCCTCGTCGATCTTCATCACCCGCAGGATCTCGCGGCTGCGCAGGTCCGGCGGCGGCAGCGTTTCCAGGTGTTCGTCCAGGTGCGCCTCGACCTGGCGCTCGGTTTCCACCACGAACCCCAGGTTCCAGCCATCACCACGCAGCCCGGCCAGGGTGCCGATGGTGTAGCTGCCGGCGTACCAGAGGGGGTTGAACAGGCTGGGCCGGCTGTCCAGCTCGCGCAGGCGCTCGGCGCACCACGCCAGGTGGTCGGTCTCCTCCTGGGCAGCCTCGAGCAGGTGTTCGCGGGTGGCCGGGTCGCGGGCCACGGCTGCCTGGCCGAAGTACAGGCCCTGCGCGCAGACCTCGCCGACATGGTTGATCCGCATCAGCCCGGCGGCATGGCGCCGTTCCTGCTCGTCCAGGGCAACGTCCGGGGTGGCTGCAGCCGGATAGGGCCGGGCCGCCGGCGGATTGCCGAAGACGGTGTCCAGGGCCCGCTGGGCCTCGGTCAGGAAGTGGTCGAGCGGGGTGGTCTGGCGGAGCGCGCTCATGGCTGGGGGTGCCGGAGTAGGGGGTCCCTGATTCTCGCCGCGCCCGGCGACCCTGCCAACCCGGGCAGTGCCGACTTGCAAGCAGGGCGCCGGATGCCTACAATCTCGCCTCTTGTGTTTCACCTTCACAACGCGTGGCAGAGTTCCGGCAGTTCCATCGCCGCAATGAGCCCGACCTACCTGAGTTCTTTATGAGCACTTTCACTGCAAAGTCCGAGACCGTCCAGCGCGACTGGTACCTCGTTGACGCTTCTGGCAAGACGCTTGGCCGTCTGGCCTCCGAGCTGGCCCGCCGCCTGCGTGGCAAGCACAAGCCGGTCTACACCCCGCACGTCGATACCGGCGACTACCTGGTTGTCATCAACGCAGACAAGATTGTCGTCACCGGCAAGAAGCTGCAGGACAAGATGTACCACCGTTTCACGGGCTACATCGGCAACCTGAAGACCGAATCCCTGGCCCAGGCGCTTGAGCGCCACCCGGAGCGCGTGATCGAGATCGCGGTCAAGGGCATGCTGCCGAAGGGTCCGCTGGGTCGCCAGATGTACCGCAAGCTCAAGGTCTACGCCGGCACCGAGCATCCGCACGCCGCCCAGCAGCCGCAAGTTCTGGATATCTAATCATGGCTATCACGCAAAACTACGGCACTGGCCGCCGCAAGTCCTCCACCGCCCGCGTGTTCCTGCGCAAGGGCACCGGCAACATCACCGTCAACGACCGTCCGCTGGACGAGTTCTTCGGCCGTGAGACCGCGCGCATGATCGTGCGCCAGCCGCTGGAGCTGACCAACCATACCGAAACCTTCGACATCAAGGTCACCGCCGCTGGCGGCGGCACCACCGGTCAGGCCGGTGCGATCCGCCTGGGCATCGCCCGTGCGCTGGTCGAGTACGACGAGTCGCTGAAGACCGAGCTGCGCAAGGCTGGCTTCATGACCCGCGACGCCCGTGAGGTCGAGCGTAAGAAGGTCGGTCTGCACAAGGCCCGCCGCGCCACCCAGTTCTCCAAGCGTTAATCGACTGGAGGCTGGCCCACTCCGGTGGGCTGGCTGGCGAATCAAAGAACCCGGCTACGGCCGGGTTTTTTGTGCCTGCTCACCGGACGGGGCTGTCCCGCACAGGGTTGGGCGGTGCCCGGGTCAATGCCTGTCGGTCGGGCCCGGCCGTCTGGTCTTCCGCATTGGTGGCCGGCGATGACGCAAAAAAAGACCAGATCGTGAGATCTGGTCTTTCGTGTTTGGCAGCCCCGGAAGGATTCGAACCTCCGAATGTCTGAGTCAGAGTCAGATGCCTTACCGCTTGGCGACGGGGCTGTAGGCGGGCAATTATGCCCTAGTTTCCCTGTGGTGGCTATGGGTGGACTCGAACCACCGACCCCAGCATTATGAGTGCTGTGCTCTAACCGGCTGAGCTACATAGCCTAGGGAGCCGGTAATTCTGGGGATGCCGGGCGTAGTTGTCAACACTTTTGCATGAAGCTTGTCGCCCAGCGGCAGGCATGGCAGAGTCCCTGACAGTAGATTTTTCAGGAGTCCGCATCGTGATCGATCCGGACGGCTATCGACCCAACGTCGGCATCGTGTTGATGCGGCAGGACGGGCAGGTGTTCTGGGCACGTCGTGTGCGCCGGGACGGCTGGCAGTTCCCGCAAGGTGGCATGAACACCGACGAGACCCCGGTCGAGGCCATGTATCGCGAACTGCAGGAAGAGACCGGCCTGTTGCCTGAGCACGTGGAAGTGCTGGGGGCAACGCCCGGCTGGCTGCGTTACCGCCTGCCGGCCCGCGCAATCCGCCGCAACGAGCGGCAACTGTGCATCGGCCAGAAGCAGGTCTGGTTCCTGTTGCGGCTCACCGGTGACGAATCCCACGTCAGCCTGGACCACTCCGACAGCCCGGAATTCGACCACTGGCGCTGGGTGGACTTCTGGTACCCGGTCGAGCATGTGGTCACCTTCAAGCGCGGTGTGTATGCCCGGGCGCTGCGGCACTTGGCCCCGCTGGCGCGCGGGGTGGCCGGGCCGGGGGTGCAGGCCATGCCCAAGTCGGCCCAGGAGGCCTGGCTGCCGGGCAGCAGCGCCGGCCACGACCGCCCGCGCAAGCGCAGCCGGCGCAACGGGCCGGGCCGCGGCGGATCAACAACGATTAACGTTGGAAATTGACAACCATTCGCATTTGCGATGCAATACGCGTCGGCCAGTTCCGGCCCGCCAGGTTGATCGCACGTGTACGTCTGCATCTGCAATGGGGTTACCGACCACCAGATCCGCGAAGCGGCCGAGAGCGGCTGCCAGAGCGTGACTGAACTCACCATGCGCACCGGCTGCGGTGCCAACTGCGGCTCCTGTCTGGACATGGCAGCTGACCTGCTCGAAAAAGCCCGGCTGACCCGCAGCCTGGCCCTGCCGGTATTGGCGCAGGCCGCCTGACCGTCCGCCGCGCCGGCCCGCGGCTGGCGATCCGGCAATGAACACGATTCGCGTTACTTCATGGGGAGGCACAAGGCGCTAGAGTGCGCCGGTCCCCATCGAGGTTGTTGCGCATGAAAGGCGACGCGAAGGTCATCGAGTTTCTAAACAAGGCGCTCTACAACGAGCTGACCTCCATCAACCAGTACTTCCTGCACGCCAAGATGCTGAAGAACTGGGGGCTGATGGAGCTGTCCCAGCACGAGTACAAGGAATCGATCGACGAGATGAAGCACGCCGACGTGCTCTCCGATCGCATCCTGTTCCTCGAGGGGCTGCCGAACTTCCAGGCGCTGGGCAAGCTGCGCATCGGCGAGAACCCGACCGAGATCCTCAAGTGTGACTTGGCGCTGGAGCGCGAGGGCGTGGTGGTGCTGCGCGACGCCGTGGCCTATTGCGACTCGGTGGGCGACTACGTCAGCCGGCAGTTGTTCGTGAGCATCCTCGAGTCCGAGGAAGAGCACATCGACTGGCTGGAAACCCAGCTGGACCTGATCGACCGCATCGGCGAGCCGAACTACCTGCTGACCAAGCTGGAAGACTGATCGGCTTGCTGGAAGCCCCGTCGGTGCCTGCCGACCGGGCCGGGTAGTGCATGGCGCAGCGCAGGCCGTTTTGCCGGCGCTGCGGCTGCATCCTCAGCCGTCGACGCCGGCCTCGTTGCGGATGGCGTTCTGGTAGCCGCTGAGCGCCAGGCGCGCCCGGGCGAACTCGGCAATCACCAGGGCGACCGCCACGGCCGGGCGTTCAAGGGTGCCGGCACGTGCGCCCAGTTCCACGCGCCGCGCCGTGGCCGACAGCGCCATCGCGCCGACGTTGGCCGCCGCTGACTTCAGGCTGTGGGCCAGTTCGCGCAGCTGGCCCATGTCCTCGTGCAGCGAGGCTTCCTGCAACTGGCGGATCACCCCGGGGGTGTCGTCGAGGAATACGCCGACGATGCGGGCGGTCTCGGCGCCGATCACTTCCTGCAGCTCGTCCAGCACGCTGGTATCCAGCACCGGCAGCCCGCTGCTGCCCTGGTTGGCCATGGCGGCGGTCTCTGCACCGTCGCTGTCGCCCTTGCCCCGCGCTGTTGCTTGGACAGGATCGGGCGGGGGCGACATGGATGGCGGGGCGGTCGCCTTGGCCGAGGCCGAGACCTGGCTCCAGTGCAGCAGCCGCGCTTCCAGCTGGTCGCGCGAGACCGGCTTGGACAGGTAGTCGTCCATGCCGGCGTCAAGGCAGCGCTGGCGGTCATCGGCCATGGCATTGGCGGTCATCGCGATCACCGGAGTGCGCGCCAGGCCCCGGGCCGCTTCGCGTTCGCGCAACCGACCGGTGGCGGCATAGCCGTCGAGCACCGGCATCTGGCAATCCATCAGCACTAGCGAGTAGCGTTCGGCTTCGAGCTGCTGCAGGGCGATCTCGCCGTTGCCGGCGGTATCGACCTCGCAGCCGAGCATGCCCAGCAGCTTCTGCGCAACCAGGAGGTTGACCGGATTGTCCTCGACCAGCAGCACGCGCACCCCGGCCAGTGGCGCGGTGCCCGCCTCCTCCGGCGCCGGGGTGGCGGCAGGCTCGGGAACGGGATGGTCGAAGAACAGGTCGTGGGTGGTGGGTTCGGGATGGGCCACCGGCGGCGGCGCGACCAGGTGCCGCAGTTCGGCCTCGCCGGCCTGGCGCGGCAGCAGGCTGCCGTGGCTGCGCAGTTCTTCCGGCACCGGGTCGTCGCCGTACAGCCACACTGCACGCACACCCTGGTAGGCGGGCGTGCGGGCCAGCGCACGATGCAATGCGTGCACGCTCTGGCGCAGCGGCTCGAGGTCGGCGATCACCACCTCGAACGGCGGCGGCGCACCCGGCGAGGTGCCCGAACGCAGTCGCTCGAGCGCCTCCTGCACCGTGTCCACTGCGTGCAGCGATACCCCCCAGTTGGCCAGCAGCAGGTCCAGGCGCTGGGTCAGGCGCCGCTCCGGACTCACCAGCAGCGCGCGGCTGCCGAGCTGGCCGTTGGCGGGCAGCCGCAGGTCGCCGATGACCTTGAGCAGCGGGATCTCGAACCAGAACGTTGAGCCCTTGCCCACATTGGATTCCACGCCGATGCGCCCGCCCATCAGGTCGATGATGCGCTTGCAGATCGCCAGGCCCAGGCCGGTGCCGCCGTACAGGCGGGTGGTCGAGGCGTCGGCCTGGGTGAAGGAGTTGAACAGGCGTGCCTGCTGGGCCTCGTCGATGCCGATGCCGGTATCGCGCACCTCGAACCGCAGCTGGTGCTGGGTACTGCTTTCGCCCAGGCGGCGCACGACCAGCTGGATCTCGCCGCGCTCGGTGAACTTGATCGCGTTGACCAGCAGGTTGCCCAGCACCTGGCGCAGCCGCACCGGGTCGCCCCGCACCGACAGGCGCACGGCCGGATCCAGCTGCAGCGACATGCGCAGGCCCTTGTGCTCGGCCGAGCGCTGCATCAGCAGCTGCACGCCGTCAAGCAGTTCGCGCAGGTTGAAGGTGGTGATCTCCAGCTCCAGGCGGTTGGCCTCCAGCTTGGAGTAGTCGAGGATGTCGTCGACGATGCGCAGCAGCTGGCGCGAGCTGTCGCTGGCGGTGTGCAGCATCTCGCGCTGTTCGACGGTGAGCTGACCGCGGGCAATCATCTCCAGCATCGGGATGATGCCGTTGAGCGGGGTACGGATCTCGTGGCTCATCGTGGCCAGGAACTCGCCCTTGGCCATCACCGCGGCCTCGGCGGCCTGCTTGGCCTGCAGCAGTTGCTGCTCCAGCCGGCCGTGGCGCAGCAGCTCGCGCTGCATCTCGTTGCGCTCGGCCGTCATGGCCTCGATGCGTTCGGTGGCGGCGCAGTGCGCCTCCTCCAGTTGCCCGGCCGTGCGCCGGGCATGAAGCCCGGCCAGGGTCATGGCCACCGCCGTCACCGCGGCGATCCCGGCCCAGGGGCCGGCCAGTCCGCGCCAGGCCAGCACCGCGGCCAGGGCGGTCAGCCCGGCCAGTGCCAGTGCCACTCCCGATGCCAGCGCCGCCCCCCGGAGGCGCATGGTTACAGCACCGCTGTCTGGAAGTCGAAGTTGAGTTCGGTGCCGGCCGACTGCACCACGTTGCCCTGGATGAAGTCCACGCCGCCCATCCACATTGCCGCCGCGGCCTGCGGATCCTCGATCTGCTGGCCAATGATCTGCAGCCCGGCGCGATGGGCCATCTCGATCACCTCGCGCAGCTCATCGCGTACCGAGGGCTGGTGGTGCGCGCCGGCAAAGCGCGAGGACATGCGCACGAAGCCCAGCGGCAGCTGGGTCAGCAGGGCGTTGGCTTCCGGGCCCGGTTCGAACTGGCTCAGGCAGAACTGCACGCCGGCCGGCATCAGCCGTGCGCAGAACTGCTGGATGGTGACCGCGTGGATCAGCGCATCGGGCAGGCGCATGTCGACGACCAGCCGGGTGCCGGGCACGTTGCGCTCGGCCAGGCTCTTGAGCAGCCAGTCGGCGAACACGTCGCGGGCCAGGGTGCGCATCGACTGCGACACGAACAGGCGCAGCGGCGGGGTGGCGTGCTGGTACAGCTGCAGCAGGCCCAGCGCGTAGTCCATCACCTGCTGGTCAAGGTCGCTGATGCGGCCGGCGGCTTCGGCCGCCGGGATCACCTGGCCGGCCGAGAGCAGGGTGCCGTCGTTCTTGCGCAGGCGCAGCAGCACCTGGTACTGCGCGGTGTCGCTGCCGGATACCGCCACGATCGGCTGGTAGGCCAGTTCGAGCTGGCCGTCGAGCAGGGCCAGGTGTTCCTGCGAGGTGGTGTCCTCGCGCGAGACGTAGGCGGCGACACCCTCGGGCAGCAGGCGTGCCTGCAGCGCGGTGCGTTCGACCGCTTCCAGCGCCGAGCCGGCATCCTCGAAGCCGGCATCCAGCGAGGCATGGCCGATGGTGGCGCGCAGGTGGACGTGCTCCTCGTCGCGCACCAGCAGCGGTTGGGACGAGAGATGGCCGCGCAGCGTCTGCGCCAGCTCGGGGAGCTGGGCTTCGGCCACGCCGGGAGCGAACAGCAGGAAGCTGTTGTCGTTGAGCCGGGCCAGCGGATGCGGCCTGGCGGCCTCGGCCAGGCGCTGGCCTGCCTGCACCATCAGCCGTTCGAAGGCGGCATAGCCATAGCGCTCGCGCAGGCCCAGGGCGCTGGCGATCTCGATGAACAGCACGCCGCCGGTAGCGTGCTCCTGCAGCGCGGTGCCGAGTTGCTGCATCACGTTGTGGCGCGTGGGCAGGCCGGTCTCGGGATTGTTCAGTGCCGGGCCGACCGCAGACACGTGCTGGGCCTGCTGGCGCGAACGGCGGATGCGGTTGGATACCGCGGCGATCAGGTGGCGCGGGCGGATCGGCTTGGTGAGGAAGTCGTCGGCGCCGCTGTCGAGCACCTCGAACTGGCGCTCCGGATCCGGGTCGCCGGTCAGGAACACGATCGGCAGCAGGGCCTGCTGCGGCTGCTGGCGGATCATCGCGGTCAGGCGCATGCCGTCAAGCCCGGGCATGTGCAGGTCCATCAGGATCAGGTCCGGGCGGTGCTCGGTGATCGCCTGCTGCACGCCTTCGGCTTCCATCTGCACGATGGCCTGCATGCCGGCGCCGTGCAGCACGCTCTGTGCGAACAGGGCCTGGGAGCGGTCGTCCTCGACGATCAGCACCCGGTACGGGGCCTCGACCACGGCGGCGGTGGCGTCACCGGCCGAAGGCGCGGCGATCACCTCGGCCGGGCTTGGCTGCGGCGCGGCCGGCGCGGTGCTGCCCCAGCGCTCCCAGTAGTTCGCCGGCGGGGTTTCCGCGCCGGAGACGCGGGCATTGGGGGGGGTCTCGTTGGCGGCCATCTGTACTCCCTGTATCTGGCGCATTATGCGATGAAGCTCACGGTGGCAGCGAGTCGGCGCCGGGGGCCGGAGGCGGCTGCGCCCGGCCGCCAAACAGCCTGCGCACCCCGCCGGACAGCACCCGCCAGACCAGCCACAACATCAGCACCCCGGCCACGGTGGCGACAATCACCAAGGCCAGCGCCAGCCACGGATGCGCCAGCGCCAGCGCCAGTGCGCCCACCACCAGCGTGTCCTCGGCCAGCGAGGCGACCCAGTTGCTGGCCGGTTCGGGCGAGGTGTTGAGCAGGGCGCGACTGCCGGCCTTCAGTCCGTGGCTGGCCAGCGCGACGCCAGCCCCGGCGACCACCATGCCGGTGCCCAGGTCGCCGTCCGGGGAAAGGGTCGCGGCCGCGAGGAAGGCGCCGGCAGGCACCCGCGCCAGGGTCTGCAGCAGGTCCCAGATCGAATCCACGCCCGGGATCTTGTCGGCGAAGAATTCCACCACTGCCAGTGCGCCGGAAGTACCCAGAACCCACCACGACTGGGTGGCGGCCAGCGCCGGAGGCAGCTCGACCCAGCCGAGCAGGCCGGCCAGGCCCACGCCGAACACGGTCAGGTACACGCGGATGCCGGCCAGCCAGGCCAGCAGGATGCCGATGACGAACAGATGGGCTTCGGTCATGTCCGCAGTGAAGGCGCGGCGGGAGATCGACACTATCGAACATGACCGGCGCGAATGCCAGCCGGTCGCCAACGCGGCACGGACGGCCGCCAACATCCGCTGACGTATATTGGTCCGTCTTCATCCTCAGGAGCCGGTGGCGCTGCCGCCTACGACCCCGATCATGAACAAGCAAACTTCATCGCGATTCCAGATCGTCCGACGCGGCGAGCAGCGCAGCCAGCGCTGGTGGATCCTCGGCATCGGCCTTCCGTGGCTGCTTTCGCTGGTACTCGTGGCCATCATCGCCCGGCTCACTGCCGCCGATGCCGGCGACCTTGGCGTGCGCCTGCGCCAGGCCGAGCGCGCGCTCGGGGAGCAGACCAGGCTGGTGGAGGAGCTCCGCCAGCGCGAGGCCACCCTGGTCGCCTCGGACCGGATCAGCCGCGCCGCCAATGCCGAGGTGCAGGCATCGCTGGCCGAGCGCGACGAGGAAATCGCCGGCCTGCGCGCGGACGTGGCCTTCTACGAGCGGCTGGTGGGCGCCACCAGCCAGCGCAAGGGCCTGAATGCGCATTCGGTCGAGTTCTCGCCCGAGGCGGCCGGCACCTGGCAGTACCGCGTCGTGCTTACCCAGAACCTCAACCGCGGCGCGATCAGCCAGGGTCAGATGCGCTTCTCGGTGGAGGGGGTCAGGGACGGCAAGCTGACCACGGTCAGCTGGGACGAGCTGCACCAGCGCAAGGGCGTGCCGGGGCAGGACTATTCCTTCCGGTATTTCCAGCAACTGGACGGCAGTGTGATGCTGCCCAAGGACTTTACCCCCCAACGTGTGAGAGTCTCCCTCAGTGGCCCGGGAGGGGGCACGACCCAGAATTTCGATTGGAAACTCGCCGGCAACGGCAGAGGGGAATGAATATGTTTGGAAGCAAATCCAGCCGTGACGGCCATCTGGTCGTGGACGCGCTGATCGGCCCGCAGGTGGTCATCCGCGGCGACATCGTGTTCAGCGGCGGCCTGTACGTGGAAGGCCGGATCGAGGGCAAGATCCTTGCCGAGGAAGGGGCCACCGCCACCCTGACCCTGGCCGAGCAGGGCAGCATCGAGGGGGAGATCCGTGCTTCCACCGTGGTCATCAGCGGCCGCCTGGAAGGCGACGTGCACGCCAGCGAGCGGGTGGAGCTGACCTCCACGGCGCGCGTCACCGGCAACGTCCACTACCAAGTGGTGGAAATGGCCGCCGGCGCCCAGCTGACCGGCCGCCTGCTGCACGCCGCGCCGTCGCTGGCGGTGCTGAACGCCGGTGCCGGCGAGGAAAAGGCCGGGCTGAAGCTGGCTGCTTCCAACGGCTGAGCTTGAATCGGATGGCAGCCGCCCCCATGCTGGGCGCATGAGTACGCTTGTTTCCCTGCCGGGTGCCCCGGCTGCCGCCCTCGATTACCAGTCGATCGAGCGCCCGCTGAACTTCACCGCGGCCGCTGCGGCCAAGGTCCGCGAACTGATCCAGGACGAGGGCAACGATGCGCTCGCCCTGCGCGTCTACATCCAGGGCGGCGGTTGCTCGGGCTTCCAGTACGGCTTCGAGTTCGACGAGAACCGGGCCGAGGACGACCTGGCGGTGACCACCGACGGGGTGACCCTGCTGGTCGATCCGCTGAGCCTGCAGTACCTGATGGGCGCCGAGGTCGACTACAGCGAAAGCCTGACCGGCGCGCAGTTCGTCATCCGCAATCCCAACGCACGCACCACCTGCGGCTGCGGCAGCAGCTTCTCGGTCTGATCCCGGCCGCCGGTCCGCCCGGCGGTTGCTGCATCGCCCCGCCGGTTCTGCCCGACCCACGCCAGCCCGGCGGTTGCGGTAACCGGGCTTTGCCGGCAGGCTCTGGGCGATGTCCAGTCCTGATACCGAATTTTCCGGATACGCCTTCACCAGCGAACCGCTGGATCGCGCCGATCCGATGCGCACCGACGCCGAAGCGCTGGCCGCGCTGTGGCCGCAGGCCCACGTCCTTGTGCTCGACCAGGACGGTACCGCCTGCACCGACGAGGACGGCAACCTGCTGCAGCTGACCGGCGTGCAGATTGGTGGCGGCCCGGGTGCGGCGATCTTCCTCGGCGTGCGCGAGGGGCGTGGCCATTTCGCCGTGGACGGCACCACCATCGCGGTGCAGGCGCCGGGCCGGATGGACCTGCGCCAGGCTGCAGCGCGCTGGCCGGCGGCCGATGCCACCCTGTTTTCCTATGCACGCGGTATGTCCTACTGGCAGTCGCGCACGCGCTTCTGCGGCGTCTGCGGCGCGGCGATCCGGTTTGGCCGCGGCGGCTTCATCGGCCACTGCGATGGATGCGGCACCGAGCACTATCCGCGCGTGGACCCGGCGGTAATCGTGGCGGTGGAGAACAACCGCCGGCTGCTGCTGGGCCGCCAGGCGAGCTGGGTGCCGCGACGCTGGTCGGTGCTGGCCGGCTTCGTAGAACCGGGCGAATCGCTGGAGCAGACCGTGGTGCGCGAGGTGTTCGAGGAAAGCAAGGTCCGCGTGCGCCAGTGCCGTTACCTGGGCACCCAGCCGTGGCCGTTCCCCGGTGCACTGATGGTGGGCTTTGCCGCGACGGCCGAGGACGACGTGCCCACGGTGGATGGCGAGCTGGAGGACGCGCGCTGGTTCAGCGTCGAGGACATCGGCGCGGCGATCGCACGCGATGCCAATGACGATGGCCAGGGCATCCTGCTGCCACCGCGGATCTCCATCGCCCGCAGCCTGATCGAGCATTGGTACCATCGCACGCGTTCCTGAGCCGCATGCGCAGGCATGGCGGACGGCATCGGCAAGCACGATGACGGCCACGATCCAGACCCCACCCCGGAGGCTTTGATGTTCACGACCCTGGTCGCGGTGCTCGTCGCGCTGGTGGTGGGCCATGTCGCCCCCGCACTGGTGGCCAGGCTGCGCCGGTTCGACTGGTACGGACAGTGGGTGCGGTGGCTGGATGCGCACGGCGGTGACGGCAGTTTCTGGCGTGGCCCGTATGGCGTGGGGCTGGCCGTGGTGCCGGTGCTGCTGCCGGTGATCGTGCTGCAGTGGTTGCTGTCGGGCTGGTGGCTGGGCCTGCCGTCGCTGTTGTTCGGCGTGCTCGTGCTGGTGCTGTGCTGGGGTCCGCGCGATCTGGATCGCGACGTGGAAGCAGTGCTCGATGCCGATGACGCCGATGAGCGTCGTGCCGCCGTCGCCAACCTGCAGGCGGCCGGCGGCAGCCTGCATGCCGATCGCGCCTCGCTGGTCGAGGCGACCATGTACAACGCGCTGCGGCGCTGGTTCGCCGCCCTGTTCTGGTTCCTGCTGCTTGGCCCCTGGGGCGCGGCGCTGTATCGCCTGCTCGCACTGGTCGTGGCCGGTCCGTTTGCCGCGTTGCTGCCGGTGGCCAATGCCCAGGGCGCGCGCCGTGCGCTGCAGGTCATGGAGTGGCCGGTGGCGCAGCTGATGGTGCTGTCGCTGGCGCTGGTGGGCAACTTCAACAGCGTGGCCGGGGCCTGGCGCTTGGCGCCGGGCGGGCGCTGGTCGTTGTCGGCGCGGTTCCTCGGCGCGGCGGCGCGGGCCAGCGTGAGCGCCGAGCTGTCCGAGGAAGCCTACGACTATGCCGAGGCGGGGATCGTGCCGGTCTGGCAGCGCATGCCAGAGCTGCGCGACGTGATGAGCCTGGTCTGGCGGATGCTGCTGTTGTGGCTGGTATTGCTGGCGCTGCTGATCATCGCCGGCTGGGTGAGCTGAGCCGCACGGGCCAGCTGCATTGATGTCGGTGGCCGGCGCTCAGCCCGGCGCGAGCAGGGTGAAGGGAAACCACGGCAGGTTGCGGGCTACCCAGTAGGTGGGCAGCAGGACCAGCCACAGCTTGGGCTCCATCACCACCTTCATCAGCGGCTGCAGCCAGCGTGGCTGCCAGCCCCATGACCATGCCGTCAGCAGCGGGATCAGCGCCAGGGTGATGATCCCCAGCGGGTTCATCGAGAACGCGCGCAACACATCGCCGTGCGCCAGTGCGTGCAGGGCCCGGGTCAGGCCGCAGCCGATGCAGAACCAGCCGGTAAAGGCGCGGAACATGCACGGCGGGAACGGATTTCCTTCGGCATTGGGATCGAAATTCCACAACAGCCAAATGCCAGCGGGGATCGCGATCGCGATCCCCACCAGCAGGGCCACCCGCAATGTCCGGGAAGCAGTCATGCGCTTACTGGTACTGCTGCAGCATTTCCATGTAGCCGGCGGCACCGACCGTGGTCAGGTAGATCACGTTGATCAGCAGGCCGATGATGGCCAGGGCGGTGGCGACCCAGCACCAGGTCTTGGCGGTGTTGGACGCGCGCTGCGCGCCGGCGACGTCGCCCTGGGCCAGCAGCGAGTTGACCTTCGACGAGAACACGATGGCAACGATGCCGACCAGGCCCAGCGGGCAGCACAGGCAGGTGGCCAGCACGGTGGCGATGATCGACCAGGCCAGATGGTTGGGAACGCTGCCCGGTGCGGCGCCGACGGGTGGGATGGTGCTCATGGTTTTCTCCTGGAAGTAACGGTAGGGCGGGTCAGCGGGAACTGCACGAGTTGGCAGCGGTAAGCGGCGAGATGATCATCATCAGCAGCCAGCACAGCGGGCCGGTGAGGAAGCCGATGAAGACGAACGCCAGGGCGATGTTGGCCAGCAGCAGCGCCCAGTAACCGAACATCAGCAGCAGGCCGGTGCCGACGTTGCCGGCGTACATATGGCCGATGCCGAAGGTCTGGAAGAACAGGCCGGGGAGCACCTCCAGCAATGCCGCTACCCCGCGCGACTTGAGCGGGTGGTAGTGGTGGTGGACGTGGGTAGCAGCCGGTGCAACGGATTCCACCACGGCCAGCGGTGGTGGCGTTGGATTGGACATCGATCTCCCCTGGTCGATTCGCCGGCCGCATCCGTGGAAATCCACGCCGCCTGCAGCCGATGCTGGCACTAGCCTAGCGACAGCATTGGTATTCCGTAAAGCTTTCGTGAAGCTTCAGGCGTCGTCGCCGCGCAGGGCGCGCACCGCGGCTTCCAGCGCGGGCGCGTCGGTGGCTGCGCCGTCGACCGGTGGGGCGGCTATCACCTCGATGTGCGCGCGGAAGCGGCGCGGCACGCGCATGCGGCCCAGCCGGCTGTCGCGGCGGCTCCACATGCTCGACCACATGCCACGCAGCGCCATCGGCACCACCGGCACAGGCCGGCGCTTGAGGATCTTCTCCACGCCGGACTTGAACGGGGCGATTTCCCCCTCGCGGGTCAACGCGCCCTCGGGGAAGATGCATACCAGCTCGCCTTCGGCCAGCGCCGCGTCGATCTGGTCGAACGCGCGCTGCATCAGCTCCGCATCCTCCTTCGGGCTGGCGATGGGAATGGCCTTGGCGGTGCGGAAGATCCAGCGCATCACGGGGATGTTGAAGATCCGGTAGTACATGACGAAGCGCACTGGACGCGGGATGGTCGCCGCCAGGATCAGCGCGTCCATGTAGCTGACGTGGTTGCACACCAGCAGCGCCGGGCCCTCGTCGGGCACGTGCGCCTCGACCCCGCGCACCCGCAGCCGGTACAGCGTGCGCACCATCAGCCAGCTGAGGAAGCGCATCAGGAATTCGGGGACGATGCTGAAGATCCAGATCGCCACCAGCGCGTTGGCAATGGCCAGCGCCAGGAACAACTGCGGGATGGTGATGCCCAGCAGCTGTTGCGCGCCAAGGCCCAGCAGCGCGGCCAGCACGATGAAGCCGGAGTTCTGGATGTTGAGCGCGGCGAACACACGCGACATCTCCGAGCGCGGCGTGCGGCTCTGGATCAGCGCGAACAGCGGCACCACGAAGAAGCCGGTGAACAGGCCGATGCCGAGCAGGTCGACGATGATGCGGATGCTGCCGGCCTGCGCGACGAACTGCGATAGCGTCAGCCCGGCCACGGTGGCCTCGCCGGCGCGGGCGAAGTACAGGTCCAGCAGGAAGCCGGTCATGCCGAACGCGCCCAGCGGCACCAGGCCGATCTCCACCGTGCGCGCGGACAGCTTCTCGCACAGCAGCGAGCCGACGCCGGTGCCGATGGAGAACAGCGCCAGCGCGAAGATGTACAGCGTCGGGCTGCCGCCGAGGTTGACCACCGCGTAGGTCGGCAGCTGCGAGGTCAGCATGGTGCCGACGAACCAGAACCAGGACACGCCGAGGATCGCGTTGCGCACTGCCAGCTGCTTCTTGGCCATGCGCAGCACTGCCAGCGACTCGGGCAGCGGGTTCCAGTTGATCTTCAGCTCCGGCGCGCCAGCGTCCACCTTCGGAATCCGGCGCGCGACGAGGTTGCCGATCACCGCCAGCAGCACCACCGCGGTGGCGGCGGTGGCCGGGCCGTGGCTGCCGGCGATCTGGAAGATCAGCCCGCCGAAGATCATGCCGCACAGGATCGAGATCGAGGTGCCCATCTCGACCAGGCCGTTGCCGCCAGTCAGTTCCTCGGGCTTGAGGATCGAGGGCAGCACCGAGTACTTCACCGGCCCGAACAGGGTGGATTGCATGCCGGTGCCGAACAGCGCCAGCAGCAGCACCGGCAGGCTCTGGGTGAGGAAGCCGATCGCCGCCAGCGACATGATCGCGATCTCCATCCAGGTGGTGATCACGATCAGCCGCTGCTTCTCCAGCTTCTCGGCGACCTGGCCGGCGATGGCCGAGAACAGGAAGTACGGCAGGATGAAAAGCGCCGGGGCCAGGTTGGTGTAGATCGAGCGCTGCTCGTCGCTGACCCCGAGGAAGAACAGCAGGCCGATGATCGCCTGGCGGTATACGTTGTCGTTGAAGGCGCCCAGCGCCTGGACCACGAAGAACGGCAGGAAGCGGCGCTGCCGCAGCAGGGAAAACTGGCTATGGCCCGACATCGGTCCTCCTTGGTTGCGCCGCAGCCTAGCAGAGGCGCGGGTCTGCTAGCTGCTAGCGATCAGTGGGGACCGGCGCGGTTGTTGCGGCCGGCTGCAGCGCCATCGCCGCGTTGGCCGCCTCGCGCAGGCGCGGTAGCAGCTGCAGCATCAGCGCCAGCTGGGTGTGGATCAGCTGCAGGCGGCTGTCGCCATCGACGACCGGCTGCTCCAGTGCCCTGGCGAGCGCGGCGTCGCCACTTTCATCCAGTGTCGGCAGTGGCTGGCGTGCAGCCAGCGCATCGGCAATCTGCTGCAGCGCCTGCTGCAGGCGCGCCCCACCCTGGCCGAGCAGGGTGTCGGCGTCGTAGCCGTCTACCGCCTCGCGGTGCGCGCCCAGCGTGGACAGGTGGCCAAGCAGGGTGTTGGACAGGGCCAGGAAACGGAACCCGGCCTCGAGGTTGCGACGCAGGTAGCCCGGCTCGCGCAGCATGTTGCCCAGCGCGGTCGACAGCGCCGCATCGGCGTTGTGCATGTCGCGCCGCGCGATGCGGTAGGGCAGGTCATCGCGCATGCCGGTGCGGTACTGGCCCAGCACTTCCTCCAGGTAACGCGCGCAGCGGGCGACCACCGTGGCCATGACCTGGTGCAGGCGCCGGCCCTGCCAGTCGGGCAGGATCGCGAACGAGGCCGCCGCGGCGATCGCGCAGCCAAGCAGGGTGTCGAGCAGGCGCGGCCAGATCATCACGAAGCCATCGCCGAGCAGGTTGAAGCAGGTCAGCGCCATCACCGTGATGCCGGCGGTGGCGGCCACGTAGCGGTCGTGGCGGCAGATGAAGAACAGCAGCGCGGCGGCCAGGGCCAGCAGCAGCTGGGCCTCGGTGCCGGGGAACACCTGCAGCAGCGCCCAGGTCGCCCCCAGGCCCACCAGGGTGCCGGCAATGCGCTGTACCAGCCGCAGCTTGGTCGCGCCGAAATGCGGGCGGCACACGAATACCGCCGTCAGCAGCACCCAGTAGCCATTGCGCAGGTCCAGCAGCTGGATCAGCGCGTACCCGACCACCAGCGCGATAGCGATGCGCACGCCGTGGCGGAACAGCACCGAGGTCGGGCTGAGCTGCTGGCGCAGGCGCACGCCCATCTCGCGCAGCGTGCGCGGGTTGGAGTCGCGCAGCCGCGTATCCACGCCATCGAGCGAGGCCTCGCCGTGGTCGACGTGCTGCAGCTGGCGGGCAATGGCGTGCAGGTTGCGTGCGAGCAGGCGCAGCGAACCAAGCAGGGCGGTCCACTGCGGATTGCGCTGGCCCTCGAGCCAGGCCAGCGCGCCGTCCAGATCCTCCATCGCCCGTTGCGGCCGCTGGCCGTAGTCGAACGGGGCGCGCAGCCGCACCGCCTCGCCCAGCGCCTGACAGGCCTGGGCCTGCAGCGACAGCACGCGGTGGCAGCGATACAGCACGTCGGAATGGAAGAACGCCGCGGCCAGCGCCTGGTAGGGGTAGTGCGAGGAACTGGCGCGCTCGTGGAAGTCCTGCGCCATGTAGTACAGCCGCAGGTAGGTGCCCGACTGCACGCCCGGTCGGCCGGAGCGGCCAAAGCGCGCCAGGATCGCGTTCTTGGCCACGTTCAGGGCGGCCACCACCTGCCGGTTCTGCTCGGCCAGGGCCAGCTGCCGGGCCTGGTGGTCGGCCTCGCGCACCGGCTCGAACATCTCCGCCTTCAGCTGCAGGTAGCGCCCCAGTTCGGCATACAGCCGCGCCAGCGCCTCGCGCACCGGGCGGTTGGCGAACAGCGCGGTCCACAGGATCGACAGCAGGCCGTAGCCGGTCGCACCCGCCAGCAGGTGGGCCACCTCGTTCCAGCCGTCGCGCGGGTCGGGGAGCTGGTCCAGCGCGATCATCGTGTACAGCGCCAGGGTGACCGTGGCCTGGCCGATGGAGCCGTAGCGCTCGCCGAGCGCGCCGAGCAGGGTCAGGCCAAATGCGGTCAGTGCCAGGCCGGCGGCAAAGGCGAACGGGTACGGGAACAGCGCCAGCACCGCGGTGCCGGCGATGCTGAAGCACAGCAGCGACAGCAGCACCGACTTGATGCGTCCCCACCAGTTGTCATCGGTCTCGGCGATGGCGCTGGCGATGATGCCCAGGAACAGCCCCGGCACCGCGCCGACCTGCCCCGTACCCCAGCCAAACCCGATCGCGCAGGCCAGGGCAATGAACACGCGCAAGCCGTAGCTGGATTTTTCGTGGGCCCAGAGGCGGGCAAGCCGTGAACCGTGGTTGGCCATGGAGATGCAACGGTGGGAAGCGGGCATTATCGCCCCTGCAGCGTCCACGTCGCCTGACACCCGCATCCGGCATGCTTGCCCGGCAAGGGCCGGAGTGCGCAGGCCCGCCCGCCCGGAGGATCCATGATCGAGCTCATCATCCCGCAGCGCCGCCGCGACCTGGGCGCATTCGAGGTCGGCCGCGTGCTGCCCTACGCCAAGCGCCGCATGGTCGGGCCCTACGTGTTCTTCGACCGCATGGGGCCGAAGGACATCGCCCCGGGCCTGCCGCGCGAGGCCGACGTGCGCCCGCATCCGCACATCGGGCTGTCGACCATCACCTACCTCTACAAGGGCGAGATCACCCATCGCGACAGCCTGGGCATCGAGCAGGCGATCCGCCCGGGCGAGGTCAACTGGATGACCGCCGGGCGCGGCATCACCCATTCCGAGCGCTTCGAGCGTCTGCGCAGCGAAGGCGGCCCGTTCGATGGCCTGCAGCTGTGGGTGGCACTGCCCGAGGAGCGCGAGGAAATCGATCCGGGTTTCTGGCACTACCCCAGCGAGGTGCTGCCGGCGTTCGATGGCGACGGCATCGCCGGGCGCATGATCGCCGGCCGGCTGGCCGGGGTGGAGTCGCCGGTGCAGGTGGATTCGCCGCAGTTCTACGTGCACTGGCAGCTGCGTGCCGGCGCGCGGGCCTCGCTGCCGCCCGAGTACAGCGAACGCGCGGTCTACATCGCCAGCGGCAGGGTCGAGGCCGATGGCCGCGCGGTGGAGAGCGGCAACATGGTTGTGTTCGCCCCGGGCAAGGCGGTGACCATCGCCGCGCTGACCGATGCCGAGGTGATGGCGCTGGGCGGCGAGCCGGTGGGCACACGCTACGTCGACTGGAACTTCGTATCCTCCTCGAAGGAGCGCATCGACCAGGCGCGTGCCGACTGGGCCGCCGGACGGATGAAGCTGCCCGACCTGGACAGTGGTGAGTTCATCCCGTTGCCGCCGAAGCTGGGCGAAGCCCCCGAGCCGATGTCGTGAGGTTCCCGGCGCACGCCTGCGCCGGCCGCTAAGATCGGCTGACCCCCGACTGCAGACACCCGACATGGCGCGCAATTCCTGGATCGCATTGCTGCTGGCCGCGGCCACCGCGCCGGCCAGCGCGCAACCCGCCTTCGATGCGCGTGAACTGGCCCAGTCCGCGTCATCGCAACTGGTCGAATGGCGGCGCGACCTGCACCAGCATCCCGAGCTTGGCGGACAGGAAGCGCGCACCGCGAAGGTGGTTGCCGATCACCTGCGAGCGCTGGGCCTGCAACCGCGCACCGGCATCGCGGGTACCGGCGTGGCCGCAGTGCTCAAGGGCGGCAGGCCGGGTCCGAAGCTGCTGATCCGTGCAGACATGGATGCGCTGCCGGTCACCGAGGCCACCGGCCTGCCGTTCGCCTCGAACGTCACCAGCAGTTACCGCGGCCAGCCGGTCGGGGTGATGCATGCCTGCGGCCACGACGCGCACGTGGCGATCCTGATGGGCGTGGCGCAGGCGCTGGTCGCGCGCAAGGACACGCTGCCAGGCGAGGTGATGTTCGTGTTCCAGCCCTCCGAGGAAGGCCCGGCCAATCCGGATGAGGACTTCGGTGCACGCCGCATGCTGGCCGAAGGCTGCTTGCCGACTTCCAGCCGGACGCCGCGTTCGGCCTGCACGTCTGGGCCGGCCTGCAGGTGGGCCAGATCGGCTGGAAGGCCGGGCCGCTGCTGGCTTCGGCCGACGAGTGGCTGCTGACCATCACCGGTCGCCAGACCCACGGTTCGCGGCCGTGGGAGGGCGTGGACCCGATCACCGTCGGCGCGCAGGTGCTGCTCGGCACCCAGAGCATGATTGCCCGCCAGATCAACATCGCGCAGACCCCGGTGGTGCTCACCGCCGGCCAGTTCAACAGCGGCGTGCGCTTCAACATCATCCCGGACCAGGCGCAGCTGGTCGGCACGCTGCGCACCTTCGATCCGGCCGTGCGCGAGGACGTGATCGCGCGCTTCGGGCGCATCGCCAGCGACTACGCCCACGCCGCCGGCGCCAGTGCCGAGCTGAAGGTGATCAACCAGGCCCCGGCCACGATCAACGATGCCGCGCTGGCGCAGCGCCTGCGCCCGTCACTGGAAAAGGTGGCGGGTGCCGGGCGCGTGGTCGACATGCCACTGCAGACCATCGCCGAGGATTTCTCGCACTTCGCCAACACCGTTCCCGGCTTCTATTTCCTGGTCGGCGCGACGAGCGAGGGCATCGACCCGGCCAAGGCACCGGCCAACCACTCACCGAAGTTCATGCTCGACGAAGCCGCACTGGCCAACGGCATGGCGGCGATGCTGCAGGTGGCCGATGATTTCCTCGAGGCCGGTGCGCGCTGAGTCTTTTCAGCCAGTTGGGACACACACAGGGCGGCTCATGGCCGGCCTGATGTGTCCAGCCCCCGGAAGAAGTGGACTGACCGCTCGCGTTCCAGTGCAAGAAAGAGGATGAACAAACCATAAATTCAGAAATGGACATGATGTCGCTCTAAGCGACATTTTGGCAGGGCTTTTGTTACCCTGATTCCGTCATCGCGGGGAGTAACAATCCGTGCCATGGTGTGAGTAGGCGACTACTCGAGGGCGAACAGCCCAAAACACCCCGAGCGACGCGTCAACGGCCGGTAGCGGTCGGGACGATCGGGAAGGGGCAGGTGGCTGCGGCAACGGCTCGCAGCCATAGATTGGAGGAGGGTAGTAACTGGCGTTTCCCCATTCTCGATGTAGCAACGGAGCCTTTCCAATCCCGGAGAGGTGCATCGAGGACACCAACATGGTTTCACCTGTTGATAGGAAAGATGACAAGCGCCAGCTGCTGCTGAAATGGTTCAAACGAGTTTTTGGTGGTCCGTGGTTGTTCCGGCTCTTGATGGTCGTGTGGAAGTTGTATGACCACTTTGATCGCTAAGCGCGGCACAGGACATTCGGACTCTAAGACTCATCAGTAGCACCCTCCTTTTTATCTACACATGCAGGAAGAGAGGAAATGCTCCACAAGGCTTTAAAGACGGTCCGCGAGGTTCATCGAATGCAACAAGGTGAGCTGGCGGAGCGCTTGGGCATATCCCGCTCTCATCTATCTGAGATCGAGTCAGGAAAGAAGGCTGCGTCAGTCGAGCTTCTACACAAGTTCGCAGATGTATTCGATGTGCCGCCTTCAACGTTCCTAAGCTTCGCCGAAGCGATCGAGGGTCCCTCGGCGCGCCGACAAAGGAACGGCAAGAGGCTGCTGAAAGTTCTGGAATGGACCCTGGACACCGACCATGACGCTTCCTCGGAAAAGCGCCAATCGCTATGACGTCAGTCGTTCTGCCCTCTATCGGCTGCCGACGCTAAAGGCACTCGCAAGATTTCTCGAATGGAAGGGCTCCCCGAGTGCCCTTCGCGCCCTGTGCAAACGTCCGGACAACTTCAGCGAGTTTTATCAGGCTCATCCAAAGACTGGGAAGATGCGCCTGATTCAAGCACCGAGTGAGGTTATCAAGCCGCTTCAGAAGCGGCTTAACGTGTTGCTCAAGCAAGTCCGCGTACCAGACTATCTTCACTCGGGAATTCCCAAGCGATCTCACCTCTCCAACTCTGAGCAGCACATGCTCGCGGCGGGGGCAACCGTAACGGTTGATGTGTCCGACTTCTATCCCAGCATCACACGTCAACGTGTCTTCAGGCTTTTCAGAAACGTCTTTCAATGCCCCGGTGATGTCGCAGATGCGATGGCCGACTTGGTCTGTTATCAAGGGAAGCTGGCAACTGGATCTCCGGCTAGCGTGCTCGTCTCTTTTTGGGCCTGCCGGGATATGTTTGACCTAATCGCCCAGCGTGTGGCCACTCAGGGAGGCACATTCACGCTTTACGTGGATGATGTGGCCATCACTGGGGACACAATCGGGCACGGCGATATCCAATGGCTGGATCGTTTGCTGAGAAGGTTCGGTTTTAGCTCGAAAGTTGAGAAGGCAAAGCTGTTTCGGAAGGCCCGTGCCAAAGTTGTCACGGGCCGAGCGTTTCGGCATGGCATCAGTCGAGCGCCAAACAAGAAGCACGAGGAGATGCATGAGGCGCGGGCTGAGATTGAGAGCGGTCGAGCAACTATCAAGGCCAAACGTGGATTGGTAGGTCAGCTCGAAAACATAGGAAATCTTGATCAAGAACGCGGGACAAGATTGAAGGCGGAGGCCAAGAAGCTCCGAAGCACGCTACCTCCTCCAAGGCGTCGACGTCGAGCCATCCCCAGGTCAGCGCATACCGGGCAGGAGGTGGCAACGTGAGTTACCAAAGTATCGTCCGAACTCCCTGTCCACGATGCGACGGAATACGCTCTTGTGATCTTTTGCATAACTTGACCGAAGAGAGCGACGACCATAGGCATCCGGAGCATCCAATGTGGGGAGGTGCGAGTCATCAACTTCTCCGCTGTCGTGGATGCGAGACAGTTTTCTACAAGATTGAGAGCTGGCACTCAGAAGACTGGGACGTAAGGCGTGATCCAGAATCCGGTCAAGATGAGATGTTCTACCCGAAGACAGTCTCCGTGTACCCACCACCAGAGCCCAAGTCTGAAAAGCCTGACTGGACCTGGGATCTACATCGGAAGGACAGCGTGCTCTCGCAAGTTGTCCATGAGATGTATGCTGCCAAGGCAAGCAACCTGAATGTGCTCACAGCTATCGGCCTGCGAATCGCCTTTGACAGGACAACGTTCTTGCTTGGGGTCGACGAGAGCTTAGATCTCAACAAAAAAATAGAGAAGCTCGTAGACGATGGGCGGCTAGGAAAGATAGAAGCCGAACACATGCAGGTAGCCGTAAACGCGGGTAACGCTGCCGCCCACCGTGGTTGGAGTCCGAATGATGAGGACCTCACGGTCCTTCTTCATGTCCTCGAGCAGTTTCTAAAAAGAAGCTTTTTTGAACCGCCGATAGGTCAAATAGGCGCAGCTATCCCTCCTCGCCCCAAGAAGAAGCGAACTTAAGTCACGCCTATTAAGGAGTCCTTCTTTTGCGGATGAGATAACGGATGTGTGGCTTGCCGAAGCGCTAATACCAGCTTGGATGGAGATATCTTTCATTACTCCAAAGACGGCTATGTCATCCCTCCAATTCGAATGTCGTCTAGGCTTGCTGGATGTCTGCTTGTCTTCCTGCCATGTCCAGCGCTTTCGCGCCGTAGCGCTTAGGCCTGCTGTTCGCGTTCGATCGCGCGCCAGCCGATGTCGCTGCGGTGGAACTCGTTGGCCCAGCTGACCTTCGCGACGCCGGCGTAGGCGTTGGCCTGGGCGTCGGCGACGGTGTTGCCGAGGGCGGCGACGCAGAGCACGCGGCCGCCGGCGCTGACCACATTGCCATCGGCATCGGTGGCGGTGCCGGCGTGGAAGACCTTGGCGCCGCCTTCGTTGATGTCACCCGGCACGTCGGCCAGGCCGGAGATCACGTCACCGGTGACCGGCGATTCCGGGTACGGCCTGGCGGCCATGACCACGCCCAAGCTCGGGCGCTGGTCCCACTGCGCGCTGGTGTCGGCGAGCTTTCCGTCGATCGCGGCTTCGACCAGGTCGACCAGGTCGGAGCGCAGGCGCAGCATCACCGGCTGGGTTTCCGGATCGCCGAAGCGCACGTTGAACTCGATGACCTTGGGCGCGCCGCTGGCATCGATCATCAGCCCGGCATAGAGGAAGCCGGTGAACGGCATGCCGTCTGCGATCATGCCCTGCACGGTCGGGTTGACCACTTCGCGCATCACGCGCTCGTGCACTTCCGGCGTCACCACCGGGGCCGGCGAGTAGGCACCCATGCCACCGGTGTTCGGGCCGGTGTCGCCATCGCCGACGCGCTTGTGGTCCTGGCTGGTGGCCATCGGCAGCGCGGTGGCGCCATCGACCATCGAGATGAAGCTCGCTTCCTCGCCTTCGAGGAATTCCTCGATCACCACGCGCGCGCCGGCATCACCGAAGGCGTTGCCGCTGAGCATGTCGCGCACGGCGTCTTCGGCCTCAGTCAGGGTCATCGCCACGATCACGCCCTTGCCGGCGGCCAGGCCATCGGCCTTGATCACGATCGGCGCGCCCTTCTCGCGCACGTAGGCCAGCGCGGCATCGACGTCGGTGTGGACGGCGTAGAACGCGGTGGGAATGCCGTGGCGGGCGAGGAAGTCCTTGGCGAAGGCCTTGCTGCCTTCCAGCTGCGCGGCGGCGGCGGTCGGCCCGAAGATGCGCAGCCCGGCGGCGCGGAAGCGGTCGACCACGCCGGCCACCAGCGGCACTTCCGGGCCGACCACGGTCAGCGACACGCCTTCGTCCTGGGCCAGCTTGAGCAGGCCGTCGAGGTCGGTGACCTTGACCGCGACGTTGCGGCAACCGGCTTCGGTGGCGGTGCCGGCATTGCCGGGGGCGACGATCACTTCGCTGACGCGCGGGGACTGGGCGAGCTTCCAGGCCAGGGCGTGTTCGCGGCCGCCGGAACCAATGACAAGGACTTTCATGGAGGGTGTTTTCCGTGGAGGTCAGGAGTGGGGGCAGTCGGCCGGCGTCAGCCGGACTTCGAAGAACAGTTCGCCATTGGCATCGATGAAGCGGCGGCGCACGCTGCCGCCGGCAGCGATGAAGGGCTTGAGCGCCGCATCGCCGCACAGCTCGGGCATGGCCTGGGCCTCGTCGGCCTGCAGGGCATCACGCAACTGCGGCTTGGCCGCGAGCTGGGCCACGCGGGCCTCGGCAAAGCGGATATCCAGCACCACGTCCTTGCCGTCGGCGCGGGCGAGCTCGGTCACCAGGCCGTCGCGGTAGGGGGCAGGCAGCGTTGCGTTGGTTGCAGCGATGGCGGCCTCACGCTGCTGTTCCAGCGAGCCGCCCTGGCAGGCGGCGAGCAGCAGCACGCCAGCGACAGCGAGGCAGCGCAGCGGCGACGCGTGCCCGCGGCGGGCACGCGTGGATCGCGGGAAAGGCAGCGTCGGCCGGAGCGTGTGCGGTTGGCGCTGCATGTGGGCCTCAGTGCCTGAAGTGGCGCACGCCGGTGAACACCATGGCGATGCCGTGCTCGTCGGCTGCGGCGATCACCTCGGCGTCGCGCATCGAACCGCCCGGCTGGATCACCGCGGTGATGCCGGCCTCGGCAGCGGCGTCCAGGCCATCGCGGAACGGGAAGAAGGCATCCGATGCCATCACCGAACCCGGCACGACCAGGCTGGCGTCGTTGGCCTTGATGCCGGCGATGCGCGCCGAGTAGACGCGGCTCATCTGGCCGGCGCCAACACCGATGGTGCGCTCGTCCTTGGCATAGACGATGGCGTTGGACTTGACGTACTTGGCCACGCGCCAGGCAAACAGCAGGTCGCGCAGTTCGGCCTCGCTCGGTGCGCGCTGGGTGACGGTCTTCAGCTCGCCCAGGCTCATGCCGCGGTTGTCGGCACTCTGCACCAGCAGGCCCGAACCAATGCGCTTGGTGTCGTAGTTGTTGCGGCCATCGCCATCGGGAATCCGCAGCACGCGCACGTTGGCCTTCTTGGTGGCATAGGCCAGTGCGTCGTCGCTGTAGTCCGGGGCGATCAGCACCTCGACGAACTGGCGATCAAGGATGCCCTGCATGGTCGCCGCATCGATCGCGCGGTTGAAGGCGATGATGCCGCCGAAGGCGCTGGTCGGGTCAGTGTTGTAGGCCAGCTCGTAGGCGGCGCCGGCATCGGCGGCCACGGCCACGCCGCACGGGTTGGCGTGCTTGACGATGACGCAGGCCGGCACGTCGAACTGGCGCACGCATTCCAGCGCGGCGTCGGCGTCGGCCAGGTTGTTGTAGCTGAGCTCCTTGCCCTGCAGTTGCTCAAAGGTGGCCAGCGTGCCCGGCACCGGGTACAGGTCGCGGTAGAACGCGCCGGTCTGGTGCGGGTTCTCGCCGTAGCGCAGGTCCATCACCTTGACGAAGGAGGAATTCATCTGCGCCGGGTATTCGCTGCGCACCGGCACTTCGGAGGTTTCGGTCACGGCCGAGAGGTAATTGCTGATCGACGCGTCGTACTGGGCGACGCGGTTGAACGCGGCCACCGACAGTGCAAAGCGCTTGGCGGCCGACAGCTGGCCGTCGTTGGCGTCCAGCTCGGCGAGCAGGCCGGCGTACTGGTCCGGGCTGGTGGCCACGGCCACGCGGGCGAAGTTCTTGGCCGCGCTGCGCAGCATCGCCGGGCCGCCGATGTCGATGTTCTCCACCGCGTCCTCGAGCTTGCAGTCGGCTTTGGCGGTGACCGATTCGAACGGATACAGGTTCAGCACCAGCAGGTCGATCGGGGCGATGCCATGTTCAGCCATCACCGCGTCATCGAGGCCGGCGCGGCCGAGCAGGCCGCCGTGGACCATCGGGTGCAGGGTCTTGACCCGGCCGTCCATCATTTCCGGGAAGCCGGTGACATCTGCCACGTCCCTGACCGGCAGGCCGGCCTCGCGGATCGCCTTGGCGGTGCCGCCGGTGGACAGCAGCTCGACCCCACGGGCGGCCAGCGCGGTGGCCAGTTCGATCAGGCCGGTCTTGTCGGAAACGGACAGCAGGGCCCGGCGCACGGGCAGCAAATCGGAGGACATGGGGCGTGGGGTCACGGCAGAGCGGGGCCGGTATTGTAGGCCGGCGTGACCGATGGCGTCCCGTGACCACGGACGCGGAAGCGCGGCACGCGCCGCGGGCTTACGCCAGCCCGTATTCCTTGAGCTTCTTGCGCAGTGTGGCGCGGTGGATGCCCAGCATTGCCGCCGCGCGGCTCTGGTTGCCTTCGCAGTGGTTGAGTACTTCCACGAACAGCGGGATTTCCATCTCGCGCAGCACGATCTCGTACACGTCGTCGGCCTCGACACCGTCCAGGTCGCGCAGGTAACGACGAACCGATTGGGCGACGTGTTCGCGCAACGGCGGTTTCGGCGCGCCACGACTGTTGTCAGGACGGGTGGGGGCTGCGTTCAAGGGTGCTTCCGGATGACGAGGCCGCCAGCTGTAGCGGCGGCGTGAGGGGGCGAGTCTAGCGCGTGGCCGTGACCGGTGCCACGGCGCGGTGCTGCCGTCTCAGCGGAATTCGAAGTTGTAGGCCACGGTGCTGGCGGCCGGTTCGCGCAGGCGGAAGGTGACCTGGGCGCTCTGCTGCGGCTGCAGCAGTTGCGCCGCGGCGGCCTCGCTGCCGAGGTAGTCGGCGGGCTCGAACACCCGGCTGCCGATGATCCGGCCGTCGGCATCGGACAGGGACAGCTGCAGCCCCGGCCAGGCCTGGGCCCAGCGCGCGTCGTTGCGGAAGCTGGCGTGGACCTGCAGCGCGCCGGCCTGGCCTGGCACCGGGCGGACCTCGCGGCTGAGCATGGTGAAGGCGGCCGGTTCGCGCCAGGCCGGCAACGAGCAGCGCAGCACGGTGCACAGGCCCTCGACCAGTGGTCGGGTGCCGGCGTCGGCGGCCAGCCGGGCGCGGTCGGCGACCAGGATCTGCAGCGTCAGCAACACCGCCAGGCCGGCGGCCACGCCCCATTGCCAGCGCGCCACCGGGACCGGCGCGCGGACGGCCGTGGCCGGTCGCAGGAAGCTCGGCGCGGCGATGGCCTCTCGCCTGGCGGCTTCGGGATCGATCCAGGCGCGGGCCTGCTCGTCCAGCGGCGCGGGTTCGATGGCGTCGGCCACTTCCACGGTTTCGGGCTCGACGACGATCTCCGCGTCCGCCGGCCCGGGGGCGGGCAGGTCGTGGCGGACCACGTCGGCTTCAGCACCTTCCACCATCTCGTCCGCCACTTCGGTCTCGACCACGGCCGGTGCTGCCAGGGCGTCGTGCGACAGGCTGCCAGCGGCGTCGATCTGCTCCACTGGCGGGGCCGCAGGTGTGGCCACCGGGGCGTCGGTGGGCGAGGTCGCAGGACCGGGCCCGCGCAGGAAGGTCGCCAGCGAAGGACGCGGCGTGGCGTTTTCGTCGGTCATGTGGAATCAGGGCCGAAGGACGGGATCATTCAAGCACGGCGCACGCCGTCGATGCGCATCCAGTCGCCATCCTGGGTGACGTTGAGCTGTTCGAACCACGGCGCGTAACGCACCAGCAGCTCGTCCTCCTGGCCATGCAGGATGCCCGACAGCGCGATGCGGCCACCGACGGCGACGCGTTCGGCCAGCACTTCGGCCAGCGCATCCAGCGCCGAGGCCAGGATGTTGGCCACCACCACCGGGTAGCTGTGCACCGGCTCGTCCTCGGGCAGGTAGCAGGCGATGGACACGCCGTTGCGCTCGGCATTGTCACTGGTGGCGATGATGGCCTGCGGGTCGTTGTCCACGCCCACCGCGGCGGCGGCGCCGAGCTTGAGCGCGGCCAGGGCGAGGATGCCCGAGCCGCAGCCGAAGTCGAGCACGGTCTGGCCGGCCAGCCGGCCCTCGTCGGCCAGCTGGTCGAGCCAGCGCAGGCACAGCGCGGTGGTCGGGTGGGTGCCCGAGCCGAAGGCCAGGCCCGGGTCCAGGCGCACGATGGCGGCGTCAGCGCCCTGCGCATCCTCGGGCAGCTCATGGTTCCACGGCACGATCCAGGTGCGGCGGCCGAAGGACATCGGCTTGAAGGTGTCCAGCCAGGCGCGTTCCCAGTCCTCGTCCTCGACCTTGCGGAAGCTGGCATCGGACCAGTCCAGGCCTTCATCGAAGGCTTCCAGCGCGGCCAGCAGCACCAGCGGGTTGGCATCGGCCGGGAACAGCGCGCTGAGCACCAGCTCGTTCCACAGCGGAGTCTCGCCCACGCCCGGCTCCAGGATCGCGCGCTCGTTGCTGGTGTCGGCCTCGGCGTCGAGCATCGTGACCGCCAGCGCGCCCACGTCCTCCAGTGCGTTCTCGTAGCGGGGCTGGGTGGTTTCGGAACAGCGCAGGGTGAGTTCGAGGTAAGGCATGGGGGCAGGCGACAGCAACGGGAAAGCGGGCATCGTAGACGAGCTGCCCGCCGCCTGCCCGTCCGGGCATGCCCGGATCATGCTTGCTAGACTCCGCCCCGGCCCGAACCGCCGTGGATGTCCGCCCGCAATGCCTGCTGCACTGCCACGCAAGAGATGGTTGCCTGCCGCGGCCCTGGGGCTGCTGGTGGTGGCCTGCCCGCTGGGTAGCGGCCAGGCAGGCCTGTACGGCCTGCGCGAGAGCGGGCGCGAGACGGTCGAGGCACCGGCCCGGCTGTCCCTGCCGCCACAGCGGACGCTCACCACCGCCATGCCGGCGCGCGAGCGCACCCGCGCCGTGGCTACCGGCCTGCCGCTGGACCTGCGTGCCGCGCTGGAGCGCGATACCGACCTGTACCGCTATGCCCAGCAGTTGCGGCACGCCGGCGAGGACGGCAATCCCGAAGCGCGCTGGGTGGCCAGCCGCATCTACGACTACTGCGCCGGCTACGCGCTGGATCCGGGCGGTTATGCCCTGGACGACCAGCTGCTGGCCAGCCTGGAGCTGGAGGTCGCCCCCGGCCTGCGCGCGGCCCGCGAACGCGTGGGCCAGCGCTGTGCCGGCTTCCTCGCCAGCGACGGTCTCGGTCGCGGGCTTGTGCTCACCCAGCGCCGGCTGGCGGCCGAAACCGGCCACCTTGCCGCCGAGGCCTCGCTGCTGGCCCTGGGCGAGCCGCTGCAGGACGATCCCGGCTACCGCCGCGCGCTGGTGGAGCGGGTGCTGGCCTCGCGCGACCCCGAGGCCTACCTCGCGCTGTCCCCGGCCATGGGCGTGGCCGCCAGTGGCGACGATGCGATGCGCGGCCTGGTGGCCGGCAGCCAGTTCGCCGAACTGGCCTGGCAGGTGGCCGCCTGCCAGCTCGGACTGGCCTGCGGGCCGGACAGCGTGCTGATGGACAGTTACTGCGCCAACGCCGGCATCTGCTCCAGCGAGCGTGGCCAGGATTTCGTTTCCTTCGTGTATGACGCCGCCGTGCCGCGGCAGGGTGCTGGAAAGATGAGCAAGTGGGTAGACAGCCTGCGCAACGGGCAGGGAGTGGAACCATGAACTATCGCCGGATTCTCCACGGTGCCAAGTTCTGGATCTGGGTGCTGCTGTTCGTGGCCTATTCGGTCGGCGCCGTCGGCGTGCTGCTGATCGACACCTACGAGGACCGCTACCGAGGCCTGTCGCAGGTCACCCTGACCACGGTGGACAGCGAGGCGGACGTGCGCCGCGCCGGTGCCGGCCAGGTGGCCGCGGTGTACCGCGCGCAGAGTGGCATGCCGTTCTCGACCCTGCCGCCGGGCAGCACCTTCCAGATCGTGTGGCCCGATGGCTCCACCGAGTCGGTACGCGTGGTCGATCCGCGCTCGCCGGTCGGCACCGAGCCGGTGGAAGGATCGCAGCAGCCTCGCTGACTGCGCGGGCGCGGCCAGCAGCGCGCCTGCCGGCTGTCGGCACGCTCCAAAGAAAAAGGCGGGGAAATCCCCGCCTTTTTTCTTGCCATCGGCCGTGTTGCTCAGGTCAGCGCGATGGACTTGTTCTTGCGTTCGGCCAGGCGCTTTTCCAGGTAGTGGATGTTCTGGCCACCGGCCTGGAAGCCCTTGTCGCGCATGATCCGCTGCTGCAGCGCGATGTTGGTCTTGATCCCGTCCACCACCATCTCGCTCAGCGCCACGCGCATGCGGCAGATCGCGGTCTCGCGGTCCGGGCCATGCACGATCAGCTTGCCGATCATCGAGTCGTAGTTCGGCGGGACCTTGTAGCCGGCGTAGATGTGGGTATCCACGCGCACGCCCGGGCCGCCCGGCGGGTAGAAGCCGGAGATCAGGCCGGGGCTGGGGACGAAGGTCTCCGCATCCTCGGCATTGATGCGGCATTCGATGGCGTGGCCGTTGAGCACGACGTCGCTCTGCTTGATCGACAGCTTCTGCCCGGCGGCGATGCGCAGCTGCTCGCAGACCAGGTCGATGCCGGTGACCATCTCGGTGACCGGGTGTTCGACCTGTACGCGGGTGTTCATTTCAATGAAGTAGAACTTGCCGTCCTCGAACAGGAACTCGAAGGTGCCGGCGCCGCGGTAGCCGATGCGGATGCAGGCATCGACGCAGACCTTGCCGATCTGCTCGCGCAGTTCCGGGGTGATGCCCGGGGCCGGCGCTTCCTCGACCACCTTCTGGTGGCGGCGCTGCATCGAGCAGTCGCGCTCGCCCAGGTGGATGGCATTGCCCTGGCCGTCGGCCAGCACCTGGATCTCCACGTGGCGCGGGTTCTCCAGGAACTTCTCCATGTAGACCTCGCCATTGCCGAAGGCCGCCTTGGCCTCGGACTTGGTGGTCTCGATGGCGGCCTTGAGCGCGGCCTCGGCGTGCACCACGCGCATGCCGCGGCCGCCGCCGCCGCCGGCCGCCTTGATGATCACCGGGTAGCCGATCTCGCGGGCGATCTTGGTGTTGGTGACGATGTCATCGCCCAGCGGGCCGCCCGAGCCGGGCACGCACGGCACGCCGGCGGCCTTCATCGCGCGGATCGCCTCGACCTTGTCGCCCATCAGGCGGATGGTGTCGGCCTTGGGGCCGATGAAGATGAAGCCGGACTGCTCCACGCGTTCGGCGAAGTCGGCGTTCTCGCTCAGGAAGCCGTAGCCGGGGTGGATGGCCTGGGCGTCGGTGACCTCGGCCGCGGCGATCAGTGCCGGGATGTTGAGGTAGCTCTCCGACGACGGCGCCGGGCCGATGCACACCGACTCGTCGGCCATGGCCACGTGCTTGAGGTTGCGGTCCACGGTGGAATGCACCGCGACCGTGCGGATACCCAGGGTGTGGCACGCGCGCAGGATGCGCAGCGCGATCTCACCCCGGTTGGCGATTACGACCTTGTCGAGCATGGAGTGCTCCTTCAGCCGATCACGAACAGCGGCTGGTCGAATTCGACCGGCTGGCCGTTCTCGCCCAGGATCGCCACGATGGTGCCGCCGACGTCGGCTTCGATCGGGTTGAACATCTTCATCGCCTCGATGATCGCCAGCGTCTCACCGGCCTTGACCTGCTGGCCGACGGTGACGAACGGCGGCTTGTCCGGGGCCGAGGAGGCATAGAAGGTGCCGACCATCGGCGCGCGCAGCACGTGGCCGTCGGGCAGGGCATTGGCCGGCTTGGCGCTGCCGCCGGTGGACGCCTCGGTCGGCGAGCTCATCGGCATGGCCGGAGCGGCCGGAGCCGCGGCCTGCACGGCGACGGGAGCTGCGGCCGGGGCGGCATAGCCTGCCACCGGGGTACGCGACAGACGCACGGACTCCTCGCCTTCCTTGATCTCGATCTCGGCCAGGTTGGATTCTTCCAGCAGGTCGATGAGCTTCTTGATTTTGCGCAGATCCATCAGGGGCCTCTTTGGTTGGGCATGGGGTGCCGGCCGGGCCGGCGAAACGGGTGGGGCAGGGCTGCCGTCAGGCGGCAATGCCGGCCAGGCGCCGCAGCGCGGCATCCATGGCGTATCGGTAGCTGTTCGCGCCGAACCCGCAGACCACGCCGACCGCCTTGTCACTGAAATAGCTGTGGTGGCGGAACGGTTCGCGGCTGTGCGGGTTGGACAGGTGGATTTCGATGAAGGGAATGGCCACGGCCGCCAGCGCATCGCGCAGGGCCACCGAGGTGTGGGTGAAGGCGGCGGGGTTGACCAGGATGAAGGCGGTGCCGTCAGCGGCAGCGGCCTGCACGCGGTCCACCAGCACATGCTCGGCATTGGACTGCAGGCTCTCGACCTCGTGCCCGGCGTCCTGCGCCTGGGCCACCAGCGCGGCGTCGATCTGCGCCAGCGTGGCTTGCCCGTAGACCGCCGGTTCGCGGCTGCCTAGCAGGTTGAGGTTGGGGCCGTGCAGGACCAGCAGCTTTGCCATGTGCATGCGCAGGAAGGAAAGGGCGGCAGTCTGGCGGATGCCGGCAATGCTGTCCAGTTCGCCGAAGTTCGCCGCGTTTTAAGCGTTCATTTGAATTTCGCCGGCAGCCCGGGCAGTTTCGGGGGCGGCGCGGGCGTGTTGGCGTCCCGTGGAGCGGCTGGTCGCCTGTTCGACGCCGATACCAGCGCGATGGGTTCCGTCTGCAGGAAAACAGGGAACGCGGCCTTCCACCGCCTTTATCACGCGGTCTTGTTACTGACCCGGACATGATCCGCACATTGCGGCACGAACGCCCGCGCCGGGGAGCGGCATGGAGAAAGGCAGCACAATCGACGGCAGCAAAGGGCCTACCCAGCTCAAGGGTGCCCGCGTCCTGATCGCCGAAGATGAGTACACGATCGCCATGTTCCTGGCCGATTACCTGGAGTTGCAGGGGGCCCAGGTCGTCGGCCCGGCCGGCAACCTCGAGGCGCTGGCGGCGCTGGTGGACCAGCAGCAGATCGACGCGGCGCTGCTGGACATCAACCTGGGCGGAGAGCTGGTGTATCCACTGGCCGACCGTCTGGCCGAGGCCGGGGTGCCGTTCCTGCTGACCTCCGGATATGACGACAACATCCCGGCGCGTTTTGCCGACAATCCCCGCTGCAGCAAACCCTATCGCCTGGAAGCGTTGAGCCAGGCCCTGCAGGACACCCTGGCTCGTCGCCCCGGCGGCTCGCGCTGAAGGTCCCGCCCGGAGTCACCATGTCCAGCCCCAAACCCAGCGTCACGCCCCTGCACCCGGCCCCCTCCCCGGGCTTCAGCCATCCCACCAGCGCGCAAGGCGATGCCAGCGTCCTTGGCGAGATGGCCACCCGCATCCGCCAGTTCGACTGGTCGACCACCCCGCTGGGCCCATCGTCGCAATGGCCCTCGCATCTGGCCGCCACCGTGGACCTGATGCTCGGCCACGGCTTTCCGATGATCGTGCTGTGGGGGCCGGAGCTGATCCAGCTCTACAACGACAGCTATGCCGAGGTGATGGGCGACAAGCACCCCGAGGGTCTGGGCATGCCCACCCGCGAGTGCTGGCCGGAGGTGTGGCACATCAACGGCCCGATCTACGACCGCGTGTGGCAGGGCGAGACCCTGACCTACGCCGACAAGCTGTACCCGCTGGCGCGGCGCAACGGGCAGGTCGAGAACACGTGGCTGACCCTGACCTACAACCCGCTGCGCGGCCCCGATGGCCGCATCGATGGCGTGGTGGTCAAGCTGTTCGAGACCACGGCCGCGCACCTGGCCCGCGCCGAGCGCGAGCGCGCCGAACGCGAGCGCCGGGAAAGCGAGGAGCGCCTGGCGCTGGCCTTCCAGGTGTTGCCGGTGGGGGTGTGCCTGGTCGACCCGGAGGGCAGGGTGCAGATGGCCAACGAGGTCATGCGCAGATACCTGCCGGGCCCGCTCGCCTCGCTGCAGGATCCGGGCAACACCGCGCGCTGGCAGGGCTTCGACGAGGAAGGCCAGTTGCTGGCGCCCGACCAGTTCCCCGCGGCGCGCGCGCTGCGCGGCGAGACCGTGGTCCCGGGCCGGGAATTCCTGCACCTGCACGAGGACGGACGGCAGTCGTGGACCCGGGTCGCCTCGGCGCCGCTGCGTGATGCCAGTGGCGAGGTCACCGCGGTGTTCTCCACTGTGGTGGATATCGATGGGCTCAAGCGCTCGGCCGAGGCGCTGCGGGCCAACGAGGAACGCTTCCAGCAGTTCGCCGCCGCGTCCTCGGACGTGCTGTGGATCCGCGAAGCGCAGCTGTTCGATGCGGAGATGGTCACCGCCGGCTTCGACGCCATGTTCGGCCTGCCGCGCGAAGAGGTGATGGGCCCGCTGCGGGCCTGGGCCTCGCTGGTGGTGCCCGAGGACCGCGATGCGCTGTTCGAGCACCTGGAGCAGGTGCGCAATGGCCAGTCCGGCGTGCTGGAGTACCGCATCCAGCGCCGCAGCGACGGCGTGTTCCGCTGGATCCGCGATACCGCCTTCCCGCTGTACGACGGCGAAGGCCAGCTCAGCCGCGTGGCCGGCATTGCCAGCGACATCACCGAGACCCGCCGGCTGGCCGAGCACCAGGGCGTGCTGGGGGCCGAACTGCAGCATCGCGTGCGCAACCTAATGGCGATGATCAGCTCGATCGTGTGGCGCACCCAGGCCACGGTGGACAGCGTCAGCGACTACGCCCAGCGCCTGTCCGGCCGGCTGATGTCACTGGCGCGCACCCAGGCCCTGCTGACCCGCGCGGCCAATGTCGGCGTGGACCTGCGCAAGCTGGTGGAGGAGGAGCTGGGGGCCGTTGCGCCGCAGCCGGGCGCGTTCTCGCTGGAGGGCCCGGAGGTGACGATGCCGCCCAAGGCGGCCGAGGTGCTGTCGCTGGCCCTGCACGAACTGGCGACCAACGCGCTCAAGCATGGCGCCTTTGCCCGTGCCGACGGCCATATCACCGTGCGCTGGACGCGCGAACTGCAGGCCGAGCAGCCGTGGTTGAGGCTGCACTGGGACGAGCGTCATCCACCAGTGCCGGGCTGGACGCCGCCGGCACGCCGCGGCTTCGGCAGTGCGCTGGTCGAGGAGCGGGTGCCGTACGAGCTGGCCGGGCAGGGTCGGATCGAACACGGCCCGGGCGGCGTGTCGGCGCTCATCGCCTTCCCACTGCGTGGCCGCGACAGCATCCTGCAGACCGATGCGCCGCGACAGGCCGGCATCCACGGTGGCGAACTGGACCTGGGCGGTGAGGTGCAGTGGCAGGGCCTGACCGTACTGGTGGTCGATGACGACTACTACCAGGCGCAGGACCTGGCCACCGCGCTGCGCAGCACCGGGGCCACGGTCATGGGACCGTACGGCGACCTGGCGCAGACCCGGCAGGCACTGGACCGGCACCGCCCGGACATGGCTGTCGTCGACGTCAACCTCGGCCAGGGCGCGACCGGCGAACTGATGACCGCGCTGGCGGCGACCGGCATCCCCTTCGTGGTGGTGACCGGTTACGACGCCAGTGCGCTGCCGGTCGGGGTGCATCCGCGCTGGCGCCTGCAGAAGCCGGTCAGTCCGCGCGAGGTGCTGCGTGCCCTGGCCGGCGCGTGGGACGAAGCGCTGGCCGAGGCGCCGCACACCCTGCTCTGAGGCAGGTCAGGGCGCCGGCTGGCCGGTCCAGCGGTCGATCTCGCCGGCGGCGAACGGCCCCAGCTTCTGCCGGACGATGCGGCCATCAGCGCCGACCAGCACGCTGTAGGGCAGCAGGCCCTGGGTGTTGCCCAGGCGCACGCTGGCATCGGCCGGGCCGGGGGTGTCGAGCACGATCGGATAGTCCACCGGCACCCGGGCCAGGAAGTCGCGCACGCCCTCGGCCGTATCCAGCGCCAGTCCCAGCACCTGCACGCCGCTGTCGCCCTGGGCGCGGGCAAAGCGGGCCAGCTCCGGCATCTCCTCCACGCACGGGCCGCACCAGCTGGCCCAGACATTGACCAGCAGCGGACGGCCGCCGAAGCGGGCCAGGTCGACCGGATTGCCGTCGATGTCGGGCAGCACCAGCGCCGGCATCGGGTCACCCGGGCGGGCTGCTTCCACCGGCGGCGTGGTCGTTGCAGCGGGCGTGGGAGCCACCGGCCGGCCGAACCACAGCAGGCCGCTGGCCATGCCGGCCACGGCGGCCACCGCGACGGCCAGCAGTAGCGGACGTGGCCTGCTCATCGCGCCGCGCGCAGCAGCGCGTCCTCGACGATGGCCTGGGTCAGCACCGTCGGCAGCACCGTCGGCGGCACGCCCGGGCCGTAGACCACGTACAGCGGCACGCCTACGGCCTTGTGTTCTTCCAGGAAGGCGCTGATCTGCGGGTCGACATTGGTCCAGTCACCGCGCATGTACACCGCATCCACCCGCCGCAGCAGGTCGGCGAAGGCATCGCTGTGCAGTACGTTGCGCTCGTTGGCCTTGCAGGTGACGCACCAGTCGGCGGTCATGTTGACGAACACCACGCGGTTGTCGGCGCGCAGGCGGTCCAGCATCTGCGGCGAGTACGCCACCGTGCTGCCGGTGGCCGCCACCGTGGTGGCCGGCGCCATCCGGGTCACGCCCCACAGCGGCACCAGCGCCAGCAGGGCGACCACCGCCGCCAGTGCCATGCCACGGCGGTGGCTGCGCCAGCGGTGGTGCTCGAACCACCACAGGCCCAGTGCCAGCAGGGTGGCGCCGACGAGCAGCATCGCCATCGCATCGACGCCGCGCTGCTTGCCCAGCACCCACAGCAGCCAGATCGCGGTCAGGTACATCGGGAACGCCAGCGCGTGCTTGAGCGTCTCCATCCACGGGCCCGGCCGCGGCAGGCGCCGCGCCAGCGCCGGCATGAAGCCGATCAGCAGGAACGGCAGCGCCAGGCCCAGGCCCAGCGTCAGGAACACCAGCATTGCGAGCACCGTCGGCGCGGTGAACGCGTAGGCCAGCGCCGGGCCCATGAACGGGGCGATGCAGGGGCTGGCGACCACGCAGGCCAGCACGCCGGTGAAGAAGTCGCCGACCGGGCCGTGGCGGCTGGCCAGCGACTGCCCGGCACCGCCGAGGTTGCCTCCCAGGGTGAACACCCCCGACAGGCTCAGGCCGACGGTGAACATCAGGTACACCAGCGCGGCGATGAACCACGGCTGCTGCAGCTGGAAGCCCCAGCCGGCGGCCTGGCCGGCCGCGCGCAGGGCGATCACCAGTGCGCCGATCGCGGCAAAGGCCAGCAGCACGCCCAGCGTGTACCAGAGCGCATGGCTGCGCGCGCGCTGGCGGCTCTCGCCGCTCTGCGCCAGGCCCAGCACCTTCAGCGACAGGATCGGCAGCACGCAGGGCATCAGGTTCAGCACCAGGCCGCCCAGCAGGGCCAGCACCAGCACCACCGGCAGCGCGGGCCCGGCGATGACCGGTGCCGGCGGCTGGCTGCGCTGCGCGTTGTCGGCCGAGGCGTCGGCGGTGGGCGGTACCGGGACCTGCGTGTCCGGCTCGATAGCAGTGGCAGGGGCGGGGTTTACGGCGGCCGGCGCGGTGGCCTTCGCGGAGGCCCTGGCGTCCCGGGCGCTACGCGGCAGCGGCGGGATCACCAGCGGCGCGACCGAGGCCTCGCCGTCGGGCGAGACCCGTCCGGCCGGCAGCGACAGCTTCACCCGTCGGGTCATCGGCGGATAGCAGATGCCGTCGGTCTGGCAGCCCTGGAAGGTCGCCACCAGGGTCACCTTGCTGGCGGCGGCATTCTCGCGGCGCAGCGGTACCGGCACCTCGACCTGGTCGAAGTAGACGACCACGTCGCCGAAGTGCTCGTCGCGGTGCGAGCGGCCCTGCGGCCAGCGCGGGCTGCCGGTGCGGATGGCGGCATTGCCCTCCAGCGCCAGCGAGGTCCGGTCGCGGTACAGGTAATAGCCGGTGGCCGGGCTGAAGCGCAGCAGCAGGTTGTTGCCATCGGTGACGATGGCCTCGAAGCCGAACGCCTGCTCCGAGGGCAGCGGCAGGTTGCGGGCCGTCTCCATGCCCGGCAGGCGCAGCCCGCCCGTGGCGTCGGCACGCGGCAGCACGCCCGGCAGGCCGGCCGGTGCACCGGTGCTTGGCAGGGCCGGGGCGCCGGCCTCGTCTGCCGGCAGCCGCACCTGCAGGGTGCGCTTTTGCGGCGGATAGCACACACCCACGTCGGCACATCCCTGGTAACGCACTTCCAGCATCAGCGTGTCCACCGAGCCGGATGCCGTGCCCGGGAGCACGGCGGTCACGTGCGTGCGGTAGACCTGCACGTCGCCGAAGAACTCGTCATGCTTCTTCTCGCCCTCGGGCAGCTGCAGCGGCTGCGCGGCAAAGCCCTGGCCGGTGGTGACCGAGGTGCGGTGGCGGTACAGGTAGTAGCCCCGGGCGATCGCCCAGCGCAACTCGATGCGCTCTCGGCTGGGCGCGCTGGCTTCCAGCACGAAGGCCTGGTCCACGGGCAGCAGGTCCTTCTCGCTCAGCGCAAGCGCCGGCAGCGCGGTCAGGCCCGCCAGGCACACGGCGGCGATACGACGGAACAACATCTTCAAATCAGGATTCCTCGCGGGTTTCGCTGGCGACCCAGTCCAGGTAGGCCGGCAGCCCGGCGCTGGCGGCAACGGCGACCAGCTCCGGCAACTCATAGGGGTGCAGCTCGCGGATCCGCTCCATGGCCGCGTGCAGACGGGCGCCGGTGGTCTTGACCAGCAGCTGGACCTCGCTGTCCTCGGTGACCTCGCCCTGCCAGCGGTAGGTCGAGGTGCCGGCCGGCAGCCGGGTCACGCAGCCCGCCAGGCGCTCGCCGACCAGCGCACGGGCGATGGCCGAGGCGCTTTCCGCGTCCGGGCAGGTGGTGAACAGCAGATGGACGGTATCGCCGGGCATGAGCCGCTCGAGTATAGGGCCTGTGCCGCTCGCGGCCTTGGAAGCGACGGCGTCCGGCCCCATCCGTGGACCGCGTTTCCAGCGCTTAGCCGGGTGGGGGGCAAAAAATTTTTGCATCCGGGCCTTGAAAGCCGCCGGGCCAGCTCCATCTCCGTAACATCCCGGTCTACCGGGTTTTTTCGCAAGCAAAGCTGGCAGTCTTTCGGGTAGAGTGCCAACTGAGCTGGACTTTTTAGAACAATCAATCACTTAAGAGGTCTCACAATGAGCATCAAGCCGCTTCACGACCGCGTTGTGGTCAAGCCGATCGAAGCTGACGAAATCTCCGCGGGCGGCATCGTGATTCCGGATTCCGCAAAGGAAAAGTCCACCAAGGGTGAAGTCGTGGCAGTGGGCCCGGGCAAGCCGCTGGACAACGGCAGCGTTCGTGCGCCGTCGCTGAAGGTCGGTGACAAGGTCATCTACGGCCAGTACGCCGGTTCGACCTACAAGGCCGAAGGCGTCGAGTACAAGGTCCTGCGCGAAGACGACGTGCTCGCCGTCATCGGCTGAGCCACCGCGCGACCTGCTTTCCCAAAGACCAAATTCCCAATTGAGGTAAACAGCAATGGCTGCCAAGGATATTCGTTTCGGTGAAGACGCCCGCACCAAGATGGTTCGCGGTGTGAACGTGCTCGCCAATGCCGTCAAGGCAACCCTGGGTCCGAAGGGCCGCAACGTCGTTCTGCAGAAGAGCTTCGGCGCCCCGACCATCACCAAGGACGGCGTCTCCGTCGCCAAGGAAATCGAACTGGCTGATGCGTTCGAGAACATGGGCGCGCAGATGGTGAAGGAAGTCGCTTCCCGCACCAACGACGACGCCGGTGACGGCACCACCACCGCCACCGTGCTGGCCCAGGCCCTGATCCGCGAAGGTGCCAAGGCCGTTGCCGCCGGCATGAACCCGATGGACCTCAAGCGCGGTATCGACAAGGCCGTGACCGCCGCCGTCGCCGAGCTGAAGAACCTGTCCAAGCCGACCGCTGACGACAAGGCCATCGCCCAGGTCGGCACCATCTCGGCCAACGCCGACGAGTCGATCGGCAACATCATCGCCGAAGCGATGAAGAAGGTCGGCAAGGAAGGCGTGATCACCGTCGAGGAAGGCTCGGGCCTGGAGAACGAGCTGGACGTGGTCGAGGGCATGCAGTTCGACCGCGGCTACCTGTCGCCGTACTTCATCAACAACCAGCAGTCGCAGACCGCCGACCTGGATGACCCGTTCATCCTGCTGCACGACAAGAAGATCTCCAACGTGCGCGACCTGCTGCCGGTGCTGGAAGGCGTCGCCAAGGCTGGCAAGCCGCTGCTGATCGTGGCCGAGGAAGTCGAGGGCGAAGCCCTGGCGACCCTGGTGGTCAACACCATCCGCGGCATCGTCAAGGTTGTGGCCGTCAAGGCCCCGGGCTTCGGCGACCGTCGCAAGGCGATGCTGGAAGACATGGCCGTGCTGACCGGCGGCACCGTGATCTCCGAGGAAGTGGGCCTGTCGCTGGAGAAGGCCACCATCAAGGACCTGGGCCGCGCCAAGAAGGTGCAGGTCTCCAAGGAGAACACCACCATCATCGACGGCGCCGGCGATACCGCTGCCATCGAGGCCCGCGTCACCCAGATCAAGACCCAGATCGCCGACACCTCCTCGGACTACGACCGCGAGAAGCTGCAGGAACGCGTGGCCAAGCTGGCCGGCGGCGTGGCCGTGATCAAGGTCGGTGCCTCGACCGAAATCGAAATGAAGGAAAAGAAGGATCGCGTCGACGACGCCCTGCACGCTACCCGTGCTGCCGTCGAGGAAGGCGTGGTCCCGGGCGGCGGCGTGGCCCTGGTGCGCGCGGTTGCCGCACTGCGTGACCTGAAGGGTGCCAACGAAGACCAGAACCACGGCATCAAGATCGCCCTGCGTGCGATGGAAGCCCCGCTGCGCGAGATCGTTGCCAACGCCGGTGAAGAGCCGTCGGTCATCGTCAACAAGGTCAAGGAAGGCACCGGCAGCTTCGGTTACAACGCGGCCAACGGCGAGTTCGGCGACATGGTCGAGCTGGGCATCCTGGACCCGACCAAGGTGACCCGTTCGGCGCTGCAGAACGCCGCTTCGATCGCCGGCCTGATGATCACCACCGAAGCCATGGTGGCCGACGCCCCGAAGAAGGACGAGCCGGCCATGGGCGCCGGTGGCATGGGCGGCATGGGTGGCATGGGCGGCATGGACTTCTAAGTCCTCCCGCAGCCACCGCTGCCTGGGCTGTACGGAAAACCCCGCCGCAAGGCGGGGTTTTTCTTTGCGCGCTGCCTTGTGGCTGCCTGCATGCGTCGCTAGGCTCGCTGCCCATGCCTGGTTCTTCCGCAGCCACCGCACCGATATCGGGCGGCTGGTGCTGGACCTGGCCGAGCTTGCCTGCCCCGGTTACGCCCGCGGCGCGGAAATGCTGGGCGACCTCAGCGAGAGGGACAGCAATGACGACAGCGCATGGGAGATGACCATGCGCGTGCCGATGCGTTTCAACCGTCTGGTGCAGCGGCGCCCGTGGCTGTGCATACCGCCGGGAAAGCCTTCGGCGACGCCCCCCGCGAACGGCCGGCAGGTGTACCTGATGTTCTTCGGATCCGCCCGAGCCTTGCCGTCGAGGTGCCCGTGCGGTGGCTCGCCGGAACCGCTGCGGTTCCCGCGCGCGGGATCCGGCCCGCGCCCCTTCTTGGCGGCCCAATACGTGATCGCGCCAGCGAAAGCGCAGGCCCGGGGTCAATTGTGCGCAGCGGTGGCCGATACCGCAGCGGGGCTTCCGTCCCGTCTCCCCCTTTCCGGAAATCGCCGTACATGTTCAAGCACAAACTGGCTCTCCTGGCCGTGGCCCTGCCGGCGATCCTGACCGCTCCCGCCGCCCTGGCCGCCGACGACTCAGCACCGGTGCCGGTGCTTCCACCCTCGGCTACGGCGTGGACCTCAACGCCCGCCTGGGCGAGCGCTTCTCTGCCACCGTCGGCTACAGCAAGTTCGACATCGATGGCGATGAGGAAACCGACGAGGTCCGTTACGACGGTGACGTGAAGTTCTCCAACACCACCGTCAAGCTCAACTGGCATCCGTTTGCCGGCGGCTTCCACGTGGCCGTCGGTGCAGTGATCGGCGACATCAACGCCGTGGTGACCGGCTCGCCGCGCGCCGGCGGCAGCTACGAGTTCAACGGCGTCACCTACAGCGCGCAGGACGTCGGCACGCTGACCGGTCGCGTCGAGATCAAGGACAGTGTCGCCCCGTACGCGGGCATCGGGTTCCGCTCGCGCGGCAAGCTCGGCCTGTACGTCGACTCGGGCGTGGTCGCGGCCAAGACCTCGGTGCAGCTCTCGGCCACCGGCCTGGCCAACGACCCGCGCTTCCTGGCCGACCTGGAAGCCGAACGCCGCGAGCTGGAGGACAGCGTCGACCTGGACCTGTACCCGTTGCTGGGCGCGGGCCTGGTCTACCGCTTCTGATAGACGCGTGGGTGATGGCTGGCGTCGGCCATCGCCTCGCGCGTACCACGGACCACCAGCGCAGCCGGCGGCTTCTTCCCGCTCCGCGTAGCCACGGCGATGCGGTTGCCAATGAAACTGTCGCACTGCACAAAAAGCCGTGGTATCACTACGTCCCATGACCGCAACCCGCGCCAGCTTTTACTTCTGGTACTACTTTATGAAGCCGCTGGCGGAGGAAGGATTGCGCTCACCCTGAAGAAGCTTTCAGACGCACTCCCGAAAAGCCGCCAGCGAACCTGGCGGCTTTTTTCATGCCGCCTCGCTGGGGCCCAGACACGAACAGGAACACCCACATGGCCCCCCACACCGACGACCTCCGCATCCGCAACCTCGAACCGCTGACCCCGCCAGCCGAACTGCTGGCACTGCTGCCCTGCGACGAGCAGGCCTCGCAGACCGTGGCCGGCGCCCGCGCCGCCCTGCACGACATCCTGCACGGCCGCGATGACCGCCTGGCCGTGGTGATCGGCCCGTGCTCGATCCACGATCCGGTCGCGGCGATGGAATACGCCCAGCGCCTGCGTCCGTTGCGCGAGGAGCTGGGCGATGCGCTGGAGATCGTGATGCGCGTGTACTTCGAGAAGCCGCGCACCACCGTCGGCTGGAAGGGGCTGATCAACGATCCCGACCTGGACGGCAGCTTCAACATCAACAAGGGCCTGCGCATCGCCCGTGGCCTGCTGCGCGACATCAACAGGCTCGGCCTGCCGGCGGGCGTGGAATTCCTCGACGTGATCAGCCCGCAGTACATCGCCGACCTGGTGGCCTGGGGCGCGATCGGCGCGCGCACCACCGAAAGCCAGGTGCACCGCGAGCTGGCCTCGGGCCTGTCGTGCCCGGTCGGCTTCAAGAACGGCACTGGCGGTGACATCAAGATCGCTGCCGACGCGGTGGGTGCGGCCTCGCATCCGCACCATTTCCTCTCCGTGACCAAGCAGGGCGGCACCGCCATCGTCTCCACTGCCGGCAATCCGGATTGCCACGTGATCCTGCGCGGCGGCAAGGCGCCCAATTTCGATGCGGCCAGCGTGCAGGAGGCCTGCGCGGTGCTGGAAAAGTCGCAGCTGGCGCCGCGCCTGATGATCGATGCCAGCCACGCCAACTCGGCCAAGAAGCCGGAAAACCAGCCGGCGGTGGTCGATGATATTGCCGCGCAGCTGCGCGCCGGCGAGCAGCGCATCGTCGGGGTGATGGTCGAAAGCCACCTGGTTGCCGGCCGCCAGGACCTGGTCGAGGGCCAGCCTCTGGTCTACGGCCAGTCCATCACCGATGGCTGCATCGACTGGGACAGCTCGGTGCAGGTGCTGCGCGCGCTGGCCGATGCGGTGCGCGCGCGCCGCCAGCAGGCGCTGGAGCAGGCCGCCTGATCGCGGGGGCGGCGATAATGGGCGGCATGGATGCCGCTCCCGCCCGCTGGTTCCTCTACCTGCTCGAATGCCGCAACGGCAGCTACTACGCCGGCATCAGCACCGACGTGCAGGCGCGCTTCGCCGCGCACCTGGCCGGCAAGGGCGCGCGCTACACCCGCGCTAACCCGCCGCTGCGGGTGCTGGCCAGCCGCGAATTTCCTGATCGCGCCAGCGCCTCGCGCGCCGAGTGGCAGCTCAAGCAGCTGCCACGCCACCGCAAGCTGGCGTTCCTGGCCGATCCAGCTCAGCCGGCCGCCTGAGCCTGGCGGAACTGTTCAAACGAGGCCAGCGCGTTGGCCGCGTACATCAACGACGGGCCGCCGCCCATGTAGACCGCCACGCCGAGCATTTCCTGCAGCTCGGCCTCGCTGGTGCCCATCTGCACCAGCGCCTTGGTGTGGAAGCCGATGCAGCCGTCGCAGCGCTGCGCCACGCCGATGGCCAGCGCGATCAGCTCCTTGGTTTTGGCGTCCAGCGCGCCCGGCGCCATTGCTGCGCGGCTGAGTGCGCCGAATCCCTTCATGACCTCGCCCCGGCCGGCGCGCAGCGGCGCCAGGTGGCTGGAGATCGAAGCGGTGAGTTCGAGGAAGGAGGGCATTGCCATGGAGGTGCTCCGTTTTTGGTTTAGAAACATCTAAATTAGATTGTGCTAAATTTAAGCCCATGGCAAGAACGACCCATGACAAGAGCTGGGGGGATTGATGGATGCACGTGATCGCGCCTTCCTGCGCGAAGGCGCCGGCCAGGCCGCCGCGCTGCTGCGCGCGGTGGGCAACGAGAACCGGCTGCTGGTGCTGTGCCTGCTGATCGAGCACGGCGAGCTGAGCGTGGGCCAGCTGCTGGAGCACCTGGAACTGAGCCCGTCCGCCCTGTCCCAGCACCTGGCGCGCATGCGCGAGGAAGGCCTGGTGGCGAACCGCCGCGAGGCGCAGACCCTGTACTACCGGATCGACGATCCGGCCGTGGTCACGCTGGTGACCAGCCTGAAGAAGATTTTCTGCCCGTGAGCGCAAAGACAATGGAAAAGATGGATCCCCGCGCCGCGCAGGCGCTGATCGCAGAGGGTGCGCTGCTGGTCGACATCCGCGAGGCGGACGAGCACGCGCGCGAACACATTGCCGGTGCGCGCTGCGTGCCGCTGTCGCAACTGCAGGCCGGCACCGCGACGCTGCCTGCGTCCAGTTGCGTGGTGTTCCACTGCGCCAGCGGCATGCGTACCCAGGCCAATGCGGCCCTGCTTGAACGTTGTCGCGGCGGGGCAAGGGCGATAGTGCTCGACGGCGGCCTGCAGGCGTGGAAGAACGCGGGCCTGGCCACGGTGGCCGATGCGCGCGCGCCGTTGCCGCTGGTGCGCCAGGTGCAGCTGGCCGCGGGCACGCTCGCGCTGGCCGGCGCGGTGCTCGGCGCGACCGTGTCGCCTTGGTTCCACCTGCTGTCCGGCTTCGTCGGTGCCGGGCTGATGGTGGCCGGCGCCACCGGTTTCTGCGGCATGGCCAGGCTGCTGCTGAAGATGCCCTGGAACCGCCAGGCCGCCTGAGCGTCACCGCTCCGGCAACAAAAAAGCCCGGGAATTCCCGGGCTTTTCATTCCTGCATGCGGCAGGCTCAGGCCTTCATCGTGCCGTGGTCCAGCCAGCGCTGGTGCCAGGACAGGGCTTCGGGCAGCAGGTGCGGGGTGTGCTTGCCGTAGCTGTCGCGGCTGGCGCGGTCGAAGTAGTCCTGCAGCTGCGGACGGAAGTCCGGATGCGCGCACTTGTCGATCAGCACCTGCGCACGCTTGCGCGGCGGCAGGCCACGCAGGTCGGCCAGGCCCTGCTCGGTGACAATGATCGCCACGTCGTGCTCGGTGTGGTCGACGTGGCTGACCATCGGCACGATCGCCGAGATGGTGCCGTTCTTGGCCGTGGACGGGCTCAGGAAGGTCGACAGGAAACCGTTGCGGGCGAAGTCACCCGAACCGCCGATGCCATTCATGATCCGCGTGCCCATGACGTGGGTGGAGTTGACGTTGCCGTACAGGTCCACCTCGATCATCCCGTTCATGCCGATGCAGCCCAGGCGGCGCACCAGTTCCGGATGGTTGGAGATCTCCTGCGTGCGCATGATGATGCGCTCGCGGTAGAAGTCGATGTTGTTCTTGAACTCCTCGTTGGCCTGCGGGCTGAGCGCAAAACCGGTGCACGAGGCATAGCTCAGCACGCCGCTCCTGAGCAGGTCGAGCATGCCGTCCTGGATCACCTCGGTGAAGGCGGTCAGGTCCTGGAAGCCGCTGCGCGCCAGGCCGGCGAGCACGGCGTTGGGGATGTTGCCCACGCCAGACTGCAGCGGCAGCAGGTTCTTCGGCAGGCGGCCCCTGTCCACCTCGTGCTTGAGGAAGTCGATCAGGTGGCCGGCGATCATCTCGCTGGCGGCATCGGCCGGGGTGAACGGGCTGTTGCGGTCCGGGCCGTGGGTGCGCACCACGGCCACGATCTTGTCCGGATCGCAGCGCAGCGCGGTCTCGCCGATGCGGTCGCCGGCGCTTTCCAGCGGGATCGGCTTGCGGAACGGCGGCAGCGCGGTGCCGTAGTAGATGTCGTGCATGCCGTCCACGCCGGCCGGCTGCCAGTCGTTGACCTCGACGATCACCTTCCTGGCCAGATCCAGCCAGGTCTTGTTGTTGCCCACCGAGGTGGAGGGCACCAGCGAGCCGTCCTCGCGGATCGCCGAGACCTCGACCACCGCGGTGTCGATGTCGCCGTAGAAGCCAAACCACACGTGCTGGGCAACGTGGCTCAGGTGGATGTCGATGTAGTCCAGCTTGCCCTCGTTGATGCGGTTGCGCGCATCCGGGTCGCTCTGGAACGGCATGCGCATGGCGATGCCATCGGCCTTGGCCAGCGCGCCGTCCAGTTCCGGGGCGGTGGAGGCGCCGGTCAGCAGCTTGATCTGGAAGTGCTCGCCGCGGCCGTGCGCCGCCTCGATGTGCCTGGCCAGCGCCATCGGTACCGCCTTGGGGTAACCGGACCCGGTGAAGCCGCTCATGGCGACGGTCTCGCCGGGCTGGATCAGCGCGGCGGCGGCCTCCGCGGAGACGACGCGGTCCCGCAGGCGTGCGTTGGCAATGCGATCGACGGACATGACGACAGGTACTTCGTGGGGGAATGGTCAATTATCGGCCATCCCGCCCGGGTCCGTGTTCTACCTTGGTGGGATGGATTTCCGCGCCCGGATGGTATCCATACCCGCCGGTTCTGTTTTGCACTGCAGCGTGCATGTTTCCCGATCAACCCGCACGATCGCCCTGCATCCCGACGTGGGGGAGGGAGCAAAGCCCGCTGGCAGTTCGCTGCAAGCGGGCTTTTTTATTGCCTGATCGCCGGCGTTCGGCGTGATTGGCGCGCCGTGCGTCGCCGTCGGATGCCAGAATTCGGCATGGTCAATGCCCCCGCCCCCTTGCCCGAAACCCTCTCCCCGCTGGTCGACCGCGCCTTCGCGCGGCTGCGCTTGGCCAACGCCGACACGGACCACTGGCCACCGGCGCCCGAAGTCGAAGCGGTGATCCGCCAGCTGGCCGTGGCCAGCGACTTCGCCATCGACACCCTGTGCCGGCAGCCGGCGCTGCTGGCCGTACTGGCCCAGCCGGATCCACCGCCCCTGCCGCTACCCGTGCTCGACCCGCTCCAGCCCAGCGCCTGGCAGGCCCAGCTGCGCCGCTACCGGGCCGCGGCCTCGGCCCGGCTGGTCTGGCGCGACCTCACCGGCCTGGACGATGTCGACGCCACCCTGGCCGGGGCCACGACCCTGGCCGAGGACTGCCTGCGCCTGGCCCTGGAAGCGCTCGAGGCCGAATTCGCCCAGCGCCACGGCGTGGTCCGCGCCGAGGACGGCAGCGTGCAGCGGCTGGTGGTGTTCGGGCTGGGCAAGCTCGGCGGTGGCGAGCTGAACTTCTCCTCCGACGTGGACCTGGTCTACGCCTACCCGCAGGGCGGCGAGTCCGACGGCAAGCGCCCGCTGGCGGCCGAGGAATACTTTGCCCGGCTCGGCCAGCGCCTGGCCGGGCTGCTGGACGAAACCACCGCCGACGGCTTCTGCCACCGCGTGGACCTGCGCCTGCGCCCGTTCGGCACTGCCGGCCGCATTGCCCTGTCCTTTGCCGGCATGGACCAGTACTTCCAGCGTGAGGGCCGCGACTGGGAGCGTTATGCCTGGCAGAAGGCGCGCGCGGTGGCCGGCGACATCGCCGCCGGCGAGGCCTGGCTGCAGACCCTGCGCCCGTTCGTCTACCGCCGCTACCTGGATTTCACCGCGCTCGATGGCCTGCGCGAGATGAAGGCGGCCATCGCCGCGGAGGTCGCGCGCAGCGACCGCTTCGACGACATCAAGCGCGGCCCGGGCGGCATCCGCGAGATCGAATTCCTGGCCCAGGCGCTGCAGCTGATCCGCGGTGGTCGCGAACCGGCGCTGCGCGAACGTCGCCTGCTGCCGGCCCTGCGCGCGCTGGTGGAGGCCGACCAGATCGCACCCGCCGACGGCAAGGCGCTGGTCGATGCCTACCGCTTCCTGCGCCGGCTGGAGAACCGCCTGCAGATGCTGCGCGATGCGCAGACCCACATGCTGCCCGGCGATCCGCTGGACCGCACCCGCATTGCCGTGGGACTGGGTTATCCGGACTGGGAGGTCCTGCGCGCCGAGGTCGCGGCCCAGCGCCAGCGCGTGTCCACCGAGTTCGCCGCGCTGCTGGCGCCGCGCAAGGGCCAGGCCGCGCCTGACGCGCTGGCCAACTACTGGCGCGTGCTGCACGAAGGCGGGGAAGCCAGCGTGCTGGCCGACGCCGGCTTTGGCGATGCCGCCAGCGCCGACCAGGGGCTGCGTGACTTCGCCCAGTCGCTGGGCGTGCGTTCGCTGTCCGATGCCGCACGCGCGCGGCTGGACCGGGTGGTGCCGGCACTGCTGCACGCGGCCACCGGCTCGCCGCAGCCCGACGCCGCGCTGCGTCGTGTGCTCGGCCTGCTGCAGGCGATCATGCGCCGCACCAGCTACCTGGCCCTGCTCGACGAGCAGCCCAGCGCGCTGCAGCGGCTGGTCAACGTGCTGGCGCGCAGCGCGCTGCTGTCCGAACGGCTGGTCGCCTATCCGCTGCTGCTGGACGAACTGCTCGACACCCGCGTCGCCGGGCCGCTGCCCGAAGCCGATGACATGCGCCAGGCCTGTACCGCGGCGCTGGCCATCGACGATCCGGAAGCCGCGCTGCGCGTGCTCAACGAAACCCGGCTCGCCTTGAGCTTCCGCATGGCGCTGGCCGTGCACGATGGCCGCCAGCACGCGGTGGACAGCACCCGCCAGCTCGCGCAGCTGGCCGAGGCGGTGGTGCGGACGGTGCTGGAGATGGCGTGCAGCGAGGTCGTGGCCGCGCACGGCCAGGTGCCGGGCGGGCGCTTTGCGATCATCGGTTACGGCAGCCTCGGTGGGCTGGAGCTGGGCTTCGGCTCGGACCTGGACCTGGTGTTCCTGTACGACCACCCGGCCGGGATAGAGGCTTCCGATGGTCCACGACCCCTGGAGAGCGGACGCTGGTTCGCGCGTCTGGCACAGAAGGTGATGGCCCTGCTCGGCGCGGTCACCGCCGCCGGCCGCCTGTACGACATCGACGTGCGCCTGCGCCCCGATGGCGGCAAGGGCGCGCTGGTGTCCTCGCTGGCCAGCTACACCGAGTACCAGCGCGAGCGTGCCTGGACCTGGGAACACCAGGCCTTGGTGCGCGCGCGTGGCGTGGCCGGCGATGACAGCCTGCTGGCCGACTTCGAGCGCGTGCGTGCCGGCACCCTGGGCCGGGCGCGCGACCGCGACACGCTGTACGCGGATGTGATCAGGATGCGCGGGCGCATGCGCGCCGAACTGGACCGCAGCGACGCGGCGCGGCTGGACCTCAAGCAGGGCGATGGCGGCCTGGTCGACCTGGAGTTCCTGCTGCAGACCGGCGTGCTGGAGCGCGCGGTCGAGGTGCCGGAACTCCTGCAGCCGCGCGACACGCCTTCGCTGATCGATGCGCTGGCCGCGGCCGGCTGGCTGCCGGCCGATACCGCCAAAGCCCTGCACGCCGCCCATGCCGAGCTGGTCGACGTCGGCCTGGCCTGCACCCTGGACCGGCGTCCGCGGTTGGCCACGCCAACCCCGGCACTGGAAGCGGCCTGTGCGGCGATCCGCAGCGCCACGGTTGCCCGCGGCCTGCCGTTCGAGCCGGGCAGGCAGGCGAACTGATTGCGAGGGAGGCCCGGGCGGCAGGGACGCCGCCCGTGGTCATTATCTGGCGCCGGGCAGCGGCGCCATCTTCCACAGCAGGGCGCGGAACGGTGCCAGCAGGCACACCGCGATGCCCAGCTTCACCGCCAGGTCGCCCAGCGCCCAGCTCACCCACGGCAACGGCTCGCCGGCGAAGGACACACTCCAGAAGATCGCCGTATCCAGCGTCGCCGAGCAGGCGCTGGCCACCAGCGGCGCGCGCCACCAGTGGCCGTGGCGCAGACGGTCGAACACGCCGATGTCCAGCAGTTGCGCGGCGATGAAGGCGCTGCACGAGCCGGCAGCGATCCGCGGGCTGGCCAGCCATACCGACATCAGCACCGCGAGCGCGAAACCCACCCACGCCACCTTGCGCGCGGCCTGCGGGCCGAAGCGGCGGTTGACCAGGTTGGAGACCAGGAAGGCCACCGGGTAGCTGAAGGCGCCCCAGGTCAGCCAGTCGTTGATCGGATACATCACCAGGATGTTGGAACCCAGCACCACCACGCCCATGGCCAGCACCGCCAGCAGCAGGTCGCGGTGGCGGAGCGGGGCAAACAGCGGGGCAGGACGCGCGGTCATGGCGAGCCGGTGGGTGGTAGACGGGGGAGGCGGCATTATCGCCGCTGCCGGCTTTACCGCGCCCGAAACGCTCCATGCAGACGGTGGAACGCCGCGCTCACAGCCCCAGGCGCTGGCGCAACTCGGTGGCGATGCGCGCGGTCTCGCGCAGCGGTTCGATGGCCGGGGCATCGTCGCCGGGCCACTGATCGAATCCGGCCTGCAGCCGGCCGCGTTCGCGCAGCGACTGCTGGAAGTGCTGCAGCCGGCCGCGGGCGCGATCGGCCATCAGCACCGCCACCGGCACCCGCGTGGCGCAGGCCTCGGACAGCAGGTTGACCGAATCGGGCGTGCACACCACCCGCGCCGCCCAGCCCAGCAGACCGGCATAGGGATTGGTGCCGTCGCCGCCATCGCTCCAGATCACTCCTGGCACGTCGTGGAAGGCGCGCAGCAGGGCGCGGCCGACCTCCGGCGGCGTGCGCCGCGAGGTGGTGGCCAGGATGCTGCCGCCGTCGGCGCGGACCTGCGCGGCCAGCTGCTCGAACAGCGGCACGATGCTGTCGGCCGTCCACGGTGCATGCTCGGTCGGCCCGCCGACGAGCAGCGCGGTGCGCGGCCCGGGCAGTGCCTCGAATGCCGCAAACGCCGCGCGTCCGGCTGCCAGCCAGTTGTCGTCGACCGGATTGAGGCTGCCCAGCAGGGTCAGCACGTTGGCCCCGCGCAGGCGGTCGTGTTCGGGCACCACCACCAGGTCCCAGTGGCGCGGATCGATGCGCGGATCGAGGATCTGCACGGTACGGGTGCCGCGCGGGCGCAGCCGGCGCAGCGCCGCGGCGGCCTGGCGGCCACAGCCAATCGCCAGCGCCGGCGGCATCTGCAGCAGGTTGGAAAAAGCAGGACCGTAGCCGTCATCCATGCCCGGCAGTTGCCGCGGCGCGGCCCAGCGCCACGGCGCGCGCGGCTCCAGCTGCAGGCGGCGCACGCCCCCCAGGCGCAGCGCCGAGGCCAGTGCAACGGCCTGGCGGACGTTGCCGGCACGGCCGTCGGTAATCGTCCAGGGCAGGGTGGATTGTTTCGGGTGTGGCATTAATTCGTTTCAGTCAGGCCGTGTGTTGCCGCTGACGCGACACTCTACACTGCGGGCTCGTTCCACCGTGGCCATTGTCCGGGGCTTTGCCCGCCGGCGCCACGGTCCGATCCACTGCCAGGAGATTCCATGTCCGACGTGCTCAACGACGCTGCGCTCGACCAGCTGTTCCGTACCGCCCGCACCCAGAACGCCTTCCTCGACAAGCCGGTGGAAGACAGCCAGCTGCGCACGTTGTACGACCTGCTCAAGTGGGGCCCGACCGCGGCCAACTCCACGCCGGCCCGCTTCGTGTTCGTGAAGTCGGCCGAGGCCAAGCAGAAGCTGGCACCGGCACTGTCCGAGGGCAACCTGGCCAAGACCCTGGCCGCGCCGGTCACCGTGATCGTCGGCCACGACGAGGATTTCCACGAGAAGCTGCCGTACCTGTTCCCGCACACCGACGCCAAGAGCTGGTTCGACGGTCCGCGCGAAGGCCGCCGCGAATCGGCGTTCCGCAACGGCTCGCTGCAGGGCGCCTATCTGATCCTGGCCGCGCGCGCGCTGGGCCTGGATGCCGGCCCGATGTCCGGTTTCGACAACGCCAAGGTCGACGAGGCCTTCTTCGCCGGCACCGCGATCAAGTCCAACTTCCTGGTCAACCTCGGCTACGGCGATCCGTCGGGCCTGTTCCCGCGCCTGCCGCGCCTGTCCTTCGACGAGGCCGCACGCATCGAGTGATCGCGCCGCTCCATCACGCGATCCAAAGCTGCCTGGCCACACCCTCCGTTCCGCCCACCCAACCCGGGAGAGAGAAACCGATGAATACCACCGCCAAACTGCTGCTGCCGCTGGCCCTGACCCTGGCCATCAGCGCCTGTTCCAACCCGGCCGACGAGGCCGACCGCGCCGCCGAGGCTGCCCCGGCGACCACCGAACAGGCTCCGGTTGCCAGCGAGCAAGCCCCGGCCGAGGCCATCCAGGTCGCCTCGGGCACCTACAAGCTCGACGCCGGCCACACCATCGTGCTGGCGCAGTGGAACCACATGGGCTTCTCCAACCCGAGCGCCAACTTCGGCCAGGTCGAAGGCACCCTGGTCTACAACGCCGACGACGTGTCGCAGTCCAGCGTGGAGGTGACCCTGCCGCTGGCCGGCCTGAACAGCTTCACCGCCAAGTTCGACGAACACCTGCGCAGCGCCGATTTCTTCGACGCGGCCAAGTTCCCGTCGGCCACCTTCAAGAGCACCAAGGTGGAATCGGCCGGCACCAACAAGCTGACCGTCACCGGTGACCTGACCATCAAGGACATCATCAAGCCGGTGGTGCTGGATGTGACCATCAACGCCGCCGGCGAGCACCCGATGATGAAGGTGCCGGCGGTCGGCTTCGATGCGACCACCACCCTCAAGCGCAGCGACTTCGGCGTCGGCGCCTACGCCCCGGCGGTGAGCGACGAGGTCAAGGTGCGCATCACCACCGAGGCCACCGGCGAGAAGGCCGACACCCCGGCCACCTGATCCAAGTGGTAACGCGATACGAAAAGGCCCGCCAATGGCGGGCCTTTTCCTTGCCGGGCCGGCCGGTGCAGCGGCCCGCTCAGCCCTCGTCGTCGGGATGGGCCTTCCAGTAACCGGTGGCACGCACCCAGTCGCGCGGCACCTGCAGGTGGTCTTCAAGGAACAGGCGCATGTTGCGCGCGCCGCGACTCGGTGGCGATCCAGTAGAACGCATCGCCATCGGGCTGCTCGAAATCGACCAGTGCGTCCTCCAGCAGCGTGCTGCTGGCCGCATCGAACCCGTTGCGTTCCAGCCACGAGATGCGGATGCGCGCGTCCTCCGGCAGCGGCTGCCGGTCGCCCTGTTCGGGAATCTCGATGAACACCTCGGCCTGCGCGTGGTCGGGCAGGTTCTCCAGCCAGCGGCCAATGGCCGGCAATGCGGTTTCGTCGCCGATCAGCACGTAGCAGTCGTAGTCCTCGGCAACCACGTGCGAGCCGCGCGGCCCGGCCACCACCAGCGCATCGCCTGGCTGCGCACGCATTGCCCAGGTCGAGGCCACGCCGTCGCCGTGCAGCACGAAATCCAGCGCCAGCTCGCCGGCTTCCAGGTCCCACGCACGCGGGGTGTAGTCGCGCGCCGGCGAGGGCAGCTGGCCTTCGGGATAGCGCGGACCCTCCGGCCCCAGGAGCGGGACAACGAACGCGCCCTCGGCATTCGGGAAGAACAGCTTGACGTGGTCGTCGGGCGAGGGCGATTCAAACCCCTGCAGCGCCTCGCCACCGACCACTACCCGGCGCAGGTGCGGGCCCAGGGTCTCGGTGCGCAGCACGCTCAGCTCACGCAGACGTGGCTGCAGGCGCAGGCGGCGGTTTTCATGTTGGGACATCGGCAATCCTGTAGTCGGGCGCTCGCGGCGCCGTTTGAAGTGGAAATAAGTGGGAGGCCGCGCGCTCAGGCGCGGCCGGCTTCGATCGCCGCGCTCGCCCGGGCCAGCAGCCCGGCCACACGCTGCGCTTCGTCGTCGTCCCAGTGGTCCTGGTGCTGCAGCAGGGTGTGTTTGAGTGCCTGCATCGCCTCGCGCACCGGCGCCGGCAGGCTCGCCTTGGCCAGCCGGTTGGCAGCGATGTGGGTGCGCGCCTGTACCGCGTCGATCGTCGCGCGCTCGGCGTCGACCTGGGCGCGGCCGGCGTCGGTGATGTGGTAGCGCTTGCGGCCGCCTTCGGGCTCGGCGGCGATCCAGCCCAGGTCCTCGAGCAGGGCCAGGGTCGGGTAGACCACGCCGGGGCTGGGCACGTACGCGTCGTTGAACAGCTCCCCGATCAGGCGGATCAGTTCGTAGCCGTGGCGTGGCTGCTGTTCGATCTGCGCCAGCAGCAACAGCCGCAGGTCGCCGCGGCCCAGGGGCCGGCCGCCTCCGCCCTGTCGACCGCCGCCGCGTCCGCCGTGGCCGGCACCGTGTCCGTGGGGACCGCCGCGGCCACCGTGCCCGTGGCCGCCATGCCCCTCATCCGTGGCCCGGTAATGCGGGTGGCCGGCGGGGCAGGGGCGGAGGAGATGGGCGGGGTGGGCAGGGAGCCACTGCGCGCCGCACCAGGCACCCTGTGGCGGGCCGCCCCGATGCCAGTGGAAGTGATGGTGATGGTTTTGCATGTCTTTTAGATATATCGGATGTGTGAGAAAAACGATATATCTAAAACAGTCCGGACGCCAGCCCCGCCTATCGCCGGCGGGTGTTCCGTTCAGATCGCCGAGAGCGGCACCGTGTTGGCGGTGACCTTGCGCTGCATCGCATCCAGATAGGCATCGAGCTCCTGCCGCGAGGTGAAGATCTCCTCCAGCGGCACCGCCTTCACCACGTCGAAGACCTTGCGGATCTGCGGCTGCGGGTTGAGCACCAGCAGTTGCCCGCTGCGCGCGGCCAGCTGCTTGCGCGCGCGGAACAGCGAGCGCAGCCCTGCGCTGCTGATGTACTCCAGCGGCTCCAGGTCCAGCACCAGGGTGAAGGCGTCAGCGTCGAGCAGGGGCAGCAGAACCGCATCCAGCTCGGCATAGGTGTGGGTGTCCAGGCGACCACCGACCACCACGCGCTGGCGACCCTCCGACGGCGGATCGACCTGAAGGGTCAACTTGCTCATGACGGCGACTCCGGTACCGGGGGGGGAGGGGAGGCGCAGAACGGGTCTAGCAGGGTGGCGCGGATCCGGTTGCACCCATCGAGCCTGCCGTAATCGATGTGATCGGCGAGTTGATGCACCAGGTACAGACCCAGCCCGCCCACCGGCCGCTGCAGGATGTCCGCCTCCAGCACCGGCGCCGGAGCACCGCGCGGGTCGAACGGCTGGCCGCAGTCCTGCAGTTCCAGTACCAGCGCCGCGCTGCTCAGCTCAAGTCCCACCTGCAGTTGCGAGCCTTCGGCCACCTCGCCATGGGCAATGGCGTTGCACACCAGCTCCTCCACGATCAGCCGGGCATGGCCCACGCGTTCGTCGCTCACGCCTTCGGCCAGCAGCACGCGGTCCAGCTGGTCGCTGAGGTGGGCCAGTTCCTCCAGCGCCGGGGCGATGCGCAGGTCCAGCTTCATGGGCGGTCCTCCAGCTCGGCCGGGTCCAGGAACTCGATGGTAAGCACGGTCAGGTCATCCGAGGCCTCGGCCTCGCCGCAGAAGGCATGCACCGCGTCCAGCACCGCCTGGCACTGCTGGCTGGCATCCAGCCGGGGCTGCAGGGTCGCGCGCAGGCGGCTGGCGCCAAAGGCCTGCAGCGAGGCATCCATCGCTTCCGTCACCCCGTCGGTGTAGCAGACCAGCATCTGCCCGGGCTCCAGCTGCCCCTGCGCCACCGGGTAATGGTGCTCGGGCGCCAGCCCCAGCGGCGGGCCCGATTCCACCGGCAGCGTGCGCACCTGGCCATCGCGCAGGCGCAGCAGCGGCGGATCATGGCCGGCGCTGGCCAGCTGGAAGCGGCCGTTGCCCAGGTCGATCAGCCCGCACAGCACCGTGGTGAACATGCAGGTGTCATTGCGCTCGGCCAGCCGCAGCGAGGCCGCGGCCAGCACTTGGTCCGGGCCGTGCTGGCCGCGCGAGGCCACCTCCAGCACCGTCATGCTGCGCGCCATGAACAGCGCCGCCGGCACGCCCTTGTCCGACACGTCGCCGATCAGGAACCACAGCCGGCCCGGCCCGGCAGGGAGAAAGTGGTAGAAATCGCCGCCGACGATCTTGGCCGGCTCCAGGCACGCATGCGTGCGCAGCGCCAGCCGCACCCCGTCCGGCTGCGGCGCGGCCGGCAGCATCGCGCGCTGGATGTCGCGGGCGATCTCCAGCTCGGCATGCAGGCGCTGCTGCGCCGCGGCCAGCCGCTCGATCTCGGCGATCTGCTCGCGGATCGAATCGCGCGCGCTGTCGAAGGCGCGCGCCATCACCCCGACCTCGTCGCGCCGGCGCACGTGCGGCAGCGGGAAGTCGAAATCGCCGCGATGGAAATGCCGTGCGCTCTCGGTCAGGTCCTCGATCGGCAGCAGCAACCGCCGCGCCATCCGCCCCAGCAGCAGCGTCCACAGCAGCAGGCCCAGCAGCGCCAGCGTCGCCGCGCTCCAGGTGATGCGGCGCAGGCCCTGCAGCACGTAGTCCTCCGAGGCCGACAGCACCACCGTCCAGCCGGTGTCGCCCACCGGGCGGTGGCGGCTGAAGAAGTGGCGCCCGTCCGGCGTCTGGTGTTCGATCATCGCGCCCTCGCCACCGCGGGCTACCGCGTCCACCAAGGGCGCCAGGTCCGGCCGGCTCTGCGCGGCCTGCGTGGCCAGGGTGCGCCGCAGCCGCAGTGCCGGGTCCGGGTGTTCGACGATCAGGCCGTCCGGCGAGAGCAGGATCAGCTCCACGCCCCCATCGCCGGGCAGTCCGGCCAGCGCATGGCGCAGCCGCGCCAGCGGCACGCTCACGCTGACCATGCCGATCGCCGCGGTGGTGTCGTCATCGCCCGGCCGGCGCAGTGGCAGGTTCAGGGTGGTGGCGTATTCACCGCCGGTGTTGCGGTCTGCATAGGGCTCGGCCCACCACGGCCGCTCGGCCTGCAGCGTGCGCTGGAACCACGGCATGGCGCGGTAATCGAAGTCCAGCTCGCCGGCGCCCTGTTCGATCACCCCGATCCCATCGCGGCGCACGTGCCAGACAAACCCTTGGTCACCACTCTTGAGCGTGTCCGGCGCCATCGCCAGCATCGCCCCGGCAATGTCCGGATCGCTCTGCAGGGTTGCGTGCAGCAGCGAGCGCAGGTTGAACGGTTCATTCCCGATGCCGGTGGCCGCCGCGGCCAGCAGCCGACCGCTGACCTGCACCGAGCGCAGTGTCGCTTCCAGCGCCCGCGCGCTCTGCTGGGTAAGGATCTCCACCTCGGTGCGGGCCTGCGCCATCACCACCGCCCGCGCGCCCATGTAGAACACCATCACCATCAGCGCCACCAGCCCGGCCTGGGCGAGAAAGCCCCACAGCAACATGCGCGTGCGCAGGCTCCGCCGCCACGGCACGGCCGACAGCCGGGTTCGGGTACGCCGAACGTTGATGGAAAGCACCCCCTGCTTCGCTGTCGCCGATCAAACCACAAACCATGTCAAGGCGGCCGCCACCGCCGGCAAAGCTGTCTCCCCGCTGTCCGCAGGACACCAGCAAAATCAATTCCATACGTATGCGTAGCGAGGTTTGGCGCGGGGGTACTGCGCTACACTTCGGAGTTCGAAAATCTAATGAAAGCGCGCGCGTGCGTGCAGTAACTGGGAGCGCTAATGAACTGGTTGAACGAGGTGCTTAACAACGACCCGAATCCTGTGGAAACCCAGGAATGGATCGAGTCGCTGAAGGCCGTTATCGATGTGGAGGGCCCAGAGCGCGCGCATCAGTTGCTGGAAGGCATGGTCGAGCTGACCCGACGCTCCGGTGCCTACCTGCCGTTCTCGCCCACCACCGAGTACGTCAACACCATCGAGCCGCACCTGGAGGCCAAGAGCCCGGGCAACGCCGAGCTGGAATGGCGCATCCGTTCGATCATCCGCTGGAACGCGATGGCGACCGTCGTGCGCGCCAACCGCAAGCCGGGCGACCTGGGCGGCCACATCGCCTCCTTCGCCTCGGCTGCCACGCTGTATGACGTCGGCTTCAACCACTTCTGGCGCGCACCGAGCGAGAACCACCCGGGCGACCTGCTGTTCATCCAGGGCCACAGCTCGCCGGGCATCTATGCCCGCGCTTTCCTGGAAGGCCGCATCAGCGAGCAGCAGCTGGACACCTACCGCATGGAGGTCGACGGCCAGGGCCTGTCGTCCTACCCGCACCCGTGGCTGATGCCCGACTTCTGGCAGACCCCGACCGTCTCCATGGGCCTGGGCCCGCTGGCGGCCATCTACCAGGCGCAGTTCATGAAGTACCTCGAGCATCGCGGCCTGATCGAGCCGTCCGACCGCAAGGTCTGGTGCTTCATCGGCGACGGCGAGTCCGACGAGCCGGAAACCCTGGGCGCGATCGCCCTGGCCGGCCGCGAAGGGCTGGACAACCTGATCTTCGTGGTCAACTGCAACCTGCAGCGCCTGGACGGCCCGGTGCGCGGCAACGGCAAGATCATCCAGGAACTGGAAGGCGTGTTCCGTGGCGGCGGCTGGAACGTCATCAAGCTGCTGTGGGGCTCGTACTGGGATCCGCTTCTTGCGAAGGACACCAACGGCGTGCTCAAGCGCCTGATGATGGAAACCGTCGACGGCGAGTACCAGAACTGCAAGGCGTTCGGCGGCGCGTACACGCGCGAGAACTTCTTCGGCAAGTACCCGGAGACCCGCGCCATGGTCGCCAGCCTGTCCGACGACGACATCTGGCGCCTCAACCGTGGTGGCCATGACCCGCACAAGGTCTACGCCGCGTACCACGAGGCGGTGAACACCAAGGGCATGCCGACCGTGATCCTGGCCAAGACGGTCAAGGGCTACGGCATGGGCAGCGCCGGCGAGTCGCTCAACCCTACCCACCAGACCAAGAAGCTCGACGACGAGGCCGTGCGCCACTTCCGCGACCGCTTCAACATCCCGGTGTCCGACGAGCAGCTCAAGGACGGCCAGGTGCCGTTCTACCACCCGGGCGAGAACTCGCCGGAAGTGCAGTACCTCAAGGAGCGCCGCGCCGCGCTGGGCGGCTTCCTGCCGCAGCGTCGCCGCAAGAGCGAGGAGCAGTTCACCGCGCCCAAGCTCGAGACCTACGAGCGCCTGCTGAAAGAGAGCGGCGAGCGCACCTACTCCACCACCATGGCCTTCGTGCAGACGCTCAACATCACGTTGCGCGACAAGCAGATCGGTCCGCGCATCGTGCCCATCGTGGCCGACGAGGCGCGCACCTTCGGCATGGAAGGCCTGTTCCGGCAGATCGGCATCTACGCCCCGTTCGGCCAGAAGTACAAGCCGGTCGATGCCGACCAGCTGATGTACTACCGCGAGGAGGAAACCGGCCAGGTGCTGCAGCAGGGCATCAGCGAGCCGGGCGCCATCGCCTCGTGGATGGCCGCCGGCACCAGCTACTCGGTGTCCAACGTGGCCATGCTGCCGTTCTACATCTACTACTCGATGTTCGGCTTCCAGCGCGTGGGCGACCTGGCGTGGATGGCGGCGGACATGCGTACCCGCGGCTTCCTGCTCGGCGGCACCGCCGGCCGCACCACGCTCAACGGCGAGGGCCTGCAGCACGAGGATGGCTTCAGCCACATCGTCGCCGGCGGCATCCCGAACGTGCGTTCGTACGACCCGACCTTCGGCTACGAAGTCACCGTCATCGTCCAGCACGGCACCAAGGCGATGATGGAAGACCAGGTCGATGAGTACTACTACATCACCCTGATGAACGAGAACTACACCCACCCGGCCATGCCGGAGGGTGCAGCCGAGGGCATCATCAAGGGCATGTACCTGCTCACCGACGCCGGCAAGCCCAAGAAGGGCGAGCTGCGCGTGCAGCTGCTGGGCAGCGGCACCATCCTGCGCGAAGCCATTGCCGCGGCCGAACTGCTGGACAAGGATTTCGGCGTCACCGCCGACATCTGGTCGGCCACCAGCTTCAACGAACTGCGTCGCGATGGGTTTGATGTGGAACGCTACAACCGCCTGCATCCGGAAGCCGAACAGCGCAAGCCGTACGTCACCAATCTGCTGGAAGGCCGCCAGGGCCCGGTCATCGCCGCCACCGATTACGTGCGTGCGTATGCCGACCAGATCCGCGCCTTCGTCCCGGCCAGCTACACCGTGCTGGGCACCGACGGCTTCGGCCGCTCGGACACCCGCGCCAACCTGCGCCGCTTCTTCGAGGTGGACCGCTACTACATCGCCCACGCGGCGATTGCGGCCTTGGCCAAGGATGGGAAGATGACCGCGAAGGACGTGGCCCGGGCGATCAAGCAGTACAACATCGATCCGGAGAAAGCGAACCCTGTGGGGGTTTGATGTGTAGCGGTAGTTAGAACGGAAAGGCGGCCTGATGGCCGCCTTTTCTCTTTAGAGCGAAGCGAACCTGAGCCCGTCCTCTACCCCATTCTTCGCAGAGGCGCGCAAGGGGGGGCACCCGGTTATCTGTACTTGGGGTTAAAGGTGAGCCGAACGCCTTGATGGAAGTGAACCCGCATGCCAGCTAATGACGAGAGTCAGAACAATCGTTGCAACCACCCGGGACTACAGGCAAATTTCGATCGGCACACAGGGGGGTGCTTGATCGCTAGATCAAGGGGACGAATGTACGGACACATGGGGAAAGCAGAATGCGCCTGAAAACGGTCAAGCTGATCAATTTCCGCGGCTATCGTGACCTTGCCGTGCCTATCGACGAAGCCATGACGGGCATCGTCGGTCGAAACGATTTTGGCAAGTCCACGATCCTGGAAGCGCTGGATATCTTCTTCGAGTCCGGCAGCGTCAAGGTGGATAAGAGCGACATGAATTGCTTTGCGCTTGCCGCTCGCGAGGAGCGGTTCGAGATCGCGTGCGAGTTCGACGATCTGCCAGACCGCTTGGTGCTGGATGCCAATGTAGAGACCACTCTGGAGCAGGAGCACCTGCTCAACTCAGGTGGCGTGCTCGAGGTGGTCAAGACCTTCAAAGCTTCGACGGGCAAGCCTGAGCGGACCGCGATCCGCTGCGATCATCCCGCGGCTGCTCCCCTCGACTCTCTCCTGAGTCAGAAGATCGCCGATCTGAAGAAGCTAGGAAGAGAGATGGGAGTGGCAGTTGCTGACGAACGGGTTGCCTCACTATGGCGGCAGGCGATCCGGGAGGCTGCTGCGCCCATCCAGTGCCAAGAGACGTTGCTGGATGTCGACAAGGGCCTGTCCACGGAAGCCAAGTCGGTCTGGTCGAAGATCCAGGAGCAACTGCCGACTTTTGCGTTGTTCAAGGCAGACCGCGAAAGCAGCGACGGTGACGCAGAGGCAAAAAACCCTCTCCAGCAAGCGGTCAAGGATGCGCAAGCTGCCCTCCACGAACAAATCAGCGCGCTTGAGCAGCAGGTCGAAGACAGTGTCCTCGATGTGGCAAATCGCACGCTTGAGAAGCTCAAGGAGATGGCGCCTGAGCTGGCCAGCGAGCTCAGGCCGCGGTTCAAGGAGAAGCCGAAGTGGTCCTTCAGCTTTACCTTGGATGGGGAGAACGGGATCCCGATCAACAAGCGTGGCAGTGGAGTGCGGCGATTGATCCTGCTGAATTTCTTCCGCGCAGAGGCGGAGAGGAGCGCTGGATCAGCGCGCAACGTGATCTATGCGATCGAAGAGCCGGAGACCTCGCAGCACCCGAACTACCAAGTGATGCTGATGAAGGCCCTGCTTGCGTTAGCGGGCCAGTCGAACAGGCAGATCATCGTTACGACGCATGTTCCTGCATTGGCGGGCCTGATTCCCACGGAAGGCATTCGGTACGTCACAAAGGACGAGCACGGAACTCCGTCAGTCAGGATGCCTGATGAGCATGTCCTCAAGGAGGCCGCGGAAAGCTTGGGGGTCTTGCCTGAAAGCGGAATGGAGCGCGCTCGTGCCGTAGTGCTGGTGGAAGGTAAGGCTGATGTCGTGTTCCTGCATCATACCTCGGTCGCCCTCCGGGATGCTGGCTACGTCGGATCGAGCCTCGACGACGAGCGCATTGTCCCAGTGCCAATTGGCGGATGCGGAAGCGTGAAACACTGGGTAACGCTCAAGGTGGCCGACAGTCTGGGAGTTCCGTGGTGCGTGTTCCTGGACTCGGACGTGGGCGGTGATCCGGCAGCGGTGAAGAACATCCAGAAGCGCAAAGCAGAAGTCGAGGCGGTTGGTAGGTCCTTCTACACCACCAAAAAGCGCGAGATCGAGAACTACCTGTGCCCGGACTTGATCAGGCAGATGACTGCCAAGGACGTGACTTACACGGACACGTGCGACGCGAAGAAAATCATCGGCGCCACGGTGCGGGTGTCACCAGACGATGTAATTGATCATTTCTGGCCGAGCATGACAGCGGACCTGATGCGCCAGAGATCGGCCTATGCGGCCGAGGGCGAAGAGCGGTGCGAACTTGAAGAGCTGGTAGGCAACCTGCTGGCGCTCACGGCCGAGCGGTAGAGAAGCAGGGTCAAAGTGGAATTTCACCTGAGCTTTTTGGCTTATAGCGAGAAGGGGGTCTGATTCACTTCCAGTACTTCACTTCTGGCATGAAGGTGCGTATTGCGGCCGAAGGGCGGAGCGGGTTCCCACCAAGCGCTGAACCTTCGCGAAGAATAGGGAGTAGGGCTCATGCGCTTCCGACTGCATCAGGGAGGTTCTAGCAATGATAAAGACCCGGTCCATCGATTTCCCGGTGCTTCTGGTGGAAGCAGACACCACCGGCGTTACTCCCGACGACCCGATCATTCACATCATGTGCGTGTTGGTCGAAGAGGCACAGGACGGAAAATTGCGTCCTGCTGCCGCGTATACGGGTTACCAAGAGGTGCAAAGGCTCTCCTCGAAGGAGGCGTTTAAGGCGCATGGCATCCCAAACGAACGCCTAAAGGGCGAAAGGCTCGACCTAGAAAAGATCCGCGGTCTGATTGCCGAAGCGGGCTCCATCGTTTCCCGCAGTCCGAGATTCAACGCTAAGAAGCTTCACGCACTCATCCCAGAGTGCCTGGAGAAGCGCTGGTTTCCCTATCCCCACCGAATTCAGAACTGGCGGTGGGAGCATTTCCCAGCCATGGCTCGAATGGCAATCATGTGTGGGGAGGTGGCGAACGATGGATACGGAACCTTCCATCATCTGACCGAACTGCTAAAGATTGATGCCCGCTCGTACGAGGTAGTGTTCGATGAGGATGGCCCTCCAAAACTGACTGTCAAATTTGGAAGACGCAAAGTGCTGGAGTGCTTTCCAGAGGCTCTATTGAAGTGTGTCGAGGGAGATCGGTTCCGTTTCCATGGAAAGAAGGGGTACGACTTCGTCACTGCTTACTGCGACTCGGGCGCTGCAAACCGCAGCCGCGCCTTCCGCTTGCAGACGACACCATCAAACCTGGCCCTATCTGGAAATTGGGCTTACCTACGGAAGATCGAAGGAGACGAATACCTGGTTGGCTAACAAGAAGCTCGGCTAGTCTCCCGCTGAAGGTGGAAAACAAGGGTCAGAGTCAGGTTTCCACCGGCTCTGGCCCTTGTGTTTTGGGGCGGCCGCCCTTGCGCGGCACCACGCAACGGCCTAGCTGCGCTTGGTAGTACTGGGGTCAGAGTCAAGTTTCCATCGGCTCTTGCCCTTTCGCTTTGGGGCGGCCGCCCTTGCGCGGCACCTGACAACGCGCAGCCGCGGCGTTCGGTGTGCTGACACCTGCGCTATCTCCGACGCGGTGCGGGTATCGATGATCAAGAAAAGTGAATCGCCGCCGCTAACGTTGCCGGCGTGCTGCGCCGGCCGGCTTGGGGGAACCGGGGTGGCGGCGGGGTACGGTTACCGCAAACCCAATGGAGATTCAGTTGAAGATCAATCCGTTGATGGCAGCGATGCTGCTGGCGGGCGGCCTGCTGGCCGGTTGTGGCGACAAGAGCGGTGGGGATGCCGCGTCGGCCGAGGGCAGCAGCGCAAGCGCGTCGGCCAAGTCCGCTGACGGCAAGAATGCGATGGTGGTGGCATCCAAGGACGATGTGGGCCGCGACATCACCGTGATGCCCTTCCGCAGCGCCGAAGGCCGCAGCTATGCGCCGTACATGAAGCTGGGCCAGCAGTTCTACCCGGACAGCCCCGAGCACCTGGCCTATGTGGACCTGTACTGGAGCAAGGCCGACCCGATCGACGAGGAGCTGCTGGCCTACACCATCTCCAAGGAGTTCGCCAACGAGCAGGACCCGTTCAAGCGCAAGGACATGCTCGCCGCGCTGAAACCGAAGATGGATGAGTACCTGGCCCGCGTGCGCCAGATCGGGGATATCGCCATCGATATCAACGACACCGTGCAGTTCGGCCAGTACGACATGGAGAAGAAGGCCTTCCCGATCTTCCTGTACACGTCCACGAGCAATGAGCGCGTTGACCTGCACGGCCGCAACTCGGTGGAGTTCTCGGTGGTGGTGCCGGGCATGGACCTGGCCAACAGCTCGCAATTCTGGCTGCCGATGGACGAGGCCGCCGCGCGCGCGATCGAAGCCAAGCTGGCCGGCAAGCGTGATGGCAGTGGCAATGCCGAAGTGCCGCTGATCGTGAAGGGCCACGTGTTACTGGCATCGGCCATGCCCGACAACGGCGGCGAGATGGCCACCGTCAACAGTGCCCGCCTGGAAGCCGTGGTCTTCCCGGACGCCTTCGACCTGCTGGTGCCGGGCACCGCCGACGTGCTGGTGACACTGGACAAGAAGGTCCTGCCGGCCGGCTTCCCGGCTGACAAGTATTTCCTCACCCGTCCGTATGACAACGACGGTGCCGCTTCGGCCGCGCTGGTCAAGGCCAGGATGGGCATCGAAGACTGACGCAGTCCTCGTCACTGCACATGGATGCCGCCACTGCCGCATGACGCGGCCCCGGTGGCCGGATCACAGGTCAGAGTGCATTTCACTCTGGCCTGTTTTTCTTAGGGCGGGCTGGCGGTCGTTGCCACGCTGGATGGCGTGCTGGGCAACGCCGGGCAGATCGATTCGGGGCTTCCGTGCCATATGTCCTCCTCCGGGATCGGCCCATCCTGGGCGAGAGGGATATCCGCGAATGTCAGTGGTGCCGAGAGTGCGAGGTAGGAATTCGACTCTGACCGGGCTTTGCCTGGCGGGCCGACCCGCCACCTTCGCCAGACCCTGCAGGCCAACTACGGTTTGGACCTCTTCTATGAACGAGGGCCACGCCTGAAGTTGTCCGCGCCAGCCGAGTGCGCAAGCTTCATGGCGCGAGCGTATGTGCACAACATCGGTTGAGCATGGAGGACAAGCATGATGAGTAACCTCGGGCCTGAACGGCTGATGCCGGACCCTGTGCTCGAGGCTCGGGCATCTGCCAGGCAGCGAGAGAAGTCTCAGACGCCGCCGACCTGAGGCCGCTCATACCAACCTCGGCTTCGGTTGACGATGCGGACCACCGATAGCATCACAGGCACTTCGACCAGCACGCCGACGACCGTTGCGAGCGTGGCGCCAGAATGGACGCCAAACACGCTGACCGCGGTGGCCACGGCCAGCTCGAAGAAGTTGCTTGCGCCGATCAGGGCAGATGGGCCGGCCACGCTGTGGGCGACACGGAGCTGGCGATTGAGCAGGTAGGCCAGGCCGGAATTGAAGTAGACCTGGATGAGGATGGGTACCGCCAGCATGGCGATGATCAATGGCTGCGCCAGGATCTGCTCGCCTTGGAAGCCGAACAGCAGCACCAGCATCATCAACAATGCTGCCAGGGAGAGCGGCCCGAGCTTGGCCAGCCAGACATCCATTCGTGCTTGACCGCCGCTACGCATCAGCCAGGCGCGCAGCTGCGTGGCAATGATGACGGGGACCACGATGTAGAGTCCGACCGAGATCGCCAGTGTGGCCCACGGCACAGTAATGGACGAGATGCCCAGCAAGAGCGCAACCAGCGGCGCGAAGGCGACAACCATGATCGCGTCGTTCAGTGCCACCTGGCTCAACGTGAAGGTCGCATCGCCGCGGCAAAGGTTGCTCCAGACGAAGACCATCGCCGTGCACGGGGCCGCCGCCAGCAGGATCAGGCCTGCAATGTAGGAGTCGACCTGGTCCGCCGGCAGCCACGGCGCGAAGACATGGCGCAGGAAGAACCAGCCCAGCAGCGCCATCGAGAAGGGTTTTACCGCCCAGTTGATGAACAGCGTGGTCCCGATGCCGCGCCAGTGCTGGCCGACCTGGCGCAGAGCGCCGAAGTCGATCTTCATCAGCATCGGCACGATCATCACCCAGATCAGCAACGCCACTGGGAGATTGACCTGGGCCCACTCGATGCTGCCCAGTTGAGCAAATGCTGCCGGGAACTGGCGGCCCAGGGTCGTGCCCGCCACAATGCACAGCGCGACCCACAAGGTCAGGTACCGCTCGAAGAGCGCCATGCGCGGGGCGGCCTCATTCACTGTCGGCATCCTCGGCGTCGATGAAGCCGATCTTGTCCAAGGCGGCCTTGAGTTGCCCTCGATCCTCCCACGCTGCAGCTGGCAGTGCGAGGAAGGCCATCAAGCGGGCCTGGATAGTCCGATGGGCTCGCCGGAACGCCTCAGCTCGGTCGGCATCGCTGCCTCCGACCGCTGCGGGGTCAGGCAATCCCCAATGTGTCCGCAGGAAGTCTCCGAACACGACCGGGCAGGTTTCGGCTGCTGCTGAATCGCAGACGGTCACGACCAGGTCCATGCGGGGAGCATCCGCGGTCGTGAACTCGTCCCACGACTTGCTCCGAAGCCCGGCCGTGGAGATGCCCTCGGCCTGCAGCTGAGTCAAGGCGAATGGGTTCACCGTACCGGTAGGCTGGCTGCCGGCGCTGAACACCTTGAAGCGGTTGCCGGCCCACGCGCGCAGCGTGGCTTCGGCCAGGACGCTACGAGCACTGTTGCCGGTGCACAGGAAGAGGACGTTGTGGGTCATGGCGATGGCTTCGTGGGTGGAGGGCATGCAGGAGGGCAGCCGTTTGATCAGCAGCCGCAGGTCGGATCCCGGGTCGGCGCGCATTCGGCGCTGGTTGAACCGGCGCAACAGTTGTGTGTGAGGTACTCGACCAGGCCATTCATGGCCTGGAAGTTCGCGCGGTAGCAGACGTAGCGGCCTTGGCTTTCGCTCTCCACCAGGCCGGCATGCACGAGCTCCTTCAGATGGAAGGACAGCGTCGCGCCGGGGACGCCCAGTGCTTTGGCGATGTCGCCTGCCATGCGCCCGGCGGGGCCCGCCTCGACCAGCAAGCGGAAGGCGGCCAGGCGGGTTGCGTGTCCCAGTGCGGTCAGGGAAGTGATTGCATCATTTATTTCCATAATTTTAGAATAGTCGAATGAATAGCCCCGAACAACCACCATTCGACCCTCCCGCCAACCTGGACGCTGACTTGCTCCCAATGCCCCAACCCGAGGTCCTGGGTGCCGACGGTATGCACCCGCCACGGATCCTGCTCCTGTACGGCTCGCTGCGGCCGCAGTCGTTCAGCCGAAAGCTTGCGCTGGAAGCTGAGCGCATCCTGCGCTATCTCGGCGCCGAGACGCGGGTGTTCGATCCGCACGACCTGCCGATGCTCGACAGCGTCGACAGGAGCCACCCCAAGGTCCAGCAGCTTCGCGAATGGTCCCAATGGTCGGAAGGCCAAGTGTGGGTGTCGCCCGAGCGGCACGGCACCATCACCGGCGTGTTCAAGAATCAGATTGACTGGCTGCCACTGGAAGACGGCAGCGTTCGCCCGACGCAGGGCAGAACACTGGCGGTGATGCAGGTTTGCGGTGGGTCGCAGTCGTTCAACGTGGTCAACACGCTGCGCGTGCTGGGGCGCTGGATGCGGATGGTCACCATCCCGAACCAGTCGTCGGTGGCCAAGGCTTGGCAGGAATTTGATGAAAGCGGCCGCATGAGGCCCTCGTCCTACTACGACCGCGTCGTGGACGTGATGGAGGAGCTGATGAAGTTCACCCTGATGGTCCGCGGGCGCAGCGACCATCTGGTTGATCGATACAGCGAACGAAAGGGCGCCGAGGAGGCGCGTCGTGTCTCAGCGGCTGCCGGGGTCGCTGAGTAATTCCGGAACCAGAGTCATCCAGGTGTCCAATTTGCTGGCGCGTTTGCAGTTGGCTGGCTTTTCGTAGCAGTCCGCAAATGCCCTGGCAGCACGGCTACGCACCCGGAACTCCCCGTTGGGATGCTGCTCTCCATGTAGCCGTCGCCTTGAGCAAGCGGCAAAGCTGTGCCGGGGCGCCATATGAGCGGACACCGCCTATGCGAAGGGCTACCTGTAGTGTCGGCGGCAGCGCCGTGTGGAGGAGGAATTCGACTCTGACCCCGGTTTACTTCCCGGCGTCCGGATACATCGCGAGCAGCCGTCGCAGCACGCCGTTGGTCCAGCCGAAGCCATCCTGCAGCGGGTACTCGCCACCTCCGGCGCTGGCCTTGCCGGAGACATCGTATTTCTCCACCAGCTTGCCGTCGTGCTGGTAGACCGCGATGTTGTGGCCGATCCAGCGGGTCGCGATGGTTTCGGCAAGTTCGTTGTGCCCGTAGGCCTCCAGCCCCTGGATTGCGATCCACTGCAGCGGGGCCCAGCCGTTGGGTGCGTCCCATTGCTGGCCGGTCTCGATCGTGGTCGTGAGCAGGCCATGTGGTTGCAACAGGTCCGCACGCACGCGCTGCGCGATGCGCCCGGCCTGCTGTTGATCGGCAATGCCGAAGAACAGCGGATACAACGTGGCGGCGGTGACGTGGCCGGTGGTGCGGCCTTCCTTCCACAGGTAGTCGGCAAACATGCTGGCCCTGGCATCCCACAGGTGGCGGTGCATTGCCTGTTTGCGCGCCTGCGCACGTTCACGGAATTTGGCGGCCTCGCCAGACTGCTGTGACAGTGCATGGGCCCTGGCCAGGGTGAGTTCGAGGTTGTACAGCAGGCTGTTGAGGTCCGGCGGCACGATTTCCACGGTGCGGATGGTGGCCAGGGTCCGGCCGTCGGCCAGCCAGCGCGAGCTGAAGTCCCAGCCACTCTCCGCGGCCGCGCGCAGGGAGCGGTAGACCTCTGCCACCGGACGGCCGGAGGCGTTCGCGGTTTCGACATCGACGCCGTAGCTTTCGTCCCGCGGCGTGTCGCAGTCGTCCCAGTAGCGGTTGGGCACGGAGCCATCGTCCAGCCGCACCACGCGCCGGTGCGCCTGGCCGGCGGCAAGTCCATCGGCGCCCTCCATCCAGAACGCGTATTCGGCGGCAAGCTGCGGCAGGTAGGTGGTGAGCACCGCATCGCCGTCGCGCTCCGCGACGAGGTTCACCATCGCCGCGAAGAACGGGGGCTGCGAGCGGCTGAGGTAATAGGTGCGGTTGCCGTTGGGAATGTGGCCGTAGCGGTCGATCAGCCAGGCGAAGTTGCGCACCATGTCGACGACGAGGTCGTGGCGGCCGCTCTCCTCCAGGCCGAGCATGGTGAAGTAGGAATCCCAGTAGTAGATCTCGTCGAAACGGCCGCCCGGCACCACGTAGCGGTAGGGCAGGGGCAGCAGGGAGCTGCGGCTGTCGCCGGGCCGGGGCTGGCGCTCCAACACGGGCCACAGCGCGTCGATGTGCTGGACCACGTCGTGCCGCGGGTTGGTCTGGTAATCGCCGCCGGCCGGGCTGGGCATCTCGAACTGGGTGGCGATGAACTGCTCGAGGTCGAAGCCTGGCAGGCCGCGGCGATGCGCGTATTCGGCGGCAATGCTCGCCGGCGGTTGCTTCGGCGTGGCGTCGACCAGGACCTTGGCATCGGGCAACACGCGCTGTGCGTCAGCGAACAGGGCGCCGTAGTTCTGCGGAAATCCCGCAAGGCAGGCTTCCGCCGCCGCGAGCATCGGCTGCAGGAAGAGGAAGAGGGCCAGTAACCGGATCGTTGACCGCATCGGGGAATGCTCCTTTCGCCGGGGCTGCGACGATGCCATGGCGCATGTGACGCAGGCGCGCAGGCAAGCAGCGCAAGAAGGCGAATGATGCGTGCCGGTCGCGCCCGGAATGGATCGTTCTGGGTCAACATCGCCCGAGGCGGAAAAACGCCGTTGTCGCCCTCACACCCCCGAGGCGAAGATATGGCTTTGATCCTGGAACGGACCAGGGCCAAGCACGCGTCACGACGCAAATGGATCTGGCTGGGGGCGCGCTGCTTGGCGTGCTCCTGCTGGCCTTTGGCGTGGCGCGCTGGCGCGGGCCGGTGGTGCCGGCCTATGAGGTGGTGTCGCGCCCGCTGGTGCAGAACGTGGTGGCCACCGGCCGCGTCGCGGCGCTGTCGCGGGTGGCGGTGGGGGCGGAGATTTCCGGGCTGGTGCTGGAGCGCCGGGTGATGGAAGGCGACACCGTGGCACCGGGCGACGTGCTGGTGCTGCTGCGCGCAGCCGACCTGGAAGCCCGCCGCGACCAGGCCCGTGCCGCGCTGGAAGCCCTGCGCCAGGCCGATCGCCCCGACGCGCAGGCGCGCCTCCGACAGGCCGAGGCCGAGCTGGCCCAGGCCGAACGCGAGGCCACGCGGCGTCGCGGGCTGGGCCAGCAGCAACTGGTGTCGCGCGAGATGGTCGAACAGGCGCAGCAGGCGGTGGTCGCCGCCCGCGCCGCAGCGGAGCAGGCACGGGTCAACGCCGCTTCGCTGAGCGGCGGTGCACGCGAGGCGCAGCTGGTGGAACAGTTGCGCGCCGCCGAGGCGGAGCTGGAGCGTGCGGTGATCCGCGCCACGGTGGCCGGCACGGTGCTGCTGCGTCAGGTCGAACCGGGCGATGTGGTGACCCCGGGCCAGGTGCTGCTGGAGCTGGCGCGCGAGGCCCCGGGCGAACTGCTGCTGCCGCTGGACGAGAAGAACCTCTCGCGCCTGCAGGTCGGCCAGGGCGCGGTATGCGAGGCCGATGCGTGGCCGGGTCGCAGCTTCAACGCGACCGTCCACCACATTGCCCCGTCCGTGGATCCGGCGCGGTGGATGTGCGCCTGCGCATCGACCCGCCGGTGGATTTCCTGCGCGAGGACATGACCGTCACCGCGACCATCCTCACCGGCGAGAAGCCGCAGGCGCTGGTGCTGCCCAACGATGCGCTGATCGATGACGACGTCGGCCGCGACGCCGGCCAGGTGCTGCGCGTACGCGGCGGCAAGGTGGAATCGGTGCCGGTGCGGCTGGGGCTGCGCGGGCTGGCGATGACGGAAGTGGTGGACGGGCTGTCCGCCGGCGACGTGGTGCTGGCCGTGGGCAGCGCCGCGCCCGGACAGCGGCCGGAACCGGGCACGCGCGTGCGTACCCGTGCCCAGCCACTGCCGACCACAGCCGTGGAAGCGCCGCGCAAGGACGAGGCCGTGCCGGCCGCGGCGCGCAACTGAGCCATGTGGATCGAATCCACCATCGCCCTGCGCTTCCTGCGCCACGGCCGCGCGCAGTCGCTGCTGATCCTGTTCGGGATCGCGGTGGGCGTGTCGGTGATCGTTTTCGTGATCGCGCTGATTTCCGGGCTGCAGTCCAACCTGGTCGAACGCACGCTCGGCACGCAGTCGCACGTCAGGGTCGAGGCCCCGCGCGAGGTCAACCGCATCGCACCGGCGCCGGTCGGCGTGCTGCAGCTGCTGCTGGAGGATCCGCGCCCGCAGTCGCTGCGGCCGATCGACAACTGGCAGCAGGTGCGCGACGTGATCGAGCGCCTGCCGGGAGTGACCGCGGTGTCGCCGGTGCTGTCCGGCCCGGCGTTCGGCCGCCGCGGTGATGCGGTGGAATCGGTGGCGCTGGCCGGCATCGACCTGGCGCGCTACCTGCGGGTGATCCCGCTGCAGGACAACCTGGTGGCCGGGCGGCTGGACGTGGGCTCGGGCAATGGCCTGGTCGGTCGCCAGCTGGCCGAGGACCTGGGTCTGCGCACCGGCGGCAAGCTGCGGCTGGATGCCGGCGATGGCCGCGAGGCGGTGATCAACGTGGCCGGCATCTTCGAACCGGGCGTGCCCGAGCTGGACGAACGCTATGTCTACGTGGACCTCAAGCAGGCGCAGTCGCTGCTGGCCCTGCCCGGCGGGGTGACGGTGATCGACGTGACCGTGGAGGACGTCTTCAATGCCGACACCCAGACCGCGCGCATCCGCGGCCTGACCGGCCTGCAGGCACAGAGCTGGACGGAATCCAACGCGCAGCTGATGAACGCACTGAGCTCGCAGAGCATGTCCACCAACATGATCAGCTTCTTCGTTGCGGTATCGGTGGCGCTGGGCATTGCCAGCGTGCTGGCGGTGAGCGTGGCCCAGCGCACCCGCGAGATCGGCATCCTGCGCGCGATGGGCACGCGCCGCCGGCAGATGCTGCAGGTGTTCCTGATCCAGGACGCGGTGCTGGGCCTGCTGGGCTCGGCGGTGGGCGCGTTCGCCGGCTGGGCACTGGTCGCTGCGTTCAATACCTTCGGGCCCAAGCTGTTCGTGATCGACCTGTCGCCGGTGCTGATCGTGGCGGCGATGATCCTGGCCACCGTGGCCGGCATGGGCGCCGCACTGGTACCGGCCTGGCGCGCATCGCGCATGGACCCGGTGGAGGCCATCCGCCATGCCTGAGTCGAGGGAAGTCCTGCGGCTGGAAGGCCTGCGCAAGTCCTACAACATCGGCCAGCCCAACGACGTCGAGGTGCTCCATGGCATCGACCTGCGCCTGGACAGCGCCGACTTCGCCGCGCTGGTCGGGCCATCGGGATCGGGCAAGTCGACCCTGCTCAACCTGATCGGCCTGCTGGACTCGCCGACCTCCGGCGAGCTGTACCTGGACGGACAGCCGACCCGCACCATGGACGACGAGGCACGCACCGCGCTGCGCGGGCGCCACATCGGCTTCGTGTTCCAGTTCCACCACCTGATCGGGGCCTTCACCGCGCTGGAAAACGTGCTGATGCCCTCGATGATGGCCCACGGCAAGCCGAGCGCGGAGATGCTGGATCGCGCCCGCGAGCTGCTGGCCGCGGTCGGCCTGGAGAAGCTCGCCGACCGTCGCCCCGACCAGCTTTCCGGTGGCCAGCAGCAACGCGTGGCCATTGCCCGTGCGCTGGTGACCCGGCCCTCGCTGCTGCTGGCCGACGAGCCGACCGGCAACCTCGATACGAAGACCGCCGCCGATGTGTTCGAGCTGCTGCGCGACTTCAACGCCCGCTTCGGCTGTGCGGTGCTGGTGGTCACCCACGATCCGCGCCTGGCCGAGACCTGCGACCGCACCCTCACCCTGGTCGATGGCGAGGTGGTGTCCGACGAGCGCACGGCGCACGAGGATCCGGCAGCGGAAAGCGAGGGCGCGCAAGCCGGCAGCTGAGCCTGCTTTCTGCGCCGGGTGGTGCTCGCCATGTGCTGCGTCCGCAATCCTCGACGGGAGCCCTGGCCGCCCCGGTAACGGATGTTTGCGGACTGACAGTGCAGGCGGAAGCAGGAGCGCGGTGGCCAGTTCTGCGGACACGGCCCGGGTTCTCAAGCCATTCGATCCTTGTGCCTGTGAAGCAAACACCTCAACGACACGGGCGGTGACGTAGACAGGGCGGCTAAAGCAGGGCCGCTTCCTGCCGATACAATCCTCTGCCTCCACAAACGCGGTAACACCGGCATGTCCTCCTCCGTTACCCGTACTGGATGCGCGCTCTGCCGTGACGCGCAACCGCTGCCCTTCGAGTTCAGCTACGCGTTCCAGCCCATCGTCGATGTGCGGGCGCGCAGCGTGTTCGCGCACGAGGCTCTGGTGCGCGGCCCGGCCGGCGAGCCGGCCGGCACCGTGCTGTCGCGCATCACCGACGATATCCGCTATTCGTTCGACCAGGCCTGTCGCGAGAAGGCGATACGGATTGCCAGCTCGGTGGAGCTCGATACGTTTTTGTCGATCAACTTCCTGCCCAACGCGATCTACCGACCCGAGGTCTGCATCCGCTCCACGCTGTAGGCGGCCAGGCGCTACGGCTTCCCGATCAACCGGATCATCTTCGAGTCGGTGGAAGGCGAGCAGGTCAACGACGGCAAGTGGCTTGCCGAGATCTTCGGCGAGTACAAGCGCATCGGTTTCCAGACCGCCATCGACGACTTCGGCGCCGGGTTCGCCGGACTGAACCTGCTGGCCGACTTCCAGCCCGACCTGGTCAAGCTGGACATGGCCCTGGTCCGTGGCATCGACCAGGGCAAGGCCCGCCAGGCGATCGTCGCTGGCGTGGTGTCGATGTGCGCGCAGCTGGACATCGACGTCATCGCCGAGGGCATCGAGACCCACGACGAAGCGCAATGCCTGTCCGACCTCGGTATCCACCTGATGCAGGGCTACTGGTTCGGCCGCCCGCAGTTCGAGCGGGCGACCGACGGTGCGGCGATTGCCTGGATCTGATCCAGTCGTGCCCGCAGGTCTTGCCGACGCCGCGGTATTGCACGCCAAACTTGATTGGGTTCCCGGTTCGAGGGCCCCTCCTGCGTTATAAGAACGCTTCAACTCAGGAGGGTTCTGATGAAAGGGAAGTCATTGGTTGCTGCGTTGTTGTCCCTTGCCTGTGCGTCATGTGCCACCACTGGGCCGGACTTCGCGGGGCTCTGGTCCTACCGGCAGGAGTGCCGGTTTGGTCACGTCGCCAATCTGGAGTTGCTTCAGGAAGATGCCCGGATAAGCGGAAGTTGGGATGACGGCACCCGTGTGCGGGGTGAGAGTGGCTTGCTCAAGGGCACCGTGGAAGGAACTCGCGCACGGGTGTGGTTCTGCTCGGAAACAGCAGACGACCCCAAGCACGCCTGCCCGAATATGGGCCAGGAAGAAGCTTACCTGGAGCGCGTCGGGGACGCCCTCGTATGGTACCGGGGTGCACAGGAGTACCTGACCCTGCATCGCAACGGAGAAGGCGTGGTGATCCCCGTCGATGACCGTGACTGTGCTGAGGACGACGAATAAGCGAGCAAGGGAAAAGGAATGTCCCGATGAATGTGCCTGCAAACCAGATGAACCCTGCGGTGCCAGCTGCCGCGGATCTCACCGACTCCGAACTGCGTGCCTTGGCTTACTTCGCCGTGGGCGTGTCTTCCGAAGGAAGCAATGCAGGGCGGGATGTATCAAACCGCCTGTCCTTCGCAGGAAGAATCCAGAACGGGATCATGACCCCAGTCGGGAACAGCGGTTTTTCGATTGGAACCCTTCAAATCGATCTGGGACAACGCCCGGCAGTGGCAACGGCGTTGGTTGATGCATACCAAGCTTGGGCAGCTCGCACGCAGCTTGACTGGGTATTGGGGGAGGCTGGATATGCGCAGACAGTCCGGGATCTCTCACGAAATGGACGGGCCATTACCGCTGACCATGGTCGGGCCCTGGATGCCGTGGTGAAACAGCGGCTGGATCAATTCCTGCGGTCCGACGACGGAATCCGTTTCGTTCATGAGCGCGATGTCGCCCAGGTTGAGCAGCTCATGGGGGGTGTCGTACGCACCGTGAGGCAGACACCACTCTATCAACGATCCAGCATGGAGGAGCGCGCGCAGCTCATGGTCATGATGATGAAGCTGCAGAACCAGAGTGAAAATCTCTGGGCGCCGCGACTTGTGCGCAACATGGCGAATGACTCATATCTGGAAGTAAGTGATGTCAGTCGCGCCATCGACGGGTTGCGGGCACCGAGTGGCGATCAGGACTATATCGAGTCGGGTCGCAATCACGCGGTCAGCGGTGCTCATGTGTTCAATGGGCTGCGAAGGATGGACGCTGACAATCCACTGCATGAGGCATGGCAGAACGTGCTTGCCAACCCCTTGGTCGACCCGACGGCGGTGAACGAAGATCAGGCGCGGCCCGCCCTTGCTTCAGAATACGCGGCTGTAAAGACGCTGTTCCTCAACCATGCCCAGGCCCCGGATTTCCTTGAGGCGCTGGATCGTGGAACGGGTCACGCTTATGGGCGGCCGCGCGCAGAAGGAAGGGCAGGAGCCACCGGAGGTCTCTATGCCTCCGGCGATGACTTCCCGGTCTGGGCGAGGGGAGGGACTGCTTACTCACGCATAGGAGGCCGTTGGTCTGCTCTGGAGCCCAGCGACCTGACGCGGGTGCGGAACCGGGACGGCAGTGTGGATCTGAATGTTGAAAGCAATGGGATCCGGACACCCGTGATTCACGCCGACCCTCATGCAGCGCCGTTGCGACCTGTGCAAGGAAATCGCCAAGGTGGCCAGCAAGTCGACCTGCTCCAAGCAACTGGGTTGGAGCCAAATGGGCTGTTGGCCGAGGCGCGTGCGGGGGTAAATCGTCTCGACGAAAGTTTCGGTCGAAGGCCGGACGACGTCAGTGATCGCCTGTGCGCCAGTCTGGCGTGCTTGGCCATGCAAAACGGAATGAGTCGGATCGATCACGTGCTACTGAGCTGCGAAAGCCAGGTCGGCAGGGCCGGGGCGAACATCCTCATCGTGCAGGGTCGTATTGATGATCCGGCGCATCTGCGAGCGCACATGCCTACCGACCTTGCAGCACAGACCCCGGTAAGGGAATCGGTCGCAAGATTGCAGGACATTGGGAGGCAGATGGCAGAAGCCCAGGTCTCCGAGAGGGAGCCGCATCTGGCAGGCCAGCGTTACGGCGCGTAAGACGGTGCTTGCAGGGGCACGTCGGTGATTGGGCCCGGCAGGCTTCTGTCCCCGAGGCAGGGCCAAGCGGCAGCTACAAGCGGCAGCTACAAGTACATGTAGCACCCCTCTTTGGTGAGACCGGGAACTCCGAGTTCTCATTGCTTTTACCACGCGCAGTAGCCAAGTTTGTGAGAGGCCGGGCCCCGTCGGTTTCCGCCTCTCACTGCTCCTTGTACCCATTGCCGTGCCCCAAGGAGACCGTCGTGAGTCCGAGCCCAGGGACCAAAGGTCCCGCCGCGTACTTTCCCTCCATCGAGCGTACTTACGGCAAGCCCGTCGCGCACTAGATGGCTGTGTTCGATCAGGCAGGAGTATCGGCATCGGGCGCGGGTTGTACTGCTGAGGGACCAGCCGCCACCCTTAGTTGACCGATGGCTGCCCGTGGCCCGCGATAACCGCGGGTCAGCGGACCCCCGCTGCGTCAGCGGCGATAGGGATCCACACGCGGGTCGACGCGGGAATCCACGCGCGGGTCAGCCGGGGCGACCACGACCGGTGCCGGTGCCGGCGTGGCGGCGATGCGCGCGGCCAGCTCGTTTGCGCGGCGTTGTTCGGTGATCAGTTCGCGCAGCAGCGGCTTGATCCCGAACAGCGCGAACGGTACCAGGATCCACAGAATGGTCAGGATCAGCGCAAAGATCGCGCCGACGATCATCAGCACGTTCATTCCGGTGTAAGCGGCAGAGGCGGTGGCGAGCATGGGGCTTTCTCCTCGATTGGGGAACGCCAGCCTGCGGGGAGGCATGTCGCCGTCGCGTGGAAGTGCCCGCGGGGCGCCACTCCTTCCAGAAAGCCCGCTCAGCCTGGTGCCAACGCGAGCCGCGAGCGGCCCACGCCGAGGCTACTTCAGCGGTTCGCCGCCGGCCCGTGGACACCGCCATAACCACTGGCGCAGTTGGTCGTACATGACGTGGTGAGCATGTTGCGGATGATCACCCCCGTGTTTGCCAACGAGCGGAAGTGGCCCACTCCGCCGCTGGTGTCGCCGCCACCTGCGTTGAAGGGCATGCCATCGGCCCAGTTCCAGTCGTAGCTGTAGCTGCTGTTGCCGAAGCCGACATCCACCTGCGCCATTACATTGGTCCGACTGTTGAACAACGCACCGTTGGGACAGGTGACCGCGCCATTGGTGGTGAAGCAGTGCACCTGGCCGTAGAGGCCGGCGGTAACGGTGTAGAAGCTCACCGAGGTCCAGCTGGCGGGCAAGGTCCGCAGCGAGCCCGTGCCGCTGCCGGTCCAGCGGTTGTAGCCGTAGTAGGTCACCCCGGTGCTGGGGTACAGGCCAAAGGTGTAGTAGTTGTACGGATATACCCACGCCTCGGCGTTGCAGGTTGGCGCCAGCGCATTCTGGTACCCGGTGTAGAGACAGGTCTGCAGGCCGCGGATGCCGCCGCCGATATTGATGAAGCGGCGCACGCTGCCCTGGTAACCGTGGTACTTCATCATCGCCAGCGCCATGGTGCTGCCCAGCGAATGCGCCACGATGTCGACCTGGGACTTGCCGGTGTAGGTCTTGACCCTGTCGATGAAGGTCTTGAGTACGTTGTAGCTGTAAGGCTCGTGGTAATTGATCTGGGGCGTCTTGCGTTCGTCCACCGACAGATAGGTCACGCCGAACAGCTCGCAGTCATTGTAGCCGGCGGCCTTGAGCTCCTCATACACGGAGCGTGTCGGTTTGCTGTAGCCGTTCACCGCGCCCGGTGGCATGTCGAAGCTCAGCGCGTTGTCGCCATTGCCATGGATGAAGACCACCGGCGTGCGGCTGGCGGTGCAGCTGCCACCCCCGAAACCGCCATAGCCCACGCCTGGATTGAAGCCACCGGCGTACTGCGTCTGGGTGCCCTGGCAGGTGAAGCCATTGTTGGAGCCGCAGTCCAGGGCGGAAGCATTCCCTGCCCACAGGCCCGCCAGCGCCATGCAGCCGGCGACCAGCCAGCACAGCGGACGAGCGATTATCGTGCGAGGCTGCGTGGTCCGCGTTGCTTGCGTCATGGCGAGCCCTCCCAGGCGCCTTGGTGACCGGCCCATGCTTCCCATGTGCAATGCACCAAGGCATTGGACGAAAGGACAGGGGGGGAATGCTGAAGCAGGGGGCGAGAGCTCCAGCCTCGCGCTGGCGCAGGGCTTCATCGCGAATCAACCCGGCCATTGATCTCATGCGTTCTGTAGTAGCCCTTTCCACCAACAGCCCTGTCCCAAGGAGCAACCATGCGATCCCTCCCAGTCCTTTCGTCCAGGATGTCCGCGTGCCTGGTGCTGGCAACCGTGTCCTGCGCCACCACCCGCGGGTCGGCTTCAGAAGGCGGCAGCACCGTCACCATTGAAGGAGTCGTGGCGTCCATCGACACCCAGCCGTGGACCTACGATGGGCACGCGGTAGTGCAGGTCGACGTTGTCGGCCGCGGGCGCGTGGCAGTGCAGCTGCCGGCACGCTGGAACCTCTGTCAGGCCGCGCCGGTAGACGTACAGGCGCTGGCCGTGGGAACGCGTGTCCAGGCTGTCGGATCGGCTGAAGGGGATGGCGCGATTACCGTCTGCAGCGACGCCGCGCACCGGCTCGTTCCGCTCTGACGCGCGCATCGGACTACGCGTGCAGTTCAGAGCTCAAATCCGATTGCAGCGGGGCTGATCGCCCTTACGGTGAAGTGGGGTTTCAAGGACGTCCGGTTCAGCTCTGACGGACAGGTCGTGACCCTCACTACCTGCGAGTGGTGGTGCCTTGTGAAGTCGGAGACGAGGCTGCAATCCACTTCGCGCGACTGGCTGCAGTTGGAAGGTGAGATCACGCTCTGAGCCGGAGCCCCAAGGCAGGGCATCGTTCGCGACGTTCGGTTTGCACCCTCGGCGGTATGTTCGGGAAACACTCGACGAGGTGTTTGCCATGCAAATCGAAGGTTCCTGCCACTGCGGCAACGTGCGCTTCCGCTGCCAGGCCTACGCGCCGGTGCCGTTCCTGCAGTGCTACTGCTCGATCTGCCGCAAGACCGCCGGTGGCAGTGGCAGTGCGATCAACCTGGGAGCGCGCGCCGATACGCTGGAGGTGGAAGGGCGCGAGCACCTTGGCGTGTACCGGGCAAAGCTCGGCGAGGATGATGGCAACTGCCGCATCAGTTCCGGGCAGCGGCATTTCTGTACCGGCTGCGGCAGCGCGTTGTGGCTGTTTGATCCGGAGTGGCCCGATCTGGTCCACCCGCATGCCTCGGCGATCGACACTCCGCTACCGGTGCCGCCGGAGCGGCTGCACATCTTCCTCGACTCCAAGGCCAACTGGGTGCAGGTTCCCGAAGGGCCGGGCGAGGTGCATGTGCAGCAGCTTCCCGATGTCTCGCTGGAAGAGTGGCACCGCCGCCACGGGCTGCTGGACCCGTAGGCGGTGTAGCGCCCCGCGGCCTTTACCGTGGCCCGGTATCGGCTGCGTCAGCGCAGTGGCCTGCGCTGTCCGCATGGTCGTAGCCAGTGGGTTGCCCGGGGCCGCGCGCCAGCCGGAGGCGACCCTCGGCCTCGAACCGGACGAGCGCGCCGTCAACATCCTGGGCCAGCACGTCCGGGTCGGTGACATCCTCGATGCAGATCCAGCAGTCACGCTGTTCCTTGCCAAGGTAGAGCGCGGCGTCGGCCAGTTGCAGCAGCCGGTCGCGCGCCACCGGGGCTGCGCTGCCCGTGGTCGCCGGCAGGACTATGGCGCCAATGGTGCAGGTCACATCCAGCGCGGTGCCGTCAGGCAGCTGCATGGGCTGGTCGGCAAAGGCCCGGCGGACGCGCTCGATCACGCAGCCCACCTGCGCGCGATCCTTGACCCGGGTTGCCAGCAGGAATTCCTCGCCGCCCCAGCGCACCACCATGTCCGAGTCGCGCAGCGTGGCCCGCAGCCTGCGCGCGGCTTCCACCAGCACGGTGTCGCCGGCGGCATGCCCATGGGTGTCGTTGATGCGTTTGAAATGGTCGATGTCGACCAGGCACAGGGCCAGCACATGGCCCCTTTCGGCCGGGCCTGCACGATGCAGGCGCTCCAGTTCCGTTTCGATGTGCTGCTCGAAATAGCGTCGGTTGTGCAGGCCGGTGAGTCCGTCCTGCAGGCTCATCGTGTGGAAGTGCCGGGCCAGCTTCCGGTCCTGGCGCAGCCGCAACAGGATCACCAGCAGTACCAGCAGCAGGATGGCTACCAGCGCGCCGGCCAGCAGCCGCAGGCTCATCAGCCGTTGCTGCTCCATCTGCTTGAGCGCACGCTCCTTCTCGACCAGTTCGTCCTGCAGCTTGGCTTCCACCTGCAGGCGGTTGAGTTCGGCGCGCGAGGCGGCGTGTATCGAGCCCTGCTTGAGCTGGGCCTCGAGCGTGCGAATGAACAGCCGGTGCATGGCCTCCAGTCCGGCCATCCGCCACTCGGGCTGCTCCAGCACGGTCATGCGCTTGGCCAGGTCCAGCTTGACCTGCAGCGGATCGCGTTCGTCCAGGTCGCGGCACGGAGCGAGCTCGGCGTGGCCATCCAGCCCAAGCTTGACCAGTTCCTGGTAACAGCGAAGGTAACGGGAAGGCGTAGCGCGCGAGCGGGGCGCAGCGTGTGACTGCGCCAGGTAGCGGCGCGAATCCTCCAGGCGACCCAGCTGCAGCGCCGACAGGGCGGAGAACACCAGGGCCGAACGGATGAACTCGCCATTGCCGCGGTCGACCCTGTCGAACCACTCCAGCGCGAGCGCGTAGTCGTCCAGGTGCAGCGCGTGCGCCACGCCGATGTTGTGCTGGGCCAGGCTGATGTCGAAATCAAGGCTGGTGTTGGCCGGATCGGCCTTCTTCATTTCCTGCAAGCGGGTGATGGCCAGCTGTTGCAGCTCGACGCCCTTGGCCACGTACTCCGGGTCGCCATACATGACGTACAGGCCGCCGGTATTGAGGGTGATGTCGTTGAGTACGGCGGGCGAGAGCCGGTCGCCCATCGCCAGCGCCCGCTCGTAGGTGCCGAACGCACCACGGATGTCACCGGCTTCGGACTGGCGCCATGCCGCGACCGACAGCGCCTGTGCCGCCAGGTCGGCCTTGCCCTGGCCCAGCGCATCGACGTGTATGTGGAACAGCGCGGGGATTGTGATGTCCGGACGGTTCTCGTCGGCGATCAGGCAGATCAGCCGGTAGGGAAGGTCCTCCGCTACCGGCGGCGCTTCACGGCAACTCTCCAGAACCTGCTCGAATTCGCTGTCCCGGTAGAGGGTTTCCGCCGCCGCGCGTGCCTGCTGGTAACGCGGATCGTCGGCGGTGACGGCCGCCGATGCGGGGCAGGCGGGCAACACGGCCAGCAGCAATGCCCAGCCCCAGCCCATGGCCGGTGCGCGGATAGCCGGAAGAGCGCTGGCGAAGCGCCCTGCAAAGGCCACTGGTCGAACTGCGCGTGGACCGCTCCCGTGCCGCAGGAACCGGACCAGGCGGATGAATCCCCTGTTGCTCATGGCTGCATCCCGAGGAATGAAAGGCCTGAAGGCCCGCTACAGGTAGCGGCCGCGCAAGGGAATAGTTGAATGGCGCGTACCCGACGTGTGCCGGGGGGGCGCGCGGTGCCGTTGCGGTGGCCTCCTGTCGTCGGTTGGCTGGCTGCGGCCGGCACAGCGATGGCACACTGCTGGCATTGGGGAGTCACCACGCATCGGGGAAGGCGAATGGGATTGCTGGACGGCCTGCTGGGCAATGCATCGAAGATCGATCCTGCGCTGGTCGAGCAGGAATTCCAGAAACTGCTGGCCGCGGGGGAGCGGGTCGAACACGCCTACAAGCTGGTGCGCGACTATTTCTTGTTCACCGACAAGCGCCTGGTGCTGGTCGACAAGCAGGGACTGACCGGCAGCAAGGTCCAGTACCACTCCATCCCTTACAGCAGCATCAGCCACTTCACGGTGGAAACCGCGGGTCCCTTCGACCTGGACGCGGAGCTGCGCATCTGGGTCCGTGGCACGGCCGCGCCGGTCCAGAAGCAGTTCAACCGGCAGGTGGACATCTACGAGGTACAGGCAGTGCTCGCCAGCTACGTCTGCTGAGTGATCCGTTCCACCGCACGCCGTCCTCCTCCAGTCGCCGCCTTGCCGATGTCCTTGCGTACCAGCACCACCGCCCTCCTGCTCGCCCTGGCGTCGATCCCGGGCTGTGCATCCACGTCCGGGCCGGCGCAGGTGCCGGCCAGTGCCGAGGCCGCCCCGGCATTGCCGCGCTCGGTGGTGCAGACCGTTGAAGAGGACAGCAGCGCGTCCGCGCACCGCTTCGTCTATGAATACACCAGGCCCGTGTCCGCGGCGCTGGAAGAGATCTACACCCGCGTGCGCGAGGCCGACCTGTTCCGGCAGTTGCCGGAGATCCAGGCCATCGACGGCATGTTCGCGCTGCCGCGGCAGCTGCGTTACGTCGCGGTCGAATGCGGCGACTGGGGCGCGTTCTACGACCCGGACCAGGACGAGGTGGTGCTGTGCTACGAAACCCTGCGTGCACTCTACGAGCAGGGCCAGCGCCACCAGCAGGCGCTGGACCTTGGCGATGAGCATCCGCTGCGCTATGTGCGCGCGAACGTGCGCTTCATCCTGCTGCACGAGACCGGCCATGCCTTGGTGGAGATGCTGGACCTGCCGGTGACCGGCCGCCAGGAAGATGCGGTCGACCAGCTCGCCGGGGTGCTGATGCTGCGTTTTGCCGGTCTGGACGAGACCCCGGAGCAGGTGGCCGAAAACCTGCGGCTGGCCGCCAACTGGATGCTGACCCACAGCACCGGTGCCTACAACCTGGACGCCTACGCCGACGAGCATGCGCTGGGCGAGCAGCGTTTCTTCAACCTGCAGTGCCTGGTATACGGCACCGATCCGGAGGGTTTTGCCGGAATGATCGCTGCCGGCGAGCTGACCGAGGGCCGGGCCGAACGCTGTCCGTCCGAGACCCGGCGCATCAGCCGGGCCTGGGTGCGCTTGCTGGTGCCGTATCTGGCTCCGGGATACGAGGCCTACGAGGAAGAAGCCGAGCGTTTCCTGCAGAAGCGCTGAGCTTCCCGGTCGTCGCAACCCGCTGCGATACGGTGGCTTCAGTCGGCAGCGCGTACACTGGCCCTCCACTCCCCACCCAGGAAAGTCCTTGGCCAAGCCCAATTACTCCTTCGAAAAGCGTCAGCGCGAAATTGCCGCCAAGAAAAAGAAAGACGAGAAGGAGGCCAAAAAGCGGGAAGCACGCGAGGCAGCCAAGGCAGCCAACGCACCTGCCGACAGCGTCAGCGCGGACTGAGTTTCCGCTCCATCGGCCATGATGCCCGGGCGGGAAGCCGCCGCCTGTTGAGCGTTTCATCCGGGCGACGATCCGTCACGGCGTCGCCAACAGTCGTGGCCCGTACCTTCACCACGGCTGCCCCACACTCGGCGCATGCGCCAACTCGCCGAGAACTTCTGGAACCTACGCGGCCCGCAGCGTGTAGCGGGCGTGATCAACGTGGGCCCCCACATGTCCGTGGTCCGTCGGGCCAACGGACGCTTCGTCGTGGTCGATGCCGCACCGCTGGATGGCGCGCAGCGTGACGCGCTGCTCTCGCTGACCGATGGCGGCACGCTGGTCGACGCGGTGGTGCATGTGCATCCGTTCCATACGCTGCACGTCGAAGCGCTGCACCGGCTGCTTCCCTCGGTGCCGATCCATGGCACCGCACGTCATCGCCGCAAGGTCCCGACCGTGCCATGGGCGGGGGAGCCGATCGAAGCCTGGGGTGCCGACAACCCGCTGGCCGAGGTCTTCGAGCTGTCCATTCCCGATGGCGTGGACTTCGTCTGTCCCGACGAGCGCGTGCACGTGGCCTCGGTGCTGGTACGGCATCGCCAGAGCGGCATCGTGCACGTCGATGACACGCTCAATGTCATGGCCGCGCCGGGCGTGCTGGGTCGCGTGCTGCCGCAGTCTTCCCTGCGCATGCATCCGATGCTGGGCAAGGCGCTGACCCCGCGGCGTGGTGCCGCTGATGCGTATGTGCCTGGGCTCGCGATCTCGCCCGGCGCTGGGCCGATACGCCCTTCGTGTGTGCCGCGCATGCCGCCGTGCGCGAGCTGCCGGCCGGTGGCTTTACCCATGAGGTGCTTGCGGCACTGGATCGCGTTTCGCCGACGCTCGAGCGCCACCGCCAGCAGCACGGCTGACCGCCTTGCCGGGTGCGCTGCGCATCAGCGTGGCGCCTGTTTCCTTCCCCCCTACGGAGTTTCCATGACCTCACGTCTGCTTTCCCCGCTCGACCTTGGCCCGCTGAAACTCCCGAACCGGGTGTTCATGGCGCCCCTGACGCGTGCACGCGCCGGCCAGCCCGGCGACGTGCCCAGCGAACTCAACGCCGAGTACTACGCCCAGCGCGCTGGCGCCGGCCTGATCGTGTCCGAGGCCACCCAGGTATCGCCGCAGGGCCAGGGCTATGCATGGACGCCCGGCATCCATAGCGACGCGCAGGAAGCCGGCTGGAAGCAGGTCACCGACGCGGTGCACGCCAACGGTGGCCGGATTGCCGCCCAGCTGTGGCATGTCGGGCGCATCTCGCACACCTTGCTGCAGGCAGATGGCGCGGCTCCGGTCGCGCCGTCGGCGCTGGTGGCCGAAGGAGCGAATGCCTTCGTGGTCCGGCCTGACGGCAGCGCCGGCAACGAGCCAACGTCGATGCCGCGTGCGCTGGAAACCGGCGAGATCCCGGGCATCGTCGAGCAGTTCGCACAGGCTGCGCGTCGCGCCGACCGGGCTGGTTTCGACCTGGTCGAAGTCCATGCCGCCAACGGCTACCTGCTGCAGCAGTTCCTTTCCACCAACAGCAACGAGCGGCAGGACCGATACGGCGGCTCGCTGGAGAACCGTGCGCGCTTCACGCTGGAAGTGGTAGATGCGGTGATCGATGCGATCGGCGCGCAACGTGTCGGCGTGCGCATTTCGCCGCATTTCACCGGCCACGACATCGCCGACGGGCAGGCAGAGGAAAGCGCCCTGTATCTGGCGCGAGAGTTCACCCGCCGCGGCATTGCCTACCTGCACGTCGCCGAACCGGACTGGGCCGGCGGCCCCGAGCTCAGTGATGAATTCCGCCAGGCACTGCGCGAGGCCTTCGCTGGGGTGCTGGTGTTCTGCGGTGGTTACACCGCCGAAAGTGCCGAAGCCCGGATTGCCTCGGGCGTGGCCGACGCGGTGGCATTCGGTAGGCCCTTCATCGCCAACCCCGACCTGGTCACGCGGTTTGCCGAGGGTGCCGCGCTCAACAAGCCGGATCCGTCCACGTTCTATGGGGGTGGTGCACACGGCTACACCGACTACCCCACGCTCGGGCAGGCGGAATGATCGAGCGATGCAGTCACGTGGCGCCCACCTGCGCGTGACTTGGCATGCAACTGCGTGAATCCTTGCCGTGGCCATCAAATGGATTTCACCCGTGTTTCCGCTCGGGGAGGCGAGGCTGGAGCCACGCAGAAAATCTGGAGCTCCGCATGAAAACCCCGCACAAGTTCGCCGCCCTTCTCGCCGTTCCGATGTCGCTGGCCATGGTGTCCGCCAGTGCGCAGTCCTATGGACCGCAGGACGAAGGCCGTCGCTTCAGTGATGGCAGCCGCGTGGTCTGCGAGAAGGTGGAGGTCCGCAGGTCGTCAGGTGACCCGAACCGCATCGCAGGCACCGCCGCCGGCGCCATCATTGGTGGTCTGGTCGGCAACCAGATCGGTGGTGGCAACGGCAAGAAGGTCGCCACCGTGGGTGGCGCGGTGGCCGGTGGTGCCATCGGCCGCCAGGTCCAGGGCAACAGCCAGGAGTCCAAGGGCGAGCGCGTGGTCGAGACGCGCTGCCAGCGCGTTTACCGCTGATCCTTCTGCTGTCGGTATCCGAAAAAGGCCGCTGCGAATGCAGCGGCCTTTTTCGTGCGGGCGGACAGGTATCAGTCGGTGTTCGGGTGCGCACGGGGTAGCGCTTCTGGGTCCACGGACCGCGGAAGTGATGCCGCTGCAACGCGGTGGCTCGGCTGCTTACGCAGACAACGCCGAACAGGACAGCAACCACCACGACAGACCCCGGCTTCATCGCAAAACCGGCTGTTTTGAGTCATGCACAAAAAAGGCCCCCTCGCGGGGGCCTCCATACCTTCACAGAGCCGGGATCAGCGGCCGTCGCCGTCGGCGTCTCCGGGCAGCTTGCGCTCGACGCGGTGCCAGGCATCGCGTACGGCGCTCCTGGCGTCGGCCCAGGTCATGCGCGAGGTGCCGCGCGAGGTTTCCCAGTTGCGCTCCAGGTCGCTCTCGAGGCGGTCGTCCCACTCGCGGTCGGCATAGTTGGCGCGGGCGTAGGTACCGTAGCGATAGGCCGGCCGATAGTCGTTCTCGTAGTCGTAGTCGGCCTTGTAGTAGTCGGCCGAGCGGTACTGGTCGGCGTAGTAGCGGTCGGTGTCGGCGTAGGTGCGGTAGGTGCGGTCGGAGCGGTCAAACGCATCGCGCACGGCATCCTTGGCCTGCTCCCACTTCAGGCGCGATCCGCCCTTGGCGGTCTCCCAGCCGGAGCGCACGTCCGACTCCAGCGAGTCGTCCCAGCGACGGTCGCCGTACTGGCTGCGCACGGAATTGCCGTAGGTGTAGGCGGGAGCGTAATCGGTGTCGTAGTCGTACTGGCGGTCCACGTAGGGGCGGTTGGTGTGTTCGCCGCGCCAGTACTCCACCTCGCCGGTCGGGTCGACGCGCTCAGCCACGCCCTTGCCCGCTGCGGCGCCGGCTACGGTGCCGATGGCGCCACCGATCAGGGTGCCGATCGGCCCGAACAGGGAGCCGACGGCGGCGCCGGCCACGGCACCGCCGGTGCCGCCAACGCCAACGCCGACAGGATGGGAACCGGGCGCGCCGGTCAGCGGATCACGATTCATGTCACGGGCGTCGTTGTTCATGCTGGCTCTCGTTGTTGGGATGGGGGTCCAGCTTTTCAGCGGTGCTGTTTGGCGTACGTGTGTTCCGCTTCAACGCTGGATGAAACCCGGAAGCGATTCAGGCAATAGAAAGCCCGCACGCGGCGGGCTTTTCGTGGTCAGTCCCCGTGAATCAGCCGCCCATCAGGCCGCCACCGACCTTGCCTGGCAGGCTGTCGTCGTCCGCATCGTCATCCCGGGCCGGATCGATCTCGCCGATCTCCGGATTGATGCCGCCATCGGGGGCCGGGCCGTCCGGATCGATGCCACCGTGGTTGTCCGGACGCGGGTCGGGCAGTGTGTCCGGATCGTTGCGGGCCGGATCGGGGTTGTTGCGTGGCTCATGCTGATTCATTGGCATTTCCGTGGGGGGAGGGAGTGCATTCAGGTGGTGCCGAAGCTGCGGCTGGCCTGTGCACCGGCGGCGAATGCCGGCTCTTCGCGGGCGTCCTCGATCAGCGGATCACCGTGCGGTGCGGTGGTGGTGCGCTGGTCACGCAGGGAGGTGGTCTGGCTGGATTCGCTGGCCTGCGTATTGCGGCGCTGCCATGCGCGGTAGGCGGCATAACCAAGGGCGCCGACAACAAGGGTCCTGAGGATTCCCATACTTGTTCTCCAGGGTGTGGTTGGGTTGACCTGCAGGTTGGCGCGGGCGCGGTTAGCGGCCCGTGACCCGGGGATCAAGGCAGCGCCAAGGTGTGACGAAACGGCCCGCCAGAGGGCGGGCCGTGGGGCTCAGTGTCGCAGGCTGACGTGCTGCAGGCCGCTGGCCTCGACCGCGGCCAGCACCCTGGCGAGGCTTTCGTACTCGGCGCCATCGGCAGTGGCGATGCGCAGCACCGGCGGATTGCCCGCATGTCCGCTGGCCTGCTCGCGCAGGCGTGGTGCCAGCTCGGCCATCGCTACCGGCGTGCCGTTCCAGCTGAGCTGGTTGGCCTCGTCCAGGCGCAGTTCGATCGGCGGCGGAGGTTGGGGTCGCTCGACCATGCTGTCACTGCGTTGTGGCAGCGCGACGGTGATTGGCCGCGCCACGATCGGCGCGGTGACGATGAAGATGATCAACAGCACCAGCATCACGTCGACCAGCGGGGTCACGTTGATGTCGGCCAGTGGTCCGGAACTTCCTGCGGTACCGAACGCCATGGTTTGCTCCCTGCAGAGGGGCCGGTTGCCCCGATAGCAGCTTCACCCGGCCGGATACGAAACGGGCCGCCATGCAGGCGGCCCGTTCAGCACCCATTTCCAGTCCGCGACGCTCAGCCCTTGTGGCGGCCGTCGTGGCCGTGGTCCAGCCAGTTGTGGCCACGGTTGTCGAGGAAGAACACGTAGACCACCAGGGACACGGCGATGATTGCCGTGGCGTAGGCCACGAAGCCGGTCATGTGCTCGCCGCGCAGGGCGGCCTGGTAGAGCAGGGGCGAGGTGCCACCGAAGGCGGAGTTGGCCAGCGCATAGCCCAGGCCGACGCCCAGCGCCCGCACGTGGGTCGGGAACAGCTCGGCCTTCACCACTGCATTGATCGAGGTATAGCCGGTCAGGATCACGAAGCCGATGGTGAGGATGGAAAAGGCCGCCAGCCAGTCGGACTGCTGCGGCAGGTACAGCACCAGGTACCAGGTATAGAGCACGCCACCGACGCCGAAGAACACCAGCAGCGACTTGCGGCCGACGATGTCCGACAGCCAGCCACCGACGGGCTGCATCAGCATCAGCACGGTCAGTGCGATCAGGTTGATGACCACGCCGGTCATCACGTCGCCGCCGGAGAACAGGCCCTGGATCATCTTCGGCCCGATCACCGAGTAGGTGTAGAACGCCAGCGTACCGCCGGCGGTGATCAGGAAACACAGCAGCAGCGGCCGCCACTGGTTGACGAACAGTTCGCGCAGCGAGCCCGAGGCCTTGTCCTCGCCGCTGCGTGCGGCCTCGATCGCCTCGCTGCCCAGTGACTCGTCCATGGTGCGGCGCATGCGGAACACCACGATCGCGGCCAGGCCACCCAGGCCGAATGCCACGCGCCAGCCCCAGTCGGAGATCTGGCTGGTGTCGAGCAACTGCAGCATGATCAGCAACGTCAGCTGCGCCAGCACGTGGCCGCCGACCAGGGTGACGTAGTGGAACGAGGACAGGAAGCCACGCCGGCCCGGGATCGCCGCCTCGGACATGTAGGTGGCACTGGCGCCGTACTCGCCGCCGGTGGCAAAGCCCTGGACCAGGCGCGCCATCAGCAGGATCACTGCCGCGGCCATGCCGATGCTGTTGACCGTCGGGGTCAGCGCGATCACGAACGAGCAGCCGGCCATCAGCGACACCGACACGGTCAGCGCCAGGCGGCGGCCATAGCGGTCGGCGAAGCGCCCGAAGTACCAGGCGCCGATCGGTCGCATCAGGAACGTCATGGCGAAGATCGCCCACACGTACAGCGTGGCGTTCTTGTCCTCGGGGCGGAAGAACTGCGACTCGAAGTAGGCCGCGAAGACCGAGTAGACGTAGACGTCGTACCACTCCACCAGGTTGCCGGCCGAGCCCTTGAGGGTGTTGGAGATCGAGCGGCGCAGGCTCGGGGCGGGTGGGGCGGTGGACGTGATCGCGTCTGTCATCAGTAGGTTGTCGTCGAGGGGGGGGCGGGAAGTATAGGGAAGGCACGCCATGCACGGCGTCGGCCAATCGTCGTAGACGGCATGAATGGGCAGGCGGTGGCCTGCGCTGCACACGGCGCAGACACCGGCATAACCGCGATGGACGCAGCGTATGCACGCGGCAGCAAGCCGCGTCACGGAGAGCGGAATGATCGCCACCCGTAACCCCCATCCGGGCGAAGACCGGGCAATGCCGGCCAAGTCCCGCCATCCGGCCATCGCGGTATCCCGGCGGCATCCGCCGATGCCGGCAAAGCCCGTCCAGACCCCTCCGGGGCCAGCGCAGGCGCGTCGCCAGGGCAGCGTCCGCGGCCACTGATCCCCTTTACCGCCAACGGAGCGTACCCATGCCACGCGGAGAAAAATCAGCTTACACCGACAAGCAGAAGCGCCAGGCCGCGCATATCGAACAGAGCGAAGAGAAGAAGGGACGCTCGGATAAGGACGCCGAGCGCATTGCCTGGGCCACGGTCAACAAGCAGGACGGTGGCGGCAAGCAGTCCGGATCCGGGCGCAAGTCGCACTGACGGAAATAGAAGGACGGACACGAAAACGGGCGGCCACTGGCCGCCCGTCTTCATTAAACAGCAGTGGCGCCGGAGCCGCCGGGCTCACTGCTCCTCTTCGTCTTCCTCGTCCTCGTCGTCTTCTTCCTCTTCTTCCTCGTCCTCGAAGGCGCTGAGCTCCTCGATGCGCAGGAAGCCGGGCAGGGTGTCGGCAAAGCCGACCTGCGCCCCACTGGCCACCATCGGCCGCACCTGACGGGTCATGGCCGACTCCACCAGCGCAAAGCAGACCAGGGACTGGGCGATTTCCTCGCCCTCTTCTTCGAACACGGCAACCCAGCCGGCGGCGGGCATGATCTGGATGATGTTGTCTTGCACGTTGGAAAGGTCGGTCGGTGGAAGGAATGCCGAGATTGCGGCAAGCGCGTGGCCGGTGCAATCCGCGCGGTCTCGTGCGGCAGGTGGCCCCCGAACAGGACGTGCTGCGAGCCGCAGTTGTGGCCGCTGCTGGCGCGCTAAGGACAGACTCACTGCGTGCTCCGGCCTGCGCCCGCTGCGCGGGAGGCGATTACGGCTGGCCCCAGCCGGCTGCATCTGCTCGACCGCCAAGCGCAAGTCGCACTGGCGCGGCTGGATCTGCGAGAGCCGGCCCTGATCTGCTTGACTCACGCGGGCCGCTTTCTTCTCCGGTATGTTGCGCGGCACTGATCGCCACTTCCGGAGACCTGCATGAGCCGCCTGACCGCGAAGGACTTCTCCCCCGAACTGCTCGAGCTCTACGACGGCTACGTGCATGGCCGCATCAGCCGCCGCCAGTTCCTGGACCGGGCCGCCACGCTGGCCGTCGGTGGCATGACCGCCATCGGCATCCTCGCCGCGCTCAGCCCGGACTACGCGCTGGCCCAGCAGGTGCAGTTCACCGATCCGGACATCGTCGCCGAGTACATCCAGTACCCCTCGCCCAATGGCCACGGCCAGGTGCGCGGCTACCTGGTGCGGCCGGCGAAGGCGCAAGGGCCGCTGCCGGGCGTGGTGGTGGTGCACGAGAACCGCGGGCTCAATCCCTACATCGAGGACGTGGCCCGGCGCGTGGCCAAGGCTGGCTTCGTGGCGCTGGCGCCCGATGGCCTGAGCTCGGTCGGCGGCTATCCCGGCAATGACGAAAAGGGCCGCGAGCCGCAGGCCAGGGTCGATCCGACCAGGCTGATGAACGACTTTTTCGCCGCCATCGAGTACCTGCTGGGCGAGGGCCGCACCACCGGCAAGGTCGGCATCACCGGCTTCTGCTACGGCGGTGGCGTGTGCCATGCCGCGGCGGTGGCGTATCCGGAACTGGCCGCGGCGGTGCCGTTCTACGGCCGCCAGGCGAAGCCCGATGACGTGCCCAAGATCAAGGCGCCGCTGCTGATCCACTTCGCCGAGACCGACCCCAACGTCAACGCCACCTGGCCGGACTACGAGAAGGCGCTCAAGGCCGCCGGCACGGTGTACGAGGCGCACTTCTATCCCGGCACCAACCACGGCTTCCACAACGACTCGACCCCGCGCTACGACAAGGCCGCCGCCGAACTGGCGTGGGAACGCACCCTGGCCTGGTTCCGCAAATACCTGGCCTGATCCCGGGTGGGGATGACCGCGGTGGGTAGGGGATAATGGCCGCCCCCTCCCTCCGCCGGTCGCGTGGCTGCCTGCCGCGCCGGCACGCAGCTGCCCCCATCCCATGTCCCTGCTTCGAACCGAACTGGCGCAGTGGCGCGCCCATCCGCTGCGCGAACTGCTGGCCGGCGCCGTTGCCACCTTCGCGCTGATCCCCGAGGTCATCGCCTTCTCCTTCGTCGCCGGGGTGGACCCGCAGGTCGGGCTGTTCGCCTCGTTCGTGCTGAGCATCGTGATCGCGGTGTTCGGCGGACGCCCGGCGATGATCACCGCCGCGGCCGGCTCGGTCGCGCTGGTCGCCGCGCCCCTGGTGTCCCAGCACGGCCTGCCCTACCTGTTCGCCGCCGGCCTGCTGGCCGGTGCGGTGCAGGTGCTGTTCGGCGTGCTGCGGCTGGGCGTGCTGATGCGCTTCGTCAGTTCCTCGGTGCGCACCGGCTTCGTCAACGCGCTGGCGATCCTGATCTTTGCCGCGCAGCTGCCGCACCTGGACAACGCCAACGGCGCGACCTGGGCAATGCTCGCCCTCGGCCTGGCGGTGATCTACGGCCTGCCGCGGCTGCCGCTGCCGGGCGTCAAGGTGATTCCCTCGCCGCTGATCTGCATTGCCGTGCTCAGCGTGCTGGCCGCGGTGTTGGACCTGCCGCTGAAGACCGTGGCCGACCTGGGTCAGCTGCCCGGCGCGCTGCCGCAGTGGCTGGGCCTGCCGCAGGTGCCGTGGGAGCTGGAGACCCTGCGCATCATCGCGATGCCGGCGCTGGCCATTGCCATGGTTGGCCTGCTGGAGTCGCTGATGACCGCGCGCGTGGTCGATGAACTGACCGACACGCCCAGCCCCAAGAACCGTGAATCGGCCGGCCTGGGCCTGGCCAACATCAGTGCCAGCCTGTTCGGCGGCATCGCCGGCTGCGGCATGATCGGCCAGACCGTGAGCAACGTCAGATACGGCGGCCGCGGCCGGCTGTCGACGCTGTTTGCCGGCGTATTCCTGCTGGTGCTGATGGTGGCGCTCAAGCCGTGGGTGTCGCAGGTCCCGGTGGTGGCGCTGGTGGCGATCATGGTGATGGTCAGCGTGGCGACCTTCGACTGGCGCAGCCTGCGCGCGCTGGCCCGGCACCCGCGCCTGTCCGGCGTGGTCATGCTGGCCACCGTCGCGGTGACCCTGTTGACCCACAATCTTGCCGCGGGCGTCGGCGTGGGCGTGCTGCTGAGCGGGGTGTTCTTCGCGCTGAAGGTGGCTCGGCTGCTGCAGGTCGGGCACGCCGACGACGCCGATGGCGTGCGCCGCTACCGGGTCAGCGGCCAGGTGTTCTTCGCCTCGGCCGATGCCTTCATCGATGCCTTCGATCCGCGCGGCCTGCCCGGCAGCACGGTGGAGATCACCCTGGCTGACGCGCGGCTGTGGGACATCACCGCGGTGGCGGCACTGGACACCGTGGTCTCGCGCTTCCGCCACCACGGCATCAGGGTGCGCGTGCACGGCATGGACCGGCACAGCCGCAGCCTGCTGCGGCGGGTGCGCCGTGACGCGGACCTGGAGGACTACGGGCTGGAAGCGGGCTGATCGCTCAGAACGGCACCGGCGAGTGCAGGACCAGCGCCTGCCCGGTGACCGGGTGGGTGAAGGCCAGTTCGCAGGCATGCAGGCAGACCCGCGGCGCCGGCCGGGCACCGTAGAACACGTCACCGACGATGGGGTGGCCGAGGCTGGCCAGGTGCACGCGCAACTGGTGGCTGCGCCCGGTCACCGGCTCCAGCCGCAGCCGCGTCTGCCCCAGCACCGGGTCGAAGCCCAGCCGCTGCCAGCGGGTCAGCGCCGGCTTGCCGCGTTCGTGGTCCACCATCTGCCGCGGCCGGTTCGGCCAGTCGCAGATCAGCGGCAGGGCGATCTCGCCGGCCTCGGCGGCCACCTCGCCTTCGACCAGCGCCTCGTAGCGCTTGGACACCTGGCGCCGTTCGAACAGCCCCGACAGCGCGGCCTGCATGTCCTTGCCCAGCGCGTAGAGCATCAGCCCGGAGGTGACCTGGTCCAGCCGGTGCACGGTCAGCGCATCGGGATGGGCACGCTGCAGCCGGGTGACCAGGCAGTCCTGGTTTTCCGGGGTGCGGCCGGGCACCGACAGCAGGCCGGCCGGCTTCTCGGCCACCAGCAGGTAGGGGTCGGCATGGTGCAGCTGGGGGTCGGGGAACACGCCAGGGTGGCCGCGGTGGGGGGCGCGATAGCGTACCCGCTGGTGGCACCGCCGCGTTCCAAACGCCTGTTGGCGTCAAGAATTCTTCGTGGAGTACGATACAGTTAGCCATGGCGCGTGTTCAGCCGTGACCGGGCTGACCGGCGTGTTCATCGTTGCAGGAGCCTGAAATGCCAACGCGGGAGTCAATACGGGAGCCCATCGGGGACGGCATGGACCATGCCGCCGAGGGCCCGTACACGCTCAACGCGGCGGTCTGGGCCGTGCTGGCGCTGCTGGTCGGCCTGCTGGTGACGGCCGAGATCGCGCGGCGCGAGTGGGTCAGCCAGCACTGGCACGCGGCCGAGCTGCAACACTCGCTGGCCGATGCCGCCCAGACCCGGCTGCGCGCGCCCTTCGATGGCGCCGCCGTTGCGCTGCGCTCGATGCAGACCGTGTTCCTGGCCGATGACGTGGTCACCCAGGCCGATTTCGACCAGTACCAGCGCAACCTGCTGATGGCGCAGATGGTCGAGGGTTACGTGCTGACGGCCTTTGCCCGTCGCTACGAGGACCCGGCCATGCCGGGCCACCCGGTCTACCGCTGCGACTTCGTCTCGCCGCTGGCCGGCAACGAGGTGCTGGTCGGCTTCGACATCGCCCGCCAGCCGGAGAACCTCAAGGCGCTGCTGCGTTCGCGCGACAGCGGCATGGCCACCGCCTCGATGCCGTTCACCCTGCTGCAGTTCCAGGGCTCGCCCGGGGCGGAAGGCCGGGGCATCACCGTGCGCATGCCGGTGTACACGCAGGGGCCGCTGCCGGCCACCGCCGAGGAGCGCCGTGAACGCGAACTGGGCGCGCTGGCGGTGAGCATGCGCACCGAGCCGCTGGTACGCGAGGCGCTCAAGGGCCCCATCCTCGAATACATGGACGTGGTGATCCGCGATCTCGACGCGCTGCCTGGCCAGGAAGAGATCTATGCCAGCGGCGAGCTGCCGGCCGACGCCGGCAAGGTCCAGGTCCGCCACCTGGATTTCGGCGGTCGGCGCTGGGAAGTGCGATTGTGGCCGAAGATCGAGATCGCCCAGTGGGGGCAGTTCCGGCTGATCCTCCTCGCCGGCACCACCACCAGCATGCTGCTGGCGCTGTTCCTGTGGTCGCAGATCACCTCCCGCCGCCGCGCGGTGGCGCTGGGCCGCGACATGCGCCAGCGCTTCGGCGAGAGCGAGAACCGCTTCCGCGTGCTCAACGACGTGCTGCCGGCGCTGGTGCTGCTGGCCGAGGGCCGTGGCGGGCGCATCACCTACATCAACCAGGCCGCGCGCCGGCAACTGGGCGAGGTGGTCGGTGCGCCGCTGGCCTCGCTGTTCAACGACCCCGGGGTCGGTGCCAGCGCCATTGCCGAGGCCTCGGAGAACGGCAGCTGGGAAGGCGCCGATGCGCTGATGCTCGACGGCCAGGATGGCCCCGGCTTCTGGGCCACCGCCTCGCTGGCCCACGTCGAGGTCGATGCCGAGCCGCACCTGCTGATGGTCGCCACCGACGTCAGCGCGCAGCGGGCGATGACCGAGCAGTTGCGTTACCAGGCCGCCCACGACGAACTGACCGGGCTGTACAACCGCCGCGAGTTCGAGCGGCGCCTGCGCGAGCAGCTGGCGCTGCGCAGCGAGGACCCGGACGCACCACCGTTCGCGCTGCTGTACATCGACCTGGACCAGTTCAAGCTGATCAACGACCTGTCCGGGCACATGGCCGGCGACCAGTTGCTGGTGCAGCTGGTCCACGCCATGCGCCGCGAGCTGCGCGACGGCGACGTGCTGGCGCGGCTGGGCGGCGACGAGTTCGGCCTGCTGGCGCTGGACGTGGACCCGCAACAGGCCGACGCGCTGGCCGAACGCCTGCGCCGCTGCATCGAAGGGGTGATCTTCCAGTGGCACGGACGCACGTACACCACCAGTGCCAGCATTGGCCTGGTGGTGGTCGACGGTGCCGGCTGCACGCTCAGGGACCTGCTCGCCTGGGCCGACAGCGCCTGCTACCAGGCCAAGGAGAACGGGCGCAACCGCGTGTGCTGGTACCGCGACGACGCCGATGCCACCCGCCGCATCGGCGAGATGGAATGGACCAACCGCATGCGCTGGGCGCTGGAACGCGACGCCCTGCTGCTGGATTACCAGGAAGTCACTGGCCTTGATCCGGACGAGGCACGCAGCACCCACATCGAACTGCTGCTGCGCATGCGCGACGAGCAGGGCGAGGTGGTCGCGCCCGGCGCGTTCCTGCAGGCGGCCGAGCGCTACGGCCTGATGCCGGCGATCGACCGCTGGGTGATCCGCACCGCACTGGCCAACTTCAAGCGCCTGCACCCGGTGGGCGCGACGATCGACACGGTGGCCATCAACCTGTCCGGCGCCAGCATCGAGGACGAGGGCCTGGCCGATTTCATCCTGGATGCAATTACGCAATACGGGGTCGAGCCGCACCGGCTGGTCATGGAAATCACCGAAACCGTGGCCGTGCGCGACCTGGCGCGCGTGGTGCGGGTGATCGAACGCCTGCGCGCGGTCGGCTGTCGCATCGCGCTGGACGACTTCGGTGCCGGCATGTCCTCCTTCGGCTACCTGAAGAACCTGCCGGTGGACGTGATCAAGATCGACGGAAGCTTCGTGCGCGACCTTGGCAACGACCCGATGAGCTACACCATCATCGACGCGGTCACCCGCATCGGCCACCAGCGCGGGCTGAAGGTGGTCGCCGAGTGGGTCGACAGCCAGCAGACCGTGGAAGTGCTGCGCGGCCTCGGCGTTGACTACGCCCAGGGCTTTGCCCTGCACCGTCCGGAGCGGGTGCTGTTCCAGCGCGACCGCTGAGTCCGTTTCCGGCGCCGTGGCGCGGGTGGGCGAGGCTGATAATCGCGCTGTCACCTTGCGGGAGATGGGGATGTCGCGATTGCTCATGAAGGTGCCGGTCATCGCGCTGGCGGGACTGGTGCTGGGCTGCAGTGGCGGGAGCGACCCGGTCGCACCGGCAGGCACGGCCGAAGTGGTGCAGGACACCCCGGCAGCGGAGATCCCGCCGCCGCCTATGGAACACGTGCCCCGCGCCGCACCGCGCGGCGTGGGCGGACAGTGGCAGACCGACATCGGTCCGGGCGTGGACATCGCCTACGTGGCCTCCGGCTCCACCGACCGCATCGACGTCAGCTGCAGGCACGCGCGTGACGGCAGCAGCGCACTGGACTTCCGGCTGGAGGGGCAGCGTCCGGAAGGGCGCGTGACCCTGGTCTTCGGCCCCGTCAACCGGGTGCAGGTGGAGGTGCAGCAGGGACGGATGGAAGCCCGCGGCGGTGTCGACGGGCTCCGCTTCGACGAAGTCGTCGCCGGCCTGCGCAGCCACGGATCGGTGACCGTGCGCGATGACGCTGGCCGCGAAGTCGAGTTCACCCTGCACAACGCCGCCCGCGCGATCCCGGCCGACTGCCGCGGTTGACGCCGCGGCAGTGGGTGGCCTGCTTCACGCAAGCCCAATGCATCCGGGCCGACCATCGCCCTGCGCCGCGCCGGCGCGCAACCGGAGCACGGGCATGAAGCACGGCATTGGCAGGAGCACGCGGCTGCTCGGCCTGGCACTGGCCGGCTTTGCCCCGGTGGCCCTGGCCCACCATGGCTGGGACTGGGCCGAGCAGGAGCAGAGCACGCTGGACGCCACGGTGGTATCGGTGTCGATGACGCCGCCGCATCCCGGCCTGCAGGTCAGGGCCGATGACGGCAGTACCTGGAAGATCGACCTGGGCAATCCCAACCAGACCGAACGCTCGGGCTTCCGCGCCGACAGCGCCAGGGCTGGCGACCGCATCAGCGTGCTCGGCAACCGCAACAGGGACGCCGCGAAGAAGCACATGAAGGCGGTACGCATCGTCGTCGAGGGCACGCCCTACGTGCTGTACCCCGAGCGCCTGCAGGCGCCGTGACCGCGTGGCTGGACGCGCTGCAGGCCTGGCCGGGCGCGCGCTGGCTGCAGGAGTCGGGCACGGCGTGGATGCTGGTCAACGCCAGCCACCTGCTCGGCATCGCCCTGTTGCTGGGCAGCATCCTGCCGCTGGACCTGCGGCTGCTGGCCGGACGCGAACGGCTGCCACTGTCCGCCCCTACGCGCGCGGCGATCCGCACCGCCGCGCTGGGGCTGGTGCTGGCCATCGCCACCGGGCTGTGGATGTTCAGCGCGCAGCCGCGCGAGTACCTGGGCAATGCGGCTTTCGCGTGGAAGCTGGCGCTGGTCGCAGTGGCGCTGGCCAATGTGGCCGCCCAGCACCGGCTGCTCCGGCGCACCCGTACGGGGCAGCCGCACATCGGCGTACGCGCGCTGGCTGCGCTGTCCTCGCTGCTGTGGCTGGCCACGCTGCTGGCCGGGCGCTGGATCGGCTTCCTGTGAGGCCGCGGCGCAGTACCGCGGGAGTCAGCGCCGGCTGGCGAGCACGCCGTCCAGCGCGAGCTGCGTCTTGAACCCGGCCTTCTCAAGTCGCTTGGCGACCTCGCGCGGCACGTCGCGGCCGCTGGTCAGCCTGTTGGGGCTGCCGGTGTAGTGGAACAGCTTGCCGCCCCGGCGCAACACGCGCGCGAGCTGGTCATAGAACGCCTGCGAGTACAGCTCGCCGGCGATGCCAAAGCGCGGCGGGTCGTGCAGGATCGCGTCCACCGAGGCATCGCCGATGCCGGTGATTGCCTGCGAGACGTCGGCATGGGTCAGCTGCAGCCGGCCACCGGCCGCAGGCGAGGACGGATCCGGCGACCACGGATTGAGCGTGCGCAGCCACAGCACGTCTGCGTTCTTCTCGAACGAGAACATCCGCGCCACCCCGGCTTCCAGGCAGCAGGCGGCGAAGTAACCCAGCCCGCCGCACGTATCGAGCACCGTGCGCCCGGCCGGTTCGACCAGCGCCACCTTGCGCCGCGCATCCTCGAACGGGGAGACCTGCGCGCTGGGCAGCATCTTGATGCCGTCGATCTCGAATGTCGGCGCGCCCCACTCGGTCGGCACCAGCTTGATCAGGCTGCCGGAGAAGCGCGATACCGGCTCGAAGTCCTCGCCATCCCAGTAGTACAGGGTGCGGTCCTTGAGCTTGCCCGGGTACGGATAGTCCTGGTCCTGCCACTGCCAGCGGTCGGCCGCCAGCGTCGCCTGGCCGGTGCTGCGCCCCAGGTCCAGCGAACCCTCCCACTGCGCCTCGCCGCGGTCGCGCGTGGCCAGCAGGGAGTCGGCGAGGGGACGGGTGAGCAGCGGGCCGGTGTAGTGGTTCAAGACGGAGGCAGGCGCGCGGATGCGGCCGGGCAGGGAACGGGGCTGCATCCTAACCCACCACCGCGCATGCAGGCCCGCAACCGGCAACTGCGGCATCATGGCCGGTGCCATGCAAAGGGGAGTGCACATGGATACAGCCCGCAGGCCACGCATCGGCGTGGCTCTCGGTGGCGGCTCGGCCCGCGGCTGGGCGCATATCGGCGTGTTGATGGCGCTGGAAGAAGCCGGCATCCGTCCGGACGTGATCGCCGGCACCTCGATCGGCGCGCTGGTCGGCGCGGTCCACGCCGGCGGCCAGCTGGCTGCGTTCGAGGAATGGGTGCGCACGCTGACCCGGCGCGACGTGATGTCGCTGATGGATTTCCAGTTCGGCAGCGGCATGCTCAAGGGCGTGCGGCTGATGGACTTCCTGCGCAACCGCTTCAGCAATGCGGATATCGAGGAGCTGGCGATCCCGTTCGGCGCTACCGCCACCGCACTGGAGACCGGTGCCGAGGTGTGGCTGCGCAGCGGCTCGACCATCGATGCGGTGCGCGCGTCGATCGCGCTGCCGGCGCTGTTCACCCCGGTCCACCACGAGGGACGGCTGCTGGTCGACGGCGGCCTGGTCAACCCGGTGCCGGTCTCGCTGGCGCGGGCGATGGAAGCGGAGATCGTGATCGCCGTTGACCTGGCCTCCGGCCTGGTCGGGCGCAACCTGCGTCCCAGCGAGGTGCAGCCGGTGGAGCAGGGCGGCCATGAGTGGCTGCGCAGGCTGCAGGCCAGCGTCGGCAGCCTGCTGCCGTCCTCGGCACCGGCCGCGCCGGCGCTGCCGTCGTTGCTGGCAGTGATGAGCGCCAGCATCGACATCATGCAGGTGCGCATCACCCGCAGCCGCATGGCCGGCGATCCGCCCGAGGTGCTGCTGCGGCCGCAGGTGGCCGACATCGGGCTGCTGGATTTCCACCGCGCCACCGAGGCGATCGAAGCCGGACGCCGCGCGGTCGAGGTGGACCTGCCCTCGTTGCAGCTGCACTGCGCCGCGGCGATGAAGCGTTGAGGCCAGCCCCGCGCAGGTGAACGGGGGCGTGCCCGGCGCGGCGCTGGCGGGAACTTCGCCGCGTTGCGGGCGGTCAGTTGGCGCTCGATATCGCGGCAAGGGATGCAGATGGATGTGGCGGCAGGCAGCCGTGGCGTGACCCACCCACGTGACGCAGTGGAGTGGTTGCCGCAGGCCACCGCGGTGCTGGTCACTGCAACTGTGCTGGCGCTGGCCGCCGCCGCGCTGCTCGATCGCCCGCCCCCGGCAGCCGACCGCGGGCAAGCGCGGATGGTGCTGCGTTTCCTGGAGCGTGCCCCGGCGCCGGTGCCATCGACGCCCGGTGTGATGCGCGTGGCTGCGCCGGCATTGGTGCCGTCCCGGGCACGTGTTCCGTCAAGCCCGGGTGCCGCGGCCCCGGAACAACCGCCAGCGCCACGCGAGGGGTCCACCTCGACCAGCGCCAGGCTGTACGACGCCAACGGCCAGGTACGCTTGCCGGCCAACGTCGCGGTGGACCCGCTGGATCCTGGTGCCACCGCGCCTCCGGGCATGACCAACGAACGCGCGCTGCGCCGCGCCCGGCAGGTGCTCGAGCGACCACAGGCGTTGCCGTACGAGCCCACGCGCTTTGCGAAGGACTGGGCCAGCGATGGCACCCTCGGCGACGCCGCCATGCAGGCGGTCGGCCGGCAGATGAAGAAGCTGACCCGGGTGATCTTCGGCGATGACATCCAGGCGGCGGTGGCCAGGCCGCCACCGGACGTTCGCTTCAATCCCGCACTGCACGAGCAGCCCTCGGACCTGGGCAGCGCGGCCACCGGTGATGCCTACAAGGCGGCGCCGATTCCCGCGGAGAAGGCACCGGACCTCAACGGCACCGCCAGCGCGGTGATCCGCGCGGCCATCGGCGAGGTCGAGGCCCGCCATCGCGGCTGCAGCGCTGCGCAACTTCGGGATGCGCTGGGCATCGTGCTGCCGCACCTGCAGGAACTGCAGCGGGTGGAGCGGATGGCCGCCAATGGCACTGACCCGGTGATGGCAGAGCACAGCCTGCCTGCGGCGGCCGACAGCGCCTACGACCTGGCGCGGCGCGCGCTGTGGTATTCGCACCGCCAGCTGCAGCAGATGCGCTGCGGCGGCTGAGCGCGGTTACGGCTCCAGGCTGAAATGCACCAGGGTCACGTCCTCGTCCGCGCTGAACCCCGGATACAGCGACTGCAGGACCGCCAGCAAACCGGCCACGCAGCGGCAGTCCGGATCGTGCTCATCGCGCAGGTCGGCGTCGGTGAGGCTGGCAAACGGGCGGCAGTCGGTCTGCAACGTACACGGCGCTGACAGGCTGCCATCGCCCATCCGGATCCGGGCCATCGCCACGCCCAGCCAGCGCCTGCCGCGGCGCACGCTGGTGTTGCGGCCGGCCAGGAAGCACGGGCGCTGGAACTCGAGGATGGGCAGTGCGTCAGGCATTCGGCATACCGGCTGTGGCGCCGCATTGTCGGCCGCAATGCGGTGGCCGGCCAGTCATCACCTCCGATTCGCGCCACCGGCGCGACCATCGCCGCCCGCCTGCTGCCCTGTCCGTGAATGCGTCCGTTGCTGGCCACCCTGTTGCTGCTGTTCCTGTCCGCGTGGGACGTGGGAGCGCGCACGATCTACCGCTGCGTGCAGGGCGGCACGGTCAGCCTGGCCACCGCGCCGGAACCGGGGTCACGCTGCAAGGCGGTCGAGGTGGACGACAACGCAGTGCAGACGCCCAACCTGTGGGGCAACTTCGGCGTGTTCAGCGGCGTGCTCTACGAACGCGAGCAGGACGGAAAGCTGGTCTATTCCACGCGCCGGCTGCCCGGCTCGCGCGAGTTCCTGAAGTTCACCGTGGCCACCCCCGAGGGCGAGCCGGCGCATCCGGGCATGGGCAAGGTCGGCAAGCCGCAGCTGGACCGCCATGCGAAACAGTTCCGCGCCGCGGCCAGGGCCACCGGCGTGGAGGATGCATGGCTGCGCGCCATTGCCCATGCCGAGAGCGCCTTCGACGAGCACGCGGTGTCCAGCAAGGGCGCGCAGGGCGTGATGCAGCTGATGCCCGAGGTCGCCGCGCAGTACGGCGTGCGCGATCCGTTCTCGGCCGAGGAATCGATCCGCGCCGGCGCGCGCCACATGAAGTCGCTGCTGCAGCGCTACCGCGGCGACCTGACGCTGGCCGCGGCCGCCTACAACGCCGGCATGGCCGCGGTGGAGCGGTATGGCGGCGTGCCGCCGTATGCGGAGACGCGTGGCTACATCGAACGCGTGCTCGCCCTGCACGCACGCTACCGCGAAGCGATGGGCCCGCCACCGGAACGCCCGGCGCGCTGAGCCAGGCAGTTCCGCCGGTCGTCGCAAGCGTCTATCGTGCGCGCTTCCCCGGAGTTTCGAATCGCGCATGAAGCCAGCCAGATGGATCGCGGCAGTCCTGCTGCTCGTTGTGGTTGCCCTGCTGGCTACGCTGTGGCTGCCACGCAAGCCCGGGCCGGTCGAGCCCGCAGCCACGCCGCTGGGCTGGCGCGCGCAGCTGGAACTGCTGGCCGGCGACGGCATTGGTGGCGCGGATGACGTTGCGGCAATGCAGGCGCGTTTCAGCGATCCCTGGGGTGTGGCCATCGATGCGGCCGGCACGGTCTACATCGCCGATGCCGGCGACAACAACCGCATCCGCCGCCTGTGGCTCGATGGCCGGGTCGAAACCCTGGCCGGTGGCCGCGAGGGTTTCGCCGACGGGCAGGGCTCGGCAGCGGCCTTCCACACCCCGTCCGGCATCGCGCTGGACCGTGCCGGCAACCTCTATGTCGCCGACACCGGCAACCACGCCATCCGCAAGGTCAGCGCGCAGGGCGCGGTCAGCACGCTGGCCGGCAACGGCGAGCCGGGCAATGCCGATGGCACCGGCGCGCAGGCGCGCTTCAACGGGCCGATGGGCGTGGCAGTGGATGCCGGCGGACGTGTGTACGTGGCCGATACCTGGAACGACGCGATCCGCGTGATCGAACCCGATGGCCGCGTACATACCCTGGCCGGGGCCGGCATCCCGGGCCACCAGGATGCGCCCGGCGCGCAGGCGCGCTTCGATACCCCGACCGACCTGGCCGTTGACGCGCAGGGCCGGGTGTGGGTGGCCGACATGGGCAACCGCGCGCTGCGCCGGGTCGGGACCGATGGCAGCGTGACCACGCTGCCGGGTGAGCTGTGGGAACCGATGTCGATCGCGCTCAGCCACGATGGCGTGGCCTACGTCGGTGAGCGCCAGTCCGGGCGCGTGGTGCAGGTCAGCCCGGCCGGGCACGTCGTCGCGCTCAATGACGAGGACCGTGGCACCCGGCTGGCCCGTCCCGCGGGCCTGGCGCTGGCGCCGGATGGCAGCGTGCTGGCCAGCGACGCCGCCAGTTACCGCCTGCACCGGCTGACGCCGCTGGCCGAAGGCCAGACGCCACTGCCGGCCGTGGTTGGACCGTCACCGGACGATCCGCTGCCGCGCAGCCAAGGGCGCTGGCCGCTGCGTCCGCAGGACGGCTGGCACGAGGTGGTCGGCACGCTTGGCGAGGTGCGCGGCAATTTCAGCGGCGAGAACCGCCACCACCTGCACGGCGGGCTGGATATCCGCGGCGACGTCGGGCAGACCGTGCTGGCCATCGCCGACGGCAAGGTCAGCAGCCCGTCGGCGACCTGGACCCCGGGGCGGCAGGCCGAGGGCATGTCGCTGGACCGGCTGGACTACATCCACATGAAGGTCGGCCGCGATCCGCGCAACCGCGCGCTGGACCCGCGCTTTACGCTGCTCACCGACGAGGACGGCCGCCTGGAGCGGGTGCGCGTGCGTCGCGGCACCCGCTTCCGCGCCGGCGACGCCCTGGGCAGCATCAACAACCAGGCACACGTGCACCTGGTGGTCGGTCCCGGCGGCTACGAGCGCAACGCGGCGCTGCTTGGTTTCACCAATTTCGTCGATACGGTGGCGCCAAGGATCGATGCGGTGTTCCTGCTCGACGCCCACGACCAGCCACTGCGCGAGCGCCGCAACGGTCGCGTGCGGGTGCCCCGCGAAGGGGCGGGCGTGCAGGTCGTGGCCGAAGCCTGGGACCAGGTCGATGGCAACCTGCCACGACGCCGGCTGGGCCTGTACGCGCTGGGCTACCAGATCCTCGATGCCGCCGGCCGGCCGCTGCCGGGGTACGAGTCGCCGCGCATGAACATCGAGTTCAACCGCATGCCGCCGCAGGACGAGGCGGTCAAGGCGATCTACGCGCCCGACAGCGGCATCACCGTGCACGGCAGCGCGGTCACCCGCTTCCAGTACGTGGTCACCAACAGCATCCGCGATGGCCTGCTCGCCACCGGGCTGTGGCAGCCGGGCGAGCTGCCGGCCGGGGACTACACGGTGCGCATCACCGCGCGCGATTTCAGCGGCAACGCCGCCCAGGCCGGTCGCGACCTGCCGATCACCCTGGAGTAGCCCGCCGCCTCAGGCGCCGACGCGGGCGCGCTCGGCGTCCATGTCGTGCACCGGGCGCACCTCGATGCTGCCAAAGCGCGACCACGGGAAGCCGTGGGCGATGCGCACCGCCTCGTCGATGTCGCGTGCCTGGATCAGGTTGAAACCGGCCAGGATCTCGCGGCTCTCGGCGAACGGCCCGTCGGTGATCCGCGTCTGCCGGTCGCGGGTGCGCAGGGTGCGTGCGGTGGCCGGCGGCTCCAGCTGCTGCGAGGCCAGCAGCACGCCCTGCGCCTTGAGCTCGTCGGCATGGCGCAGGCAGCCGCGCATCAGCTCGTCGTATTCAGCGGCGGGCGCGGCCTGCACCAGCTCGGGGTCGATGTTGATCGTCATCAGGAACTGCATCGCGGCTCTCCGTCAGGGCAGGGACCGATGATGCCGCATCCCCCGTGGAGGCGGGGTTCGTTGCGGCGCACCAACCCCGCAAGAAGAAATCTGCCACGCATGTCGATTGCTGCCGGCCTCATCCGTCGTACCCGTTGAGAGCCCAGGTGAGGGCGTCACGATACGGGTGCGCGATGAAGGTGATGGTGATCGTCAAGGCCACGGCGGACAGCGAGGCCGGGCAACTGCCGACCCACGACGAACTGGCCGCCATGGGCCGCTTCAACGAGGAACTGGTCGAGGCAGGGGTAATGCTGGCCGGCGAGGGGCTGCATCCCAGCGAGCGCGGCGTGCGGGTGCGCTTCGACGGCGTAACGCGCAGCGTGATCGAGGGTCCCTTCGCCGGAACCGGAGAGCTGGTTGCCGGCTTCTGGCTGTGGCAGGTGCGCTCGCTGGAGGAGGCCGTGGAATGGCTCAAGCGCGCACCCTTTGGCTCCCGCTGCGTGAAGACCGTGGAAATCCGCCCGGTCTTCACCATGGATGACTTCGGCCAGGCCTTCACCCCTGGACTGCGCGAGCAGGAGCAGCGCCTGCGCGAACGCATCGGCACCGCTGACTGAATCCCCCACCCACAAGGAGCATTGCCATGAAACTGATTCCGTTCTTCGCCTTCCAGGGCCAGGCCCATGAAGCCATGGCGTTCTACGCGCAAGCGCTGGGCGGCAAGGTCGTATCCGAAACCCGTTACCGCGACATGCCGCCGGGCGGGGACATGGGCGAGGGCTGCGGTCAGCCCAGCCAGGACACCCTGGACCCTATCGCCCACAGCCAGCTGGAAGCGGGCGGGGCGGTGCTGATGGCGGCCGACGGACCGTCCCATGGCGACGGCGGTGGCACCACCACGGTCAACGTCGAGGTCGACTCGATCGAGGAAGCCGAACGCGTGTTCGCCGCGCTGGGCCGAGGGCGGCAAGGTCCAAATGCCGATGACCGAGACCTTCTGGGCCCATCGCTGGGGCTTCCTGCACGACCGCTACGGCAAGCCGTGGATGGTCAACTGCATGAAGCCGATGCCGGCGCCCTGAGCAGGAGAATCCAAATGACTGCACCGCAGATGATCTTCATCAACCTGCCGGTCCGCGACCTGGATCGCGCCAAGGCGTTCTTCAACGCGCTCGGCTATGCCTGCAATCCACAGTTCACCGACCACCAGGCCGCCTGCGTGGTGGTCAGCGATGCGATCTTCGTGATGCTGCTGGTGGAGCCGTTCTTCCGCGAATTCACTGCCAAGCCACTGGTGGACGCGCATGCACAGACCGAGGTGATCACCTGCCTGTCGGCGCCCAGCCGTGACGGCGTGGACGCAATGCTGGAAAAGGCGTTGGCCGCCGGCGCCAGCGAGCCCCGGCCGCCACGGGATTACGGCTTCATGTACCAGCGCAGCTTCCAGGACCTGGACGGACACCTGTGGGAGATCGCGCACATGGATGGCGAGCCGGGTTGAGTGCGGGGCTTGACGTGGCGCGTGCTTGCGTCGCCCCGGCGGCGGTGCTGTCATCGCCGCCGATGAACGCGCATGAGCTGCAGCGGGCCCTGGACGCGGTGTGGCGGATGGAATCGCCACGCCTGATCGCACGGCTGGCGCGGATGCTCGGCGATGTCGCCGTGGCCGAGGAACTGGCCCAGGACACCCTGGTCACCGCGCTGGAGCGCTGGCCAGTGGATGGCATCCCCGACAACCCGGCGGCGTGGCTGATGACCACCGGCCAGCGCCGTGCGATCGATCGCCTGCGCCAGCGCCAGTTGCATGCCAGCAAGCACGCCGAGCTTGCCCACGAGCCCGGCTACGAGGGGGTCGTCATGCCCGATCACGAGAGCTGGGTGGAAGACGACATCGGCGATGACCTGCTGCGCCTGGTGCTCGTGTCCTGCCACCCGGTGCTGCCGGCCGACGCGCGGGTCGCGCTGACCCTGCGCCTGCTGGGCGGATTGAGCACCGCCGAGATCGCGCGCGCCTTCCTGCAGCCCGAGCCGACGATCGCCCAGCGCATCGTCCGCGCCAAGCGCACCCTGGCCGGTGCGCAGGTGCCGTTCGAGGTGCCACGCCGCGCCGACTGGGGCCCGCGCCTGGCCTCGGTGCTGGAGGTGCTGTACCTGGTGTTCAACGAGGGCTATGCGGCCAGCGCCGGCGATGACTGGATGCGCCCGGCGCTGTGCGAGGAGGCGCTGCGGCTGGGCCGGGTGCTGGCCGGGCTGCTGCCCCACGAGCCGGAGGTATCCGGCCTGCTGGCGCTGATGGAGCTGCAGACCTCGCGCATCCATGCGCGCACCGATGCCGAGGGCAACCCGGTGCTGCTGCCCGGGCAGGACCGCGCGCGCTGGGACTGGCTGCAGATCGCCCGCGGCGAGGCTGCCCTGCGCCTGGCCGAAACGCTCGGCGGACAGGACGGGCCCTACGCGCTGCAGGCCGCCATCGCCGCCTGCCATGCGCGTGCACGTCGCGCCGAAGACACCGACTGGGCCACGATCGCCGCGCTGTACGCGCGCCTGGCCCGGGTCCAGCCCTCGCCGGTGGTCGAGCTCAACCGCGCGGTCGCGGTGTCGCGCGCGCACGGCGCGGCGGCAGGGTGGGAAGTGCTGGCCGCCCTGGACGACGAACCGCGCCTGCGCGACTACGCTCCGCTGGCCGCCGCCCGCGGCGACCTGCTGCAGCAGCTGGGCCGGCTGGACGAGGCGCGCGCCGAGTTCGAACGCGCCGCCGCGCTGGCCGGCAATGCCCGCGAGCAGGCGCACCTGCAGTCCCGTGCCCGGGCCTGCGCCAGCGGCTGAGCCGGCCCACGGACCAGTACCAATGGGCTGGGTCGCCGCCGGCGCCACTGGCCTACACTCGCAGGCCATCCATCCCGCTTGCGAGGTGCAAAGGTGAAACGTCTGGCTCTTGGAGTCCTGGCGCTGTCGGTCTCGGCAGCAGTAATGGCGGCAACGCCGAAGTTCGACGGCGCGCGCATGTCCGCCCACGTCAAGGAACTGTCCTCCGACGCCTACGAGGGCCGCGCCCCGGCCACCGCGGGCGAGGAGAAGACCGTGGCCTACCTCAGCCAGCAGTTCGCCGCGGCCGGGCTGCAGCCCGGTGGCGACCTGCGCGACGGCAAGCGCCTGTGGACCCAGGCCGTGCCGCTGCGCAAGGGCGACATCGTCGGTACGCCGAAGCTGTCGCTGTCCAGCAAGGGCAAGGCGCAGGCCCTGACCCAGGGCCAGGAGATCGCCGTGCGTGCGGCCATGAACGGCGACGACGCGGTGGCGATCAAGGACGCGCCGCTGGTGTTCGTCGGCTACGGCGTCAAGGCGCCGGAGCGCAACTGGGACGACTTCAAGGGCGTGGACCTGGCCGGCAAGATCGCCGTGGTCCTGATCAACGACCCGGACTTCGAGACCGGCGAAGGCGATTTCGACGGCAAGGGCATGACCTATTACGGCCGGTGGACCTACAAGTACGAGGAAGGCGCGCGCCAGGGCGCGGCCGGCGTGCTGATCGTCCACGAGACCGCCCCGGCCTCCTACGGCTGGGCCACGGTGGCCGGCTCCAACACCAACACCATGTTCGACGTGGTCCGCGAGGATCCGTCCAGGGCGCATCCGGCGCTGGAAGGCTGGATCCAGCGCGACCTGGCGGTGGAGATGTTCAAGCGCGCCGGGCTGGATTTCGAGGCGCTGAAGAAGCAGGCGCAGTCGCGTGACTTCAAGCCGGTGGTGCTCGAGGGAGAGACCTTCTCGGCCGACTACCAGGTCAAGAGCGAGATCATCACCTCGCAGAACGTGGTCGCGCGCCTGGAAGGCAGCAAGTATCCGGACGAGACCGTGATCTACAGTGGCCACTGGGACCATATCGGCAAGGCCGAGCCCGATGCCAACGGCGACAGCATCTTCAACGGCGCGCTGGACAACGCCAGCGGCACCGCCGCGCTGCTGGAGCTGGCCCGCGGGTTTGCCAGCCAGCCGCGGCCGCAGCGCTCGGTGGTGTTCCTGGCGGTGACCGCCGAGGAGAAGGGCCTGCTTGGCTCGGAGTACTACGCCAGCCAGCCGCTGTATCCGCTGGAAAAGACCGTGGCGGTGATCAACATCGACGGTGCCGCGCCGTTTGGCCCCTCGCGTGACTTCGGCATCTACGGCTCGGTGCAGATGGACCTGCTCGACCAGCTCAAGGACGTCGCAAAACAGTGGGACGTGCGCTACACGCCCGATCCGCTGCCCGAAGCCGGGCTGTTCTTCCGCTCCGACCACTTCCCGTTCGCCAAGCGCGGCGTGCCGGCGCTGTCGTACTCGGCCGGCCAGGACTGGATCGACGGTGGCGTGGCGGCCGGCAAGAAGGCCTCGGACGACTACACCGCCAAGCGCTATCACCAGCGCGGTGACGAGTGGCAGGCCGACTGGACGTTCGCCGGTGCCGCACGTGACCTGGAGATCGTCTACACCCTGGGCTCGCAGCTGGCCAACTCGCGCAAGTGGCCGGGCTGGGGCGCCGGCTCGGAGTTCGGCGCGCTGCGCAGCGAAAGCGACGACCAGCGCAAGTAAGCCCTGATCGACGGGCGCCACGGGTTCTCCGTGGCGCCCGTTTCCATTGCAGCGTCGCGGACCTGCGCAGTACCACGGCCGGCCACCGCCCTGCGGCCGGGTTCATCCACGCCGCACCCCCGTTCGTCCGCGCCTGCCACGGTTCGTCGCAGGTGCCTTGCAGCCGCCCGGGCGCGCCCTATGCTCGGCGCCAACTCCACCGGGTCGCCGTCCATGTCCGCCAGCCTGTCCCTGCTGTTCCGCATCCTGCTCGCCTGGGCGGTGGCGCTGATCGTGGCCGCGATCATCTGGCCGGAGATCTTCGGCAGCACCGGCTCGATCTTCGCGCTGGTCGCGATCTTCCTGCTGGTCGTCGCGGTGACCAGTACGCTCAGCCACCTGCGCCGGGTCAAGCTGCTGGCCGGGCGACTGGACCGCGACTGCCTGGCCAGCCGCCAGCGCCGGCAGATCGAGATCCCGCTCGACGCCGCCCAGGCCTTTGAGGTGGTCGAGGCCGCGATCGGCGAACTGCCGCGGGTCGAGGAGATCGACAGCTCGCCCGGCAGTTTGCAGATCCGCGCCAAGGTGCCGCGCATCGATCCGTACAACGTGCGTCCGCCCTCGCGCTGGAACCCGGTCGCGCGGCTGGCGATCAAGCGCAACCAGGTCTCGGCCGTGGTCACCCCGGGCGAGGGCACCAGCAGCGTCACCCTGCTGTTCGAACCCGAGGCCGGTGCCTGGGTGGACCTGCTGGTGGTCGATGAAGGCAGCAACTTCGAGAACGCCGAGGCGGTGACCCGGTCCATCACCCGCCGCGTGGGCGAACAGCGCCGCAGCGAGCAGGCCACCGCGCAGCAGAACGCCACCGAGAAGGAACTGAGCGTGGCGCGGCTGAACCTGCTGCATGCGCAGATCGAGCCGCACTTCCTCTACAACACCCTGGCCAACGCCCAGGTGCTGACCCGCACCGATCCGGCGCGTGCCGAGCAGATGCTGGGCCACCTGATCCAGTACCTGCGCAGCTCGCTGCCGAGCGTGGACGAGTCGATGTCCACCCTGGGGGTGGAACTGGAGCGCACCCGTGCCTACCTGGAGATCCTGAAGATCCGCATGGGCGCGCGACTGAACCTGCAGGTCGATGTGCCGCCGGCCCTGGAGCAACTGCCGCTGCCGTCGATGGCGCTGCAGACCCTGGTCGAGAACGCGATCAAGCACGGGCTGGAACCCAAGCCCGGTGGCGGCACCATCTGGGTGCTGGGTCGCGAGTTCGACGACCACGTCACCCTCACCGTCGCCGACGACGGGCTGGGCTTCGGCGGCAGCACCGGCGGCACCGGCATCGGCCTGAAGAACCTGCGCGAGCGCCTGCGCCTGGCCTGTGGCCCGGACGCTGGCCTGGCCATCGTCTCCAACTTCCCCAGCGGCGTGGCCGCCACCCTCACCCTGCCGCGCAGCGCGGAGGTTTCCCATGAAGCTTGATGCCCTGATCGCCGAGGACGAGGAGCTGCTGCGGCAGTCGCTGGTCAGCCAGCTGGGCCAGCTGTGGCCGGAGCTGGACATCGTGGCCGAATGCGAGGACGGCGCCGAGGCGCTGGAAGCGCTGGCCGAACACCAGCCGGACATCGCCTTCCTCGACATCCGCATGCCCGGCATCACCGGGCTGGAGGTGGCCCGCGCGCTGGAGCAGGTCAGCCCGCGCACCCAGGTGGTGTTCGTCACTGCCTACGACCAGTACGCCATCGATGCCTTCGAGCAGGGCGCGATCGACTACCTGCTCAAACCGGTGGCCGACGACCGCCTGCTTGCCACCCGCCAGCGGGTGATGGCGCGGATGCAGGCCGGGCGCCCGGACAACGCGGTGCTCGACCAGCTGCTGCGGCAGCTGGCGCAGCGTGCGCCGGAGGCCTCCGCCGCGCCGCCGCTGGCCTGGATCACCGCCAGCAACGGCCGCGATACGCGCCTGATCATGCTCGAGGACGTGGTCTATTTCCGCGCCGACAGCAAGTACACCGTGGTGGTCACCGCCGAGGGCGAATCCCTGCTGCGCACGCCACTGCGCGAACTGCTGCAGGCGCTCGATGCGCAGCGCTTCCGCCAGGTGCACCGCTCGACCATCGTCAACATGGCCGCGGTGGCCTCGGTCACCCGCGATGACAGCGGCCGCGGCGTGCTGCGCCTCAGGTCGCGCAGCGAGACGCTTCCGGTCAGCCAGCCCTTCATGAGCCTGTTCCGCGGGATGTAACGCGGCAGCTCCCGGCCACGAAAGGAAACCGCCATGCATTACCTCAGCCTGATCCTGTCCAGCCTGTTGTCCCTGCTGGGAATCCAGGAACCTGCCGGCACCACCTCGGTGACCCGCGTCGCTGGTACCGAGGCGCTGCTCAGCCGCACCCTGCAAAGCGCGGGTGCGGCCACCTTCCACTGCATTGAAAGCGCCAGCGGCCGCTGCCATTACCGCGTGTTCGACGAGCGCTGTCACCCCACTCCGGCGGCGGCCGGCACGCTGCAGTGCGAGCGCCGCCAGTTGCACGCCTTCGCGGTGCCGGTCGGCACCAGGCAGGTGCTGCGCGACCTGCCGGCCGGCTTCGAGCACTGCGTCGATACCCGCGCCGAAAAACAATGCCGCCGCGACTGAGCGCGGCGGCATCGGGATGAACCAGGTTCGAAAGAATCAGTAGGCCGGCTGCAATCGCAATCCGTCATCGCCCACGTGCATCAGCTTGCCCACCAGCTCGGTGTGCTGCCGCATGCGGCCCAGCTCGCGCATGATGCGGATGTCCTCGTGGCGCAGTTCGCGGCGGGCGCTGACGGCCTGCTTGTAGTCCAGCACTTCGGGATAGTGCCTGGCCATTTCCAGCGCCTCGGCGACTTCGTCCACCGAGTCGGCATCGTTGCTGATGCGCGCACGGCTGTTGAAGGCCTTCATCCAGCGCTCGAAACCGGCGGTGTGGTCGAACATGTTGGCCATGAACCAGATCACGAACAGGATCGAGATCCAGGAGCCGAACACGATCACCACACGGGTGAAGGTGATATGGAAATCATCGCGCCACAGGTAGTTGGTGATCAGGCCCAGGATCAGCAGCGAGCTGGCCTGCCACAGCACGATGGAGGCGATCAGCCACTGGCACTTGGCCTTGGCCAGCAGGGCCACCTCGCCGCGGATCTGCTCCTCGCTCAGGCCCTTCCAATGCTGGACCTGCTTCTCGAACGGGCTGCTGTACAGCTCGTTGTCCCTCAACAGCAAACCCAAACCCTGGAACAAAGCGATCATGGCGAGCTCCTTGCAAACGGCGGGAACAAGTGGCGATGCGTGATGCGCTGCTACGCGGCCAGTTCTAGCACTTTCATCCGGGCGTGCAACGGGAGTGGCGTCAACGCCGGGCGTTGGCGAGCGTGGCGTCGACGTAGTCGCGGCCGTTTATTGCATTGCGTCATCGGGGAAGTTCACGAACTTCGTGGAAAAAGCCGTTCCATACTGCTGCGTCTGCACATCGGCATTGCCGTACAACGCGTAGTGCGGCGACCAACGGCCGCCCGTGCCGGCGCTGACGCGAAGTGCGCAGGCCTGCCAGCTACCATGGGCCCATGCCTGATCTGCTGAATGCGCTAGGCGCACCGCTCACCCATCGCATCCGCCACTGGGTGCTGTCCGCCTTCCCGCGCGGGGAAAGCGGCATCGACTACGACCATCCACCCGGTGATCCGGGCTGGTTCGGCCCGGACAGCGTGGCCTGGCGGGTACATGCCGAATTCCCGGGCATGCTTGCCGGCGGGCTGTGCGCGCTGATGCTGCAGACCCTGCATCCGCTGGCACTGGCCGGCGTGCATGACCACTCCAATTTCCGCGAGGACCTGGTCGGCCGCCTGCGCCGCACCACCGCCTTCGTCGCCGGCACCAGCTATGCCGGGGATGCCGAGGTGCGGCGGCTGGTCGGGCGCGTGCGTGCGATCCACTCGCGCGTTCACGGCCAGCTGCCCGATGGCCGCCGCTATGCGGCCGACGATCCGGCGCTGCTGACCTGGGTGCATGTCACCGAGGCCTATGGCTTCCTGCAGGGCTGTCGCCGTTATTGCCGCGACGTGCCGGTGGCCATCGCCGATCGCTACTACGACGAGACCCGGCGCATCGCCGAGGCACTGGGCGCAACGAAGGTGCCGTGCTCGGAAGCCGAAGTCGCCGCCTACTTCGCGCAGCAACGTCCGCTGCTGCGCGTGGACGAACGCTCGCGCGAGGTGCTGGCGGTGCTGCAGGGGATCCGCCTGCCGGTGCCGGCGGCCGGACTGTCGCGGGAGCTGTTCCTCGGTGCCGGCGCGGCCCTGCTGCCGGACTGGGCGCAGGACCTGCTGCAACCCGGACGCCGTGCACGCCTGCAGGCCCGCGCCGCGGCCGCGACCCTGCGACCGCTGGCGCCGTTGTTCCGCCGCGCGCTGGGCGACGGCGTGGCCGCCCGTGCCTGCCAGCGTGTCGGCGTGGATGCGTCGGTGCTGCGCCACTGGCCGCAGTAGCGCCGCAGTAGCCAAACGGGAACGGGCGCCGAAGCGCCCGTTCCGTCACTGCACCGGCAGCGGGGTTACCAGACCTTGACCCGCTGTTCCGGCGCCAGATACAGCGCCTGCCCGGGCTGCACGTCGAACGCCGGGTACCAGGCGTCGAGGTTGCGCACGGTCTGCGCGCGGTACATGCCCGGCGCGTGCACGCCGGTCAGCAGCGAGTTGCGCAGCGCCTGCTCGCGCGCCTTGCTGCGCCAGGCCTGGGCAAAGCCGAGGAAGAAGCGCTGGTCCGGGGTGAAGCCTTCCAGCACCTGCTCCGGCTTGCCCTGCTGCGACAGCCGGTACGCATCATGCGCGGTGGCCAGGCCGGCGACATCGGCGATGTTCTCGCCCAGGGTCAGGCGGCCGTTGACCTTGCTGCCGGGGAAAGGCGAGTACTGCTCGTACTGCGCGACCAGCGCGTCGCCGGCGGCGTTGAACCTGCGCAGGTCCTCTTCGGTCCACCAGTTGCGCAGCTTGCCGCTGGCATCGAACAGGGCGCCGGAGCTGTCGAAGCTGTGGCTGATCTCGTGGCCGATCACCGCGCCGATCGCGCCGTAGTTCACTGCATCATCGGCGGCGCCATCGAAGAACGGCGGCTGCAGGATCGCGGCCGGGAACACCAGGCGGTTCTCCAGCGGCACGTTCATCGCGTTGATCGTCTGCGGCAGCATTGCCCATTCGCTGCGGTCCACCGGTTTGCCGAGCTTGGCGATGTTGCGCTGATACTCGAACAGCTCCGCGCGCTGGGCGTTGCCCAGGGCGTCATCGCGGCGGATCTCCAGCGCCGAGTAGTCGCGCCACTTGCTGGGGTAGCCCATGTCCACGCTCATGCCTTCGACCTTGGCCTTGGCCTCGGCCTTGGTCTGCGGCGACATCCAGTCCAGCGCGTCGATGCGCTTGCCGAAGGCGGCAATGATGTTGCGCGCCATTTCATCGGCCCGCGCCTTGGTGTTGGCATCGAAGTGGCGCTCGACATAGATCCTGCCGATCGCCTCGCCCAGCGCCTGGTTGGCATCGGCCACCGCGCGCTTCCAGCGGTCGGACTGCTGCGGCGTGCCGTTCATCGTGGTGCCGTGGAAGGCGAAGCGTGCATCGGCCAGGGCCTTGGGCAGGTAGGGTGCGGCCCGGTCGATGGCGTGGAAGGCGAGGTAGTCCTTCCAGGTGTCCAGCGGCTCGCTGGCCACCAGCTTGGACAGCCCCGCCACGGCGTCGGGCTGCCAGACGATGAAGTCCTGCTGCCCGGCCAGCCCCGCCGCGTCGAGGAAGGCCGCCCAGTCCATGCCCGGTGCCTTGCTGGCGAAATCGGCCTGCTTCCAGGCATTGGCGCCGGCTTCGATGTCGTTGGTCTGTTCCTGGGTGGCGTGGGTGCGGGCGATCTTCGTCTCCAGCGCGACGATACGCTGCGCCCTGGCGGCGGCATCGTCGATCCCGGCCAGTTCCAGCATCTGCGCCACGTAGCCGGTGTAGGCCTTGCGCAGCTCGGCCATGCGCCCGCCTTCGAGGTAGAAGTCGCGGTCGGGCATGCCCAGGCCGCCCTGTACCAGGTAGGGCGCGACGCGGTCGGGCTGCAGCAGGTCCACCGAGACCCACAGGCCGAACATGCGGTCGGTGTAGAAGTCGGTGGCGTTGAGCAGGTCGACGTCGGCCCGCAGGTCGCCGCCTAGCGCACGGGCCAGCGCGGCCTTGTCGCCGATCCCGGCGATGGCCCGCAGCGACGGCTGCAGCGGCGCCAGGCCGCGGGCCTCGATGCCGGCCTCGTCCATGAACGCAGCGTAGTAATCGCCGATGCGGCGGGCGCCGGCGTCGGTGGCGCTGCCGGCCTCCTCGAGGATGGCGCGGGTGCCGGCCAGGGTCTTTTCGGCGATGACGTGGAAGCTGCCGTGGCTGGAGCGGTCGGCCGGGATCTCGGTGTTCTTCACCCAGGTGCCGTTGGCGTAGCCGAAGAAGTCATCGCCCGGGGCGATGCTGCGGTCCATGCCGGCCGCATCGAAGCCGAAGCTGCCCAGTTGCGGGGTGGCGGCAGGCTGGCTGGCAGCGGCCGGCGCGTCCTGGGCCGTGGCGGCGGGTTCGCGGTTGCAGCCGGTGGTGGCCAGGGCGGCGCCGATCATCAGGGGCAGGAGCAGGTGTCTGGGTGTCATGGTGGTTTCCACGCAGGGCCGGGGAGCCGTGCCGGCGGCACGGGAGTTGCACGTATGGTCGACCCCGGCGCGGCGCGTGGCACTAGTGCAAAGGTCATGCTTCACGCGCCCGGTCCGCTTGGGGCATGCTGGGGCCCAGGGGGAACGGCAACGGCGCAGGTGGGGAACCGGCGCGCGTGCGCTATGCGACCCCGGCAGTCTGTCCATTCGCGGGGAACCACCATTGCTTCGTAAACGCCCGTGCCGATGACGCCTGGCACTCCAGCGCTGCCGATGATGCAGGCGATGGCAAGGTCGCTCCGGGCGGTGGCCGGGTTCGGGCTGCTGCTGGCGATCCTGCTGGCCGGCTTTTTGGCCGTGATCCTGTGGCATGACCGCAGCAACCGCCTAGATGCGGCGCAGCGCCAGAGCCAGGCGCTGGTGACCGGCGTTGACCGCTTGCTGCAATCGGAACTGGCCACCGTCGAGCGTGCCCTGGAAGGCATAGCCAGCGACGGCCGGCGCCTGTTCGACCGGGTGCCCGAAGACGCCCCGTCGCTGCTGCAGGCGTCCATCGAGGACGTACTCTCGCGCAACCTGGTGCTGCACAGCGTGGAGCTGGTCAACGACAGCGGGCAGCCCCTGGAATTTGGTATTGGCGACCTGTCGATGCCGGTATGGACCAGGGTGTCGATGCCGGCAGGTGGCACCCGGCTGCAGGTGGGCCCGCTGCAGGTCGCCGATGGCGGTGAACCGCTGCTGCGGCTGGCCATGCCGATGGAGCCGGGCCGCTGGCTGCTGGCGCGCTTGCGGCTGGGCGAAGCGCAGGAGGCCGTGGTCGGGCTGGATGCCGGTCGCCGCGGCGTGGTGGCCATTGCCACCGCCCAGGGCGAGCTGGTCGCGCACAGCCAGGATCCGGCACGCTGGGTGGGCCACCGCGTGGCCACGCCGCTGGATTCCACCATGCTGCTGCCGCCGGATGACGGCGAGTACCGCATCGCCGCCGTGTCGGCACCTGCGCGTTTCCCGCTGCAGGCCTATGTCGGCCTGGCCCGCAGCGACGTGCTCGCGCCGTGGTGGCCGCTGATGTATTCGGCCATCGTCCTGTACCTGATGTACTGGTTCGGCTTTGGCTACCTGCTGTGGAGCATGCGCGGCAACCTCGCCGAGCAGCGGCGGCTGGGCGAGGAGCTGCGCACCGGTGCCGCCGAACTGGCGCTGGCCCACCGCGTCGGCCGCGTCGGCACGTGGTGGATGGATGCCGCGGGCGAACTGCACTGGTCGCGTTCCTCACAGCGGATCTTCGGGTTGCCGCAACGCAATGCCCGCCGCGATGACGTGCTGGCCCGGGTGCATGTCGACGATCGCGCGATGCTGGCGTCCATGCTCGACGACACCTGGGCCGGCAAGGGCCCGATGAGCGTGATGTTCCGGCTGTTCGGCGCGGGCGGCAGCATGCGCTGGCTGTCGGCGCGTGGCGAGCTGGTGCAGGCGCCGCGCACCGCGCCGCGCCTGACCGGCGCGCTGGTGGACGTCAGTGAGCGCATCGAGGGCGAGGCGCGCATCGAGGCGGCCGAGCGCCAGTTCCGCCTGGTGTTCGACCGCAGCCCGATCCCAATGTGGCTGTTCGACCTGCAGACCCTGCATTTCCTCGAGGTCAACCACGCCGCGCTGGAGCAGTACGGTTACAGCCGCGATGAATTCCTGTCGATGTCGATCCTGGACATCCGCCCGGCCGATGCCCGGTCCGAGGTCCACGAGTCGCTGGGCCTGGCCCGGGAAGGCCACGTCCGCGACGCGGTGGTGCGCACCCACCGCCGCAAGGACGGCAGCCTGCTGGAGGTGCGCGGCCACGTGGCGGGGATCGAGTTCGGCGGCGTGCAGGCCTGCATGGTGCTGGCCGAGGATGTCAGCAAGTCGATGGCCTACGAGCGCGAGCTGGCCTACCGCGCCAGCCACAACGCCGAGACCGGCCTGCTGACCGTGCGTGCGCTGGCCGAAACCCTGGATTTCCGCGGTGGTCCCTGCACCGTCGCCTACCTGCAGCTGCGCGGCCTGCGCATGATCGGGGACACCCTCGGCCGCGAGGCCGGCGACCGCGTGCTGCATGCGCTGGTGGCACGGCTGGGCGGCCTGGGCGCGCGCTGGGGCCTGCTGGCTTACGAGCCGGGCGAGGACTTCGTGCTGGCCATCAGTGGCGACCAGGACCCGCAGCGGGCGCTGGAGGCGCTGCAGGAAGTGGTGGCCGAGCCGGTGCGTACGCCCGATTCCTGGCACCAGCTGGAGGCACGCATCGGTGTGGCCACCGGCGCGGCGGGCGAGCAGGCCGAACAGGTGATCGGCCGCGCCGCCCAGGCCGCCCACGCCGCGCACGAGGACCGAGTGCCGGTGTGCTGGTTCGAGCCGGGCATTGCCGATCGCCTGTCCGAGCGCCTGCGCCTGGCCGGCCGCATCCACCAGGCCATCGAGCGTGAGGAATTCGTGCTCCATTTCCAGCCCATCCAGCATGCCGACGACGGCAGCGTGGCCGCGCTCGAAGCCCTGCTGCGCTGGCCGCAGCCCGATGGCAGCTGGATCGGCCCGGACCAGTTCATCCAGCTGTGCGAGGACACCGGCCTGATCATCGCGCTGGGGCGCTGGGTGATCCGTGCCGCGGCCGCCGCCCAGCGCCAGCTGGTCATGGCCGGCTTCGGCCACGTGCCGGTGGCGGTGAACGTGTCGGCGGTGCAGTTCTTCGGCAGCGACCTGGCCGGCGACTTTGTCCGCGCCATCGAGGAATTCGGCCTGGAGCGCGGCGCGCTGCAGGTGGAGCTGACCGAAAGCAGCCTGATGCACAAACCGGCGCAGGCACTGCAGGCCATGCGCCTGCTGCACGACAAGGGCATCAGCGTGTCGCTGGACGACTTCGGCACCGGTTTCTCCAGCATGTCCTACCTGCAGCACCTGCCGCTGGACACGCTCAAGATCGACCGCGGCTTCGTCAACGACGTCGAATTCAACCCGCGCAACGCCGCGATCTGCCGCGCGCTGCTGTCGCTGGGGCACTCGATGGGACTGAAGGTGATCGCCGAAGGCGTGGAAACCCCGGGCCAGCAGGCCTGGCTGGCCGCCCATGGTTGCGACTAGCTGCAGGGCTACCTGCTGGGCCGCCCGGCGCCGCTGGGCGACGTGCTCAGGGCGCTGTGCGAAACCGCCGTCGAACCGGTGGATCACACGTAACGCCAATGCGGCCAGCGCCCGCACGCTGTGCTAGTTTTCCCCGGACCTTTTGAACCCGTCGCGCGGTCGCTGCCACTGCCCGGATCGCTGCATGCACACCATTGAAATCGTCCTGGCCATGCTGGTGGCCGTCGTGGCCAGCGGCTACCTGGTCCGGATCCTGCCGTTCTCGCTGCCGCTGCCGCTGGTGCAGATCGGCCTGGGCGCGGTCATCTCCGGCGTGTTCAACCGCGGCCACACGCTGGACCCGGAGATGTTCTTCCTGCTGCTGCTGCCGCCGCTGCTGTTCCTGGACGGCTGGCGCATCCCCAAGCAGGGCCTGCTCCGCGACAAGACCACGATCCTGGAGCTGGCCTTCGGCCTGGTGCTGTTCACCGTGATCGGCGCCGGCTTCATGATCCACTGGATGATCCCGGCCATGCCGCTGGCGGTGGCCTTCGCGCTGGCGGCGATCATCTCGCCGACCGATCCGGTAGCCGTCGGCGCGATCGCCGCGCGCGCGCCGATTCCCAAGCGGCTGATGCACATCCTCGAGGGCGAGTCGCTGCTCAACGACGCCTCGGGCCTGGTCTGCTTCCGTTTCGCGGTCGCCGCGGTGATGACCGGCACGTTCTCGCTGGCCTCGGCCTCGCTGACCTTCCTGTGGGTGGCCTTCGCCGGGCTGGCCATCGGCGTGGCAGTGACCCTGGGCGTGTCGGCGGCGCAGCGCTGGCTCTGGGGCCGGTTTGGCGAGGAGGCCGGCGCCGCGCTGCTGGTCAACCTGCTGATCCCGTTCGCCGCCTACCTGGTGGCCGAGGAATTCCACGCCTCGGGCATCCTCGCCGCGGTCGCTGCCGGCATCTGCATGAGCTACGTCGAGCTGACCGGCCGCATCAGCGGCAGCATGCGCGTGCAGCGCGCGGCGGTGTGGAGCACGGTGCAGTTCGCCTTCAACGGCATCATGTTCGTGCTGCTGGGCGAGCAGCTGCCCGGCATCGTCGAGCGGGCCATCCACAGCATGGACGAGACCGGCCACCAGAGCCCGTGGTGGCTGGCGGTCTACGTGGTGGCGATCAACCTGGGCCTGGTGCTGCTGCGGCTGCTGTGGGTATGGCTGTCGATGCGCTGGAACCTGTTCAAGGCGCGGATGCGCGGCCAGCAGCGCGCCGGTACGCCATGGCGGGTGATCCTGGCCACCTCGGTGGCCGGCGTGCGCGGTGCCATCACCCTGGCCGGCGTGCTGACCCTGCCGCTGATGCTGCCGGGCGGCGAGCCGTTCCCCGCCCGCGACCTGGTGATCTTCCTGGCCGCGGCGGTGATCCTGTGCTCGCTGGTTTCGGCCAGCCTGCTGCTGCCACGCCTGCTGCACGGCCTGGAGCTGCCGCATGACGAGGGCGAGGCGCGCGAGCAGGACCTGGCGCGCAAGCTATCCTCGCGCGCCGCGCTGGCCGCGGTTGAAAAGGCACGGCAGAAGATGGCCGAGAACCAGCCGGCGACCACGGTGCAGCTGCTCAACGATGCCGCCGCGCGGGTCAGCCAGCTGTACCAGCGCAACCTGGAACTGGGCGATGACCCGGATGCCGACCCCGAGCAGGTGCGGCGCATGCAGCGCAGCTACCGCAAGTTGCGCATGGCCGGGCTCACCGCCGAGCGCGAGGAGCTGTTCCGACTGACCCGGCGCGGCAGCATCTCCGACGAGCTGTCGCGGCGGCTGATCCGCAACCTGGACCTGCTGGAATCGCGCCAGCGCGAGTGAGGCGTCGCGGCCATCCCGGGGGCGGGATGGACCATCCCCGGCGGGCGGCTTTGCAGCGCCGGCATCGCGCACTAGCCTGTGCAGCCTGCGCCATACCACGGGACCGCCATGCCATCGATCATCTCCATCCAAGGCCTGGGCAAGACCTACGCCGGCGGCTTCCAGGCGCTGCGCAGCGTCGACCTGGAGATCGAGCGCGGCGAGATCTTCGCCCTGCTCGGTCCCAATGGCGCCGGCAAGACCACCCTGATCAGCATCGTCTGCGGCCTGGTCAACCCCAGCCAGGGCACGGTGCTGGCCGACGGCCACGACATCGTGCGCGACTACCGCGCTGCCCGGCAGCTGATCGGGCTGGTGCCGCAGGAGCTGGCCACCGATGCCTTCGAGACGGTGTGGGCCACGGTGCGCTTCAGCCGCGGCCTGTTCGGCAAGCCGCGCGACGACGCCCACCTGGAACGGGTGCTGCGCGCGCTGTCGCTGTGGGACAAGCGCAACAGCAAGATCGCCACGCTGTCCGGCGGCATGAAACGGCGCGTGCTGATCGCCAAGGCGCTGGCGCACGAGCCACGCATCCTGTTCCTGGACGAACCCACCGCCGGCGTGGACGTGGAGCTGCGCCACGACATGTGGCAGATGGTGCGGCGCCTGCGCGAGCAGGGCGTGACCATCATCCTGACCACCCATTACATCGAGGAGGCCGAGGAGATGGCCGACCGGGTCGGGGTGATCAACCGCGGCGAGCTGGTGCTGGTGGAGGAAAAGCACGCGCTGATGCGCAAGCTCGGCAAGAAGCAGCTGGCGCTGAGCCTGCAGCAGCCGCTTGCTGAAGTGCCGCAGGCGCTGGCCGGGCTGCCGCTGGAACTGTCCGCCGACGGCGCCACCCTGGTCTACACCTTCGACGCGCAGGGCGAGGGCACCGGCATTGCCGGGCTGCTGCGCCAGCTCGGCGAGCACGGCATCGACTACAAGGACCTGCACACCAGCGAGAGCTCGCTGGAGGACATCTTCGTCAGCCTGGTGCACGACGCCCGCAGGGAGGGCCGCGCATGAACCTGCATGCCATCGGCGCCATCTACCGTTTCGAGATGGCGCGCGCGTTCCGCACGCTGACCCAGTCCATCGCCTCGCCGGTGCTGTCGACCTCGCTGTACTTCGTGGTGTTCGGCGCGGCGATCGGCTCGCGCATGGGCGACATCGACGGGGTCAGCTACGGCGCCTTCATCATCCCCGGCCTGATCATGCTGTCGCTGCTCAACGAGAGCATCTCCAACGCCTCGTTCGGGATCTACATGCCGCGCTGGGCCGGCACGATCTACGAGGTGCTGTCCGCGCCGGTGTCGTGGTGGGAGATCGTGGTCGGCTATGTCGGCGCGGCAGCGACCAAGTCGGTGATGCTGGGCCTGCTGATCCTGGCCACGGCCCGGATCTTCGTGCCCTACGAGATCGCCCATCCGGTCTGGATGTTCGGCTTCCTGGTGCTCACCGCCGTCACCTTCAGCCTGTTCGGCTTCATCATCGGCATCTGGGCCGATGGCTTCGAGAAGCTGCAGGTGATCCCGCTGATGGTGGTCACCCCGCTGACCTTCCTCGGTGGCAGCTTCTACTCGATCAGCATGCTGCCGCCGCTGTGGCAGAAGATCACCCTGTTCAACCCGGTGGTGTACCTGGTCAGCGGCTTCCGCTGGAGCTTCTATGGCCAGGCCGACGTGCACATCGCGATGGCCACCGGCATGACCCTGGCCTTCATGGCCGCCTGCCTGGTGGTGATCTGGTGGATGTTCCGCCGCGGCTACCGCCTGCGGTCGTGAGCGGCCGGCACCCGCGCGGGTGCCGGCGCCGGGATTACTGTTCCTGCGCCTGCAGGAAGTAGGCCTCGACCTGGCCCTTGACCTTGATCGTCATCGGGTTGCCGCGGCGGTCGCGGGAGCGGCCGGCCTGGACCCGGATCCAGCCTTCGCTGACCGAGTATTCCTCGACGTCGTCGCGTTCGATGCCGTTGAAACGCACGCCCACGCCACGCTCCAGCGCGGCTGCATCGTGGAACGGGCTCTGCGGGTTGATCGCCAGGCGATCGGGAGGGGTATCGCTCATCTTCTACCAGTGCTGGCGGGCCAACGCGGCCGCCTTCCGCGCGCAAGGATAAACCGTGCACGCGGCGCTGCCGATTCACGCGTGGCGCATCGCCGCGCGCGGCCTCAGAATGCGCGCTGCACCACGCGCCCCACAGAGGATCGACATGCCCGACAACAGCGCCGATTACGAGGATTTCGAGGACCTGCCGCCGGAATTCGACGTTGACGACCATCCGGCCCGGGTCTGGAACCTGCTGCTGCTGATCAATCCCGGCGACGAGGAGAGCGCGCTGCGCCAGTTCGATGCGCTGCGCGAGCAGCTGGGCGGCGAGGTCAGCGCCGACGACGAGCGCTGGCTGTGGGCGTTGAAGGACGCGATCGACTGGCAGTCCGGCTTCTTCGTCGATGCCGACGACATCGACGCCTTCGTCAGCGCGATCGACGAGCTGGCCGCGCGCTGGAACCTGCGCATCGACTGGGGTGGCGACCTGGATGACGAGGATTTCGTGCAGGAGCTGGACGTACCGGCGCTGATGGCCGTCGCCCATGACCGGCTGCGCGAGCACGGCTACACGTTGTGGACCTGGAACACCGGCAACGGCTGCCATGCCGGCTGGGCGGCGCTGCGCCGCGACGACGAGGCGATGCTGGCGCTGTGCTCGCTGCTGGACGTGGAAGTGCGCCCGGCCAGCGATCCGTTCTGAGGAAGACCGGCCCGCTCAGGGCTGATACTGCGCGCGGGCATTTGCGATCACCGCCTTGAGCCGCTCGCGGTCGGTATGCCGCGACAGCGGCACCGTGCCCAGGGCAATGGCCCGCTCGCGCAATGGCGCCGGCACGTCGTAGTGGGCGCCACTGGAGCGGTTCTGGAAGGCCCGGCGCGGGATGCCGAGCTGCGCGGCCATCGCGTGCAGCTCGGCCAGGGTGTCGGCCATCAGGTGCGCCCAGCGCTCGCCGCGCCAGGGATGCACCGCATCGTCGATGTAGACGGCCATCCCACGCCCCCGGATCAGGCCTGGGGCTTGTCTTCGCCGGCTTCCGGGGCTTCGGCTTCGGCAGCCTCGCCAAGGCCCTCCCCGGCGCCCTCGGCATCTTCCTCGTCCTGCTGGTTCTCGAACTCGGACACCAGCGCGGCCAGGTATTCCTCGGCAGTCTTGCCTTCGTCGGCGGCCAGGTCGTCGATCATCTGCTGCAGCGCGGCCGAGTATTCCAGTTCGACCTTGCGGCCTTCCTTCTCCTGGACGTTGGCCAGGTGCTTGAGCATGGCCAGCATCGGCACCGGGTTGTCGGCATTGCCCATGGTCTGGCCGCCGATGGCCAGCAGCCACTCGCTGCCCTGCAGGCCGATGGCGGCCACGACCACGCCTTCCTCGTTCTTCAGCACGGCGTGGTTCTGGACCGGCTGGGCGCCACCGAGGCGGGCGAACGGACGACGCGGCTGCTGCTTCTTGCGCTTGTCGCGCTTGGCCTTGGACTGCTTGGACATGGGGCGTATGCCTGTAATGCGGAAAGGCCGCCCATTGTAGGCGGCCTTGGTCGTGGCGTCGCTTCCGCCGCCCCGGTCAGGGGCTGGCGGGCGTGGCGGCTGGCTCTTCCACGGGCGGGTCGGGCATGGCCAGGTCGGCATCGCGCTGCAGCGGGGACAGCGCCAGCGACTGGTCGCTGTCGGCCAGGGCGTCGGCCTCGGCCTGCCGGGACATCACCACGATGCTGATGCGGCGGTTGATCGGGTTCTGCGGATTGGCCTTGTCGAACAGCACCGAGGACGACAGCCCGACCACGCGGGTCACCTTGTCCTCGGCCATGCCGCCGCTGACCAGGGTGCGGCGCGCGGCGTTGGCACGGTCGGCACTGAGCTCCCAGTTGCTGTAGCCGGTGCGCATGCGGTACGCGGTGGTGTCGGTGTGGCCGGTGATCGAGATCCGGTTCGGCACGTGGTTGATGTACTCCGACAGCTCCAGCAGGATCTCGCGGGTGTACGGCATCAGCGCGGCGCTGCCGAGGTCGAACATCGGCCGGTTCTGCTTGTCCACGATCTGGATGCGCAGGCCCTCGGGGGTGATGTCCAGCAGCAGCTGGTCCTTGAACGGTTCCAGCGCCTGGCTCCGGCTGATCGCCTCGCGCAGTTCCTGCATCAGCTCCTCGAGCCGGCGCTTGTCGCGCAGGTGGTCTTCCTGCTCGCGCGGCACGTTTCGCTGCTGGTTCTGGAACGGGTCATCGCCCTGCCCGCGCGAGATGTCGGTGGCGCCGCCGAGGCGGATCATCGACGTGCTGGCGCCACCGGGGCCGTTCTGGGCCGGCGCCGGGACCGAACTCTTGCCCTTGAGCGTGCTCGGGTTGCGGAAGTACTCGGAGATCGCCGCGCGCTCCGGCGCGGTGGTCACCGCCATCAGCCACAGCACCAGGAAGAAGGCCATCATCGCGGTCACGAAGTCGGCGTAGGCCACCTTCCACGAGCCGCCATGGTGCGCAGCGTGGCCGGCCTTCTTGACCCGGCGCACGATGACGGTGGGTTTGTTCTCGCTCATCGGCCTGGCCTTACTTGATCGTCTTCAGGTGCTGCTCGAAGTCGAGGAAGCTCGGGCGCAGGGTGGAGGGCACGGTCTTGCGGGCGAATTCCAGCGCGATCTTCGGGTTGTAGCCACGCAGGCAGGCCAACAGGGCGGTCTTGACCGACTCGTAGATCCGCGCGTCCTGCTCGGCGCGGGCCTCGATCGCCGCGGCCAGCGGGCCGACGAAGCCATAGCCCAGCAGGATGCCGAGGAAGGTGCCGACCAGCGCACCGGCCACGTGCGCGCCAACCTCGGCGATGTCACCGCCGATCGAGGCCATGGTGATGACGATGCCCAGCACCGCGGCGACGATGCCGAAGCCGGGCAGGCCGTCGGCGACCTTGTTCAGCACGCCGGCGGTGGCGGTGGCTTCCATGTGGTGCTTTTCCAGCTCCAGCTCGAGCAGCGGCTCGAGCTCGTGCGGCTCGATGTTGCTGCCGATCATCAGGCGCAGGCAGTCGGTGATGAAGTCGACCAGGTGGTGGTCGGCCTGGACCTTGGGATAGTTGGCGAAGATCGCGCTCTCGGCCGGGTTCTCGACGTGGTCTTCCAGCGCCATGAAGCCCTCGCGGCGGGCCTTGTTCAGCAGCTCGTAGAGCAGGCTGAGCACATCCAGGTAATCCTGCTTCTTGTAACGCGGGCCCTTGAACACACCGACGGTGTCGGCCCAGGTCTGCTTGACCAGCCGCACCGGGGTGCCGACCAGGAAGGCACCGAGGGCCGCGCCGCCGATGATCACCAGCTCATACGGCTGCCACAGTGCGGACAGCTTGCCGTGGGCGCCGACATAACCACCGAGCACGCTGAGGATGACGACTAGGAAACCAATGAAGATGAGCATGGCGGCGACGCGGGAAGGGGTTATCCCGATTTCGGCGCCGCCGGGGTTTTCTTGAGCCGCGGGCCGCGGAGGCCCGGCGGGCTGGGTTCAGGTGGCAGGTTCCGCTTCGGCGCCGCCGCGCCCCAGTGGGTCGGGGAAGGTCTGGCCCAGCCCGGTGAACGACAGCGAGACCGAATTCAGGCAGTGGCGCTCGCCGGTCGGCGGCGGGCCGTCAGGGAACACGTGGCCCAGGTGGCTGCCGCAGCGGGCGCAGACCTCCTCGGTGCGGATCATGCCGTGGCTGAGGTCGCGCACGTAGCCGATGTGGTCGGGGTGGTAGGGCGCGAAGAAGCTCGGCCAGCCGGTGCCCGAGTCGAACTTGGCGCTGGAGCGGAACAGCGGCAGCCCGCACAGCCGGCAGCAGTAGACGCCGTCGCGCTTGTTGTCCAGGAACACCCCGCAGAACGGGGCCTCGGTGCCGTGCTGCAGCAGCACCCGGCGTTCATCGGCGTTGAGGCCGGCCACCAGGGCATCGCGTTGTTCGCTCGAGGGCGGGGTGAGGTCGAAGGCGGTCATCAGGCGTCCTGGTGGGCGCGCGGCATGCGCGATTCCCTGCAGATGAGGGCTGGCGGCGTCCGCATCAACCCGTCTTCCGCCGGGCATTCATCGCGATGACAGTGGCCGGCGCGCAAGCTGGTGACCTGTCCGCAGTGGAGCAAACGCCATGACATCGAGCTTCCGCAGGAGCATTGCCCTGGCCGGGGGCCTGCTGCTGGCCACGCCGGCGCTGGCGCAGGCCCCGTTCAAACCAGCGTCGCCGACCGCGACCCGGCCGGCTCCGGCCACGCCGGCACCGGCGACCCCGGCCAGTCCCCAGCAGCAACAGATCCGGCAGAAGCTGGCGACCCATCCGATCAAGAGCACCGGCCCTTCGCAGCCGGCCGTGCCGGAGGTGCCGAAGGCGCCGCCGCGGGTCTATGGCCGCAATGGCCAACTGCTGCACGGGATGAAAGAGGCCGGCCCCAACCGGGTGCTGGATACGCGGACCGGCCGCTACTACGACGCGGTGCCCAGTGGCGACGGCGTGCGCATCAAGCCCTGACCGGAACGGCGAGCGGCGATCCGCTCAATCGGCGATCGGCAGGAACAGGGTCTCCTTGACCTCTTCCATGACGATGTAGCTCTTGGATTCGCGCACGTGCGGCAGAGTCAGCAGGGTGCTGCCGAGCAGCTTGCGGTAGGAGGCCATCTCGCTGATCCGCGCCTTGATCAGGTAGTCGAAGTCGCCGGACACCAGATGGCACTCCAGCACGTTGGGCAGCTTGAGCGCGGCGCGGCGGAACTCCTCGAAGATGTCGCCGGACTTGTAGGCCAGCGAGATCTCCACGAACACCAGCAGGTTGGCCTTGAGGTGCTGCGGGTCCAGCCGTGCGTAGTAGCCGGTGATCACGCCGTCGCGCTCCAGCCGGCGCACGCGCTCGGTGCACGGGGTGGTGGACAGGCCCACGCGCTCGCCCAGTTCGGTGAAGGAAATACGCCCTTCGGACTGCAGGATGCGCAGGATCTTGCGGTCGATCTTGTCCAGGTCGCGGGGGCGGGTGCTCATCGGGCTCTGTCGTCCGGGATGTTTTCGGGAAATTCTCTGGCCATCTTCCGAAAAAAGGGGGAAAACCACCAGAACAGGCTTTTTATACTGCGCCCTTTATTGTCCCTGCGCGCTTTCAGGCAGGGAATGATCCGGTCTGGAGAAGAAGATGCGAGTTCTGGTGCTTGGAGGCGGGGTCATCGGCACGACCAGTGCCTGGTACCTGCGGCAGGCGGGTTTCGAGGTGACGGTGATTGACCGCCAGCAGGCCCCGGGCCTGGAAACGAGCTATGCCAATGCGGGCCAGCTGTCGTTTGGCTACACCTCGCCGTGGGCGGCGCCCGGCGTACCGCTGAAGGCGATGAAGTGGCTGTTCGAGGAACACGCGCCGCTGGCGATCCGCCCGACCGCCGACTGGGCCCAGTACCGCTGGCTGTGGCAGATGCTGCGCAACTGCACCGCCGAGCGCTACGCGATCAACAAGGCGCGCATGGTGCGCATGTCCGACTACAGCCGTGACTGCATCAACGCGCTGCGCGCCGAGACCGGCATCGACTACGAAGGTCGCCAGCTGGGCACCACCCAGCTGTTCCGCACCCAGCAGCAGCTCGATGCCGCCGCCCAGGACATCGAGGTCCTGCGCCAGTACGGCGTGCCCTACGAGGTGCTGGACCGCGCCGGCATCATCGCCGCCGAGCCGGCGCTGGCCGGCGTGGCCGACAGGCTGGTCGGCGCGCTGCGCCTGCCCGAGGACCAGACCGGCGACTGCCAGTTGTTCACCCGCAAGCTGGCGGCACTGGCTGCCGCGGCCGGGGTGGAGTTCCGCCAGGGCCAGAACATCCAGGCCCTGCGCGGCGAGGGCGACCGCATCACCGGGGTGATGGTCAACGGCGAGCTGGAAACCGCCGACCACTACGTGGCCGCGCTCGGCAGCTATACCCCGATGCTGGTCGCGCCGCTGGGCATGCGCCTGCCGGTGTACCCGCTCAAGGGCTATTCGCTGACCCTGCCGATCACCAACGCGGACATGGCGCCGAACTCGACCATCCTCGACGAGAGCTACAAGGTGGCGGTGACCCGCTTCGACAACCGCATCCGCGTCGGCGGCATGGCCGAGGTGGCAGGCTTCGACCTGTCGCTGTCGCCGAAACGCCGCGCCACGCTGGAGAAGGTGGTGACCGACCTGTACCCGCAGGGCGGTGACCTGTCGCGCGCCGAGTTCTGGACCGGCCTGCGCCCGGCCACCCCGGACGGCACCCCGGTGATTGGCGCCACGCCGTACCGCAACCTGTTCCTCAACACCGGCCACGGCACCCTGGGCTGGACCATGGCCTGCGGCTCGGGCCGTTACCTGGCCGACCTGATGAGCGCCCGCCGCCCGCAGATCAGCACCGAGGGCCTGGACATCTTCCGTTATTCGCGTGGCGTGGCCGCGGCAAGCCAGGAGCAGCAGGCGTGCGCCCAGCCCGTGCATTGATCGACCTGGACGCGCTGCGCCACAACTACCGACTGGCCCGTGAGCTGGGCGGCGGCAAGGCGCTGGCCGTGGTCAAGGCCGACGCCTATGGCCACGGCGCGGTGGCCTGCGCGCGCGCGCTGGAGCCCGAGGCCGACGGCTTTGCCGTGGCCTGCATCGAGGAGGCGCTGGAACTGCGCCAGGCCGGCATCCAGGCACCGATCCTGCTGCTGGAAGGCTTCTTCGACGCGGCCGAGCTGCCGCTGATCGTCGAGCACCGGCTGTGGTGCGCGATCGCCTCGCCATGGCAGGTCGAGGCGGTGGCGGATTTGGCCACCGACGCGGTGCTGCAGCTGTGGCTGAAGCTGGACAGCGGCATGCACCGACTGGGCCTGTCGCCGGAGGATTTCCGCGCCGCCCATGCGCGCCTGTCGGCGCTCCCGCACGTCGGCCCGCTGGTGATGATGAGCCATCTGGCCCGGGCCGATGAGCTGGAACATCCGCGCACCAACGAACAGGCGGCGCTGTTCGCCCGCACTGTCGAGGGGTTGGCCGGCGAGACCAGCCTGTGCAACTCGCCGGCGCTGCTGGGCTGGCCGCAGGTGCGCAGCGACTGGGTGCGCCCGGGCCTGATGCTGTATGGCGCCAACCCGTTCCCCGACCACCACGAGCTGGCCCAGCGCCTGCGCCCGGTGATGACATTGGAATCGAAGGTGATCGCGGTGCGCGAGATCGAGCCCGGCGAACCGCTGGGCTATGGCGCGCGTTTCGTCGCCCAGCGCCGCACCCGCGTGGGCGTGGTGGCGATGGGCTATGCCGACGGCTATCCGCAGTTCGCGCCCAATGGCACCCCGGTGATGATCGACGGCGTGCGCGGCAGCCTGATCGGCCGCGTGTCGATGGACATGCTCACCGTGGACCTGACCGACCACCCGCAGGCCGGTCTCGGCAGCGTGGTGCAGCTGTGGGGCAACGAGCCAACCATCGCCGAGCTGGCTCCGCGCTGCGGCACCAGCGCCTACCGCCTGCCCTGCGGGCTCAAGCGTGTGCCGCGCAGCTACCTCAACCCCTGAAACGACACGGGGACCGCTGGCGGTCCCCGTTTCCGTTGGAGCTGCCGCGGCTCAGAGCCCGGCGGTCGCGCGCTCGGCGCGCAGTTCGCGCCGCAGCCACTCATCGATCAGGCGCTTTTCGTAACGCAGCGGATCCTGGTCGGTATACAGGCCCCGGCCGTGCAGGTAGGCGCTGTCCACCAGCTTGCGCTCGCCCTGTTCGAGCACCTGACCCTGCGCATCGGTCAGGGTGAACTGCAGGGAGATGCGCGGCGGGTACAGGTCGCGCATGAAACGCACGTCGCGGAACTGTGGACTCTGCCAGGGCTCGAAATCACCGGCGCGCTTGATGTCGGTGATGGTGACGTCCAGCCGCTGGCCCCGGGCCAGCTCACGGTCGGCGCGCTCGCGCAGGTGGGTGGCCAGCTGCTCGACCCAGTTGCCGCGGCGGGCCTCCCAGCGGTTGTTGCTGTGGCGCAGCTCGGTGAACTGCGCCGGGTCGGTCCACTGCACCTGCACCGCGCCCTCGGCCGGCAGCGCACGCGGCGCATCCGGGTCGGTCACGTTGCGGGGTTTGGCGGTGACGGCGCCGCTGGCCAGCAGGCCAGCCAGCGCGATTGCGATCGTGGTGCGGGTCCAGGTCTTCATCTCTGCCTCCGGCTGCCGGGTGACCCCTGCAGTGTGGTCCTGCCGCCGTTCCGGCTCAACCTCCCGGGCGCCCTGTCCACCGCCGGTTCGGGCAGTGTTCACGGCCGATGTGAAGAAAAATGCGCTTGACGTGGCCTCGCTGGCGTTTTCAAGATGTTGGAGGCCGTTCAGGCCTGACGTCTGGTTTCCATCATGTCCAATGCCGCACTCGACGCCGGCCCCGCGCAGCCGTTCCCCCTGTTCGGGCCGTCGGTCGACTTGCTGCGTTACCGCGAGGTGTTCGAGCGCCTGGGCACCGGCTTCTGCGTAATCCAGATGATGTTCGAGGGGGATCAGGCGGTGGACTACCGTTTCATCGAGGTCAATGACGCCTTCGAACACGCCACCGGCCTGCAGGATGTCTGCGGCCACACCATCCGCTCGCTCGGCGTCGAGCTGGAGCAGGAATGGCTGGTCAACTACGGCAAGGTGGCGCGCGACGGCACCACGATGCGCTTCGAACGCGAGGCGCGCGGCGTTGGTCGCTGGTATTCGGTGGAGGCCGTGCGTATCGGCGACCCGGCGCAACACCTGGTTGGCGTGCTGTTCTTCGACATCACCGGCCGCAAGCAGATGGAGCTGCAGCTGGCCGAAAGCGAAATGCGCTTCAGCGCGCTGGCCGATGGCCTGCCGATGCCGGTCTGGGTGCTGGATCCGACCGGCCACGTCCGCTTCGTCAACAGTGCCTTCAGCGATTTCTTCGGGATCGACGAGAAGGTCAGCGGCGACCAGTGGTGGGAAGGCCTGCTGCATCCGGAAGACCTGTCGGCCTTCGTCTTCGAGCTGGAGACCGCACTGCAGGAAGAGCGCAACCTGCACGTGCTGGTGCGCGCGCGCCGCCATGACGGGCAGTGGCGCTGGCTGGAGATGAACGCGGTGCCGCGGCATGGCGCCGATGGCCATTTCATCGGCCTGGCCGGCAACAGCCCGGACGTGACCGAGCGCCGCGAGATCGAGCTGGCCCGCGAGGAACTGCTGCAGTCAGAGCGCGTGGCCCGCAACGTGGCCGAGAGCACCGCGCGCTTGAAGGACGAGTTCCTGGCCACGCTGTCGCACGAGTTGCGCACGCCGCTGACCACCATCCTCGGCTGGGCCGAGCTGCTGATGCAGCGCGTGGAGCCTGGCAATCCGCTGCGCAAGGGCCTGGAGGTCATTGCCAGCAGCGCCATGGCGCAGAAGCGCCTGATCTCGGACATGCTCGACCTGAGCAGCATGCTGCTGGGCAAGGTGCAGCTGGAGGTCGAGGCGCTGGACCTGCGCGACCTGGTTGCCGAAGCCGTACGTGCGCAGGAGCCAAGCGCCGGCGAGAAGCAGCAGGTCATGGCCCTGCAATGCCCCGGCACGCCGTGCCTGGTGCTGGGTGATTTCACCCGCCTGCAACAAGTGTTCTGGAACCTGCTGTCCAACGCGGTGAAATTCACTCCGGAACAGGGCCGGATCGAGGTCGAGCTGGTGCAGGAGCGCGACCATTACGTGGTCTACATCCGCGATACCGGCGATGGCATCCCGCAGGATTTCCTCGAACACCTTTTCACCCGCTTCCGTCAGGCCGATGGCACCACCACCCGCCGCCACGGCGGCTTGGGCCTGGGCCTGGCGATCGTGCGCCAGCTGGTCGAACTGCACGGCGGTGTGGTCAGTGCCCGGAGCAAGGGCAGGGGCCAGGGCTCCACGTTCACCGTGTACCTGCCGGTACACCAGCCGACGACGACCGGGGGGCGCCCGCGCCGCCAGGTGATTCGCGGGCCGATCGTGCTCGAGCAGGTAGTGGCGCCCGACGCGCTGCAGGGCGTGCGCGTGCTGGCGGTCGAGGACCAGCCAGACGTGCTCGAGTACCTGTGCCGGATCCTGGAGCAGCAGGGAGCCGAGGTGACCGGCGTGAGCTCGGCCGGCGAGGCGCTGGAGCTGCTGGACGACGAGGGGCGGCTGCGCTTCGACGTGCTGCTGACCGACATCGGCATGCCAGGCATGGATGGTTACGGCCTGGTGCGCACGCTGCGCGAGAACCTGGGCGTGGACGCGGCGGTGTTGCCCGCGGTTGCGGTCACCGCGCTCGCCCGCTCGGACGACCGGCGCATGGCTTTGAGCGTCGGCTTCCAGGAACACGTGCCCAAGCCCTACAGCGTGGCGCAGCTGGTCTCCGCCATCCGTGGCGTGACTCCGGCCCGCTGAGCCGGCTGGGCGTCACCCGGCGGTCATTCGTCCACCGTCACCGGGCGCGCGTCGAAGCGACGTGCGTAGTCGCGTTCGGCGGCAATCCGCTCGATCTCGGCGCTGTCCATGTCCGGAGCCGCATAGACCGCATAGACCACGCTGCCATCCTCGCGCTCGCCGCGCTGGTGCAGGCGGTAGCGCGATTGCCCGCCGCCGGTGTCCTCGGGGTAGTGCGCCGGCGGGCGCGGGTTTTCCAGGTCCAGCTCGCTGTTGTCGACGACGCCGCCAATGAACAGTGCTCGCATCAGCCTTCTCCTGCACGGTGGAGCCCCGAGGGTGGCCCCGTGGGTGTTGCCGATGGATCAAGGCGGCGTTGCCGCGGCGGCAAATCCGCTGGGTGCGCGCAGCGCGGCAGCTAGAATGTGCGCCCTGTCCTGAAAGCGAACCGGCGATGGCTGCCCTGCACGATGCTCCCCTGGAAACCCTGTTCCTGCCGCTGGCCGGCGGGAAGCTGCGCTGGCCCGACGGCCCGGTGCTGTTCCTGAGGGCGCGTGACGGCTGGCCGCTGCGCGAGACCGCCGGCGGCCGCGCCCTGGTCTGTGAACAGAGTTTCCGCCCGTTCGCCGAGGCGCTGCAGCGCAGTGGCTGGACCGTGCGCAGCGAGGAGGAGGTCGGGAACGACGCGACCCGCTATGCCCTGGTGCTGGTGCTGCCGCCGCGCCAGCGCGAGGAGGCGCGCGCGCTGTTTGCCCGTGCCGTGGCGCTGGCCGCGCCCGGTGGCGTGGTGCTGGCCTGCCAGTCCAACAACGAGGGCGCCCGCTCCGGCGAGAGCGACCTGCAGCAGCTGGCCGGGCTCGGCGGCAAGATGACCAAGAACCACTGCCGCGCCTACTGGACCGCGCCGCTGGACGGCGGCCACGACGAAGGGCTGAGCAAGCGCTGGGCCGCGCTCGATGCGCCGCGCCCGATCCTGGACGGCCGCTTCCACAGTCGCCCAGGCGTGTTCGCCTGGGACCGCATCGACCCGGCCTCCGCGCTGCTGGTCGAGCAGCTGCCGGCCGACCTGGCCGGACACGGTGCCGACCTGGGTGCCGGCTACGGCTACCTGTCGGCCGAGGTGCTGGCGCGTTGCCCGAAGGTGACCGCGCTGGACCTGTACGAGGCCGAGGACCGCGCGCTGGCGCTGGCCCGGCGCAACCTGCAGGCCACCGGCAGCGCCGCCACGCTGCGTTACCACTGGCATGACGTCACTGCCGGCATCGAGGGCCGTTACGACTTCGTGGTCAGCAACCCGCCGTTCCACACGCCCTCGCGCGCCGACCGCCCGGACATCGGCCAGCGCTTCATCGCCGTGGCCGCGCAGGCGCTGCGCCCGGGCGGCCGCCTGTTCATGGTCGCCAACCGCCACCTGCCGTACGAGCAGATCCTCAACGACAGTTTCGGCGAGGTGCGCGTGGCCGCCGAGCGGGATGGCTTCAAGGTCATCGTCGGCACCCGTGGCCGTGGCGGAGTGCGCGCATGAAGCTGGTCAAGCACATCGCCAACCTCGGCTACGGCAGCCGCAAGCAGGTGCAGATGATGTTCCGCGAGGGCCGCATCACCGATGCCGACGGCGAGGTGCTGTACGCCGATGACAAGGTCGAGCCCCAGGTCATCCGCATCGACGGCGAGCCGCTGGACCCGCCGCCGGGCCTGACCCTGATGCTGCACAAGCCGGCCGGCTTCACCTGTTCGACCAAGGACGTGGGCCGGCTGATCTACGACCTGTTGCCGCCGCGTTTCCGCGACCGCTCGCCGGTGCTGTCCTCCGTGGGCCGGCTGGACCGCGATACCAGCGGCCTGCTGCTGCTCACCGACGACGGCGCGCTGCTGCACCGGATCGTTTCGCCGAAGTCGGCGCTGGACAAGGTCTACGAGGCCGAGCTGGCGCAGGACCTGCGCGGCGACGAGGCGGCGACCTTCGCGTCCGGCACGCTGATGCTGGAGTCGGAGGACAAGCCGTTGCTGCCGGCCGAACTCGAAGTGCTGGGACCGCGTCGCGCGCGGCTGGTGCTGCACGAGGGCCGCTACCACCAGGTGCGGCGCATGTTCGCTGCCGTCGGCAACCACGTGCAGGCGCTGCACCGCAGCCGCATCGGCGGGCTGGAACTGGGCGCTCTGGAGCCGGGTCAGTGGCGGATGCTCGATGCCGGCGACCTGGAGCGCCTGTTCGGCCAGCGCGGATGACGCCGGCCCTGCCGTTCCGCCCGCGCGCGGTGGTGTTCGACATGGACGGGCTGATGCTCGACAGCGAGCGCACCATCCTCGGATGCCTGGACCGCGCCGCCCGCGAGCACGGCTGCCAGATCGAATTCGATTTCTGGGTGGCGATGGTCGGGCAGGGCGATGCGGCCTGCCGGCGGCTGCTGGCCGGGCGCGTCGGTGACACCGCGGCCGACACCATCCTGCAGCGCTGCCACATGCTCTACGACGAGGAAGTGGCCCGCGGCATTGCCCATCGCCCCGGCATCGTCGAGCTGCTGCGGTGGCTGGGCGAAGCCGGGCTGCCGCGGGCGGTGGCAACCTCGACCCGGCGCCCGCTGGCGCTGCGCAAGCTCGAGGCCTCCGGCCTGCTGCAGCATTTCGACGTGGTCTGCACCAGCAGCGATGTCGCCGCGCCCAAGCCGGCGCCGGATGTCTACCTGCTGGCCGCACGCAAGCTGGGCGTGGCCCCGGAGGACTGCGTGGTGCTGGAGGATTCGCCTACCGGCGTGCGCGCCGCGCTGGCCGCCGGCATGACCCCGATCCAGGTGCCGGACATGCTGTTGCCCGATGAGCAGGTGCGCGCGCTGGGCCACCGCATCATCGGCTCGCTGGCCGAGGTGCGGCCGCTGCTGGAGCCCTCGCTGCGCGGGCCATGACGGCCCGCCAGCGGATCAGGCGTACTGCATCCTGCGGCTCATGCCGCCGTCGACGATGAAGTCCTGCCCGGTGACGAAGCCCGACAGCGCCGGTGCCAGCAGGTAGACCGCCAGTTGCGCGATGTCGGCCGGCACGCCGACGCGCCCGGCCGGGTGCTGTTCGTGGTCGCGGCGCGAAAGTTTCGGCCGCCGCCGCCGCGATGGCGCCTGCCAGTCCTCGGTGGTGATCCAGCCCGGGCTGATGCTGTTGACCCGTACCTGCGGGCCCTCGCTCAGCGCCAGTGCGTGGGTGAAGGCGACCAGGCCGCCCTTGGCCGCCGCATAGGCCTCGCTGTGCGGCTCGGACTGCCAGGCGCGGGTGGAGGCGATGTTGATGATGGCGCCGCCGCCCTCGGCCCTGGCCAGCGCCGGCAGCGCATGCTTGCTGCACAGGAAGGCGCCATGCAGGCTCGACAGCCGCGCCTGCCAGGTTGCCCAGTCCAGTTCGGCCAGCGGCGGCACGTGCGGATCGGCCAGCCCGGCGTTGTTGACCAGCCCGTCGATGCGGCCGAAACGGCGCAGCGCCTCGGCCGCGAAGGCCCTGGCGCTGCGCTCGCTGGCCACGTCCAGGCGGCGGAACGCCGCGCGTCCGGGCAACTGCCACTCGTCCAGGCAGGCGCGGCCGGCCTCGGCGTCCAGATCGCCGATCAGCACCTTGCCGCCGGCGCCGAGCACGGCCTGGGCGATGCCGCGGCCGATGCCCTGCGCACCGCCGGTGACCAGCACCACGCGGTCGCGCAGCGGTTCGGTGGGCCAGGAGGCCAGGGGCGGGGCAAGGCTCATGCGGAGTACTCGGATCGGGTGCAGTGATCATCGCGCGCCGCCGTGCAGCGCGCGTGCAGGCTCACTCGCCGCTCAGCAGCTTCCCGTAGCCGTCGCGGCCGATCCGCTCCAGCGTCTGGATGTTGCGCTCCACGATCACGTCCGGGTCCGGGAACGCGGCCACCGCGCGCTCCACGCTGTCCTCGCGCAGCAGGTGCAGGGTCGGATACGGCGCACGGTTGGTGCAGTTGGCCGCATCATCCGGCGCGGTGCCGGCGAACTGGTAGTCCGGATGGAAGCTGGCCACCTGCAGGATGCCCTGCAGGTCCAGCGCCTCGACCGCGGCGTCGGCGTTTTCCAGGAAGTCGTTGTAGTCCAGGAAGTCCTGCAGCACGTCCGGATGCACGATCAGCGTGGTGTCGACCTGCTCGGCCGGGGTGTCGCGCAGCAGCACCAGTTCCTCGGCCAGCTGCTCGAGCAGCGCCTCGGGTGTGCTGGCGTCGCTGAGCACGAAGCGCACCTGGTCCTTGACGTAGACCGCCTTGGCGAACGGGCACAGGTTCAGGCCGATCACCGCGCGCTCGACCCAGCGCCGGGTCTCGGCGATAGGGTCGGCACTGGTTTCGGTAGGGGCGAGGGCGTCAGTCACGGAAGTTTTCAAACTGCAGCGGCTGTTCGAACTCGGTCTTCTTCAGCAGCGCGATCACTTCCTGCAGGTCGTCGCGCTTCTTGCCGTTGACGCGCAGCTTGTCGCCGTTGATCTGGGTGTCGACCTTGATCTTGGATTCCTTGATCCTGGCTGCGATCTGCTTGGCCAGCTTCTGCTCGATGCCCTGCTTGACCGTCACCTGCTGGCGCGCACCGCCCAGGTTGGTCTCGATCTCGCCGAACTCCATGCAGCGGAAGTCGATCTGCCGCGCGCCCAGGCGCTGCTTGAGGATGTCGCCCATCTGCTTGATCTGGAAATCGGACGGGGCGGCGAGCTTGATCAGCTTGTCGCCGTCCTGCTCGAACTTCGCATCCACGCCCTTGAAGTCGAAGCGGGTGGACAGTTCGCGGTTGGCCTGGTCGATGGCGTTGGTCAGCTCGTGCTTGTCGACTTCGGAAACAACGTCGAAGGAGGGCATGGGCAGGCTCGTGTGGGGAATTGGCCGCCCATTCTAGGCCAGCGCCGGCGGCGACGCCGAAGCGGCGAGGGCGGATTCGGGCGCAGGCACGCGCGCAGGCGAGGAGGTCATTTACCGGGCAGGGCCACCGGGAGGCAGGAGCACCATCGGCCCGGGCGCGCGGCCATCCGGTACCTCCAGCACGTGCCGCGGGCAGCGAGTGCGCGGACAATGGGCCCATGCAACCGGCCCGCTCCAACGTGGCCGCCGCGGCGTGGATGCTGGCGGCGGTGGCGATCTTCTCCTGCATGGACACGGCGATGAAGCTGCTGTCCGCCCATTACCCGACGCTGCAGGTCACCACCCTGCGTGGCGCCGCCTCGCTGCCGTTCGTGCTGGGCTGGGTGCTGGCCAGTGCCGGGCCGCGCTCGATCCTGCCGCGGCGCTGGGGCCTGCATCTGCTGCGCGGCGTGCTCGGCGTGGTGATGATCGGCTGCTTCGTGTTCGCGCTGCGCACGCTGCCGCTGTCCACCGCCTACACCATCTACTTCGTCTCGCCGCTGCTGGTGGCCGCGCTGTCGGTGCCGCTGCTGGGCGAGTACGTCGGCCCGCGGCGCTGGGCGGCAATTGCGGTCGGCCTGCTCGGGGTGATCGTGGTGCTGCGCCCGGGCGGCGACGGGCTGGTTTCGCTGCCCGGGCTGATGGTGCTGGTGGCGGCCACCGCCTACGCCGTCGCCGCGGTCACGGTCAGCCTGCTGACCCGCACCGACAGCCCGCAGTCGATGGTGGTCTGGTTCCTGCTGATCATGGCCCTCGGGGCCGGTGCAATGGCCGCGCCGCAGTGGCAGGCCATCGACTGGAAGGCGCATGGCTGGCTGATCGGCGGGCTCGGCCTGAGTGGTGCGTTGGGCCAGGTGGCGCTGACCGCCGCGTTCCAGCGCGGCCAGGCCTCGGTGATCGCGCCGCTGGAATACACCGGCCTGCTGTGGGTGATTGGCTGGGACTGGGCGCTGTGGCAGGTGCTGCCGGACCGCTGGACCTGGGCCGGCGCGGCAATCATCGTCGCCAGCGGGCTCTACCTGCTGCACCGCGAACGGGTAGGGCGCCGCCGGCGCCCCGGCACGGTCGACCATCCCTGATTGACGCTCCGCCGGATCCGTGTTCTTAGAACCAAAGGGAATATGATTCGGGCCATTGGCATGGGCGCGCCATGGCCGCCGCTGCTAGGCTTCACGACCCCCCTCCCGCATGCCCCGGTTCCCCGCGCAGTGATTGAGTTCCAGCGTCTGCACAAGTCCTACGCCGTCGGCGGTCGCGCGGTCACCGCGCTGCACCCGCTCGACCTGAAGATCGAGGCCGGCGAGGTGTTCGGCATCATCGGCCACTCCGGTGCCGGCAAGTCGACCCTGATCCGGCTGATCAACCGCCTGGAAGAACCCACGGGCGGCCGCCTGCTGATCGAAGGCGAGGACGTGACCGCGCTGGACGCTGACGGCCTGCGCACGCTGCGCCGGCGCATCGGCATGATCTTCCAGCACTTCAACCTCCTGTCGGCGCGCACCGTGGCCGGCAATGTCGCCTTCCCGCTGGAACTGGCCGGCACCCCGCGTGCGCAGATCGATGCCCGCGTGGCCGAGCTGCTGGAGACCGTTGGCCTGTCCGGGCATGCCGACAAGTACCCGGCGCAGCTGTCCGGCGGGCAGAAGCAGCGCGTCGGCATTGCCCGCGCGCTGGCGACCAAGCCGAAGATCCTGCTGTGCGACGAGGCCACCAGCGCCCTCGACCCGCAGACCACCGCCTCGGTGCTGGCCCTGCTGGGCCGGATCAACCGCGAGCTGGGCCTGACCATCGTGCTGATCACCCACGAGATGGACGTGATCCGCCGCGTCTGCGACCGCGTTGCAGTGCTCGACGCCGGCCAGCTGGTGGAAAGCGGCGAGGTGACGCGGGTGTTCCTGCATCCGCAGCACCCGACCACGCGCCGTTTCGTGACCGAGTCCGAGCATGTCGACGAGGGCGTGCTGCACCGTGACTACGATGCGGTGGCCGGGCGCATCGTGCGCCTGACCTTCCTCGGCGCCGATACCTACGAACCCCTGCTGGGCCGCATCGCCCGCGACACCGGGGTGGACTACAACATCCTGTCCGGGCGCATCGACCGGATCAAGGAGACGCCCTATGGCCAGCTGACCGTGTCGCTGGTCGGCGGCGACCTGGAGGCGGCGCAGGCGGCCTTCGTCGCGGCCGGGGTGCACGTGGAGGAGCTGCGTCGATGATCGCCACCGCCAACGGTTTCTTTCGCCACCTCGATGCCGGCAAGTGGGCCGACATCGGCCAGGCCACGATCGACACCCTGCTGATGCTGGCCGGCTCGCTGCCACTGACCATGGCCATCGGCCTGCCGCTGGGCGTGCTGCTGTTCCTGACCGGCTCGCCGCAGCTGTACCGCCGGCCGGCGATCTACGGCGCGCTGGCGCTGGTGGTGAACCTGCTGCGTTCGGTGCCCTTCATCATCCTGATGATCGTGCTGATCCCGGTCACGCTGGCAATGATGGGGACCTCGCTGGGCGTGCGCGGCGCGATCCTGCCGCTGGTCGTCGGCGCCGCGCCGTTCTACGCGCGCCTGGTCGAGACTGCGCTGCGCGAGGTCGACCGCGGCGTGATCGAGGCCAGCCAGGCGATGGGCGCCACCACCGCGCAGCTGGTGTTCAAGGTGCTGCTGCCCGAGGCTCGCCCGGGCCTGATCGCCGGTGCCACCGTCACCACCATCGCCCTGATCGGCTTCACCGCGATGGGTGGCGCGATCGGCTCCGGTGGCCTGGGCGACCTGGCCTTCCGCGACGGCTACCAGCGCTCGCACACCGACGTGGCCCTGGTCACCGTGGTGCTGCTGCTGGTGCTGGTGCAACTGCTGCAGATGCTCGGCGACCGCCTGGTTGCGCACTACACGCGCAAATAAGCCCCGTCTCACCCCGCCGCTGCTACGGTAGCGGCGGTCCCGGATCCCGCCCCCACAGGATTTTTGCGCATGAACAAGCTCCTCGCCGTCCCCTTGCTCGCCGTACTGGCGCTGGCCGCCTGCGGCAAGCCGGCCGCTGATGATTCCAGGCTGGTGGTCGCCGCCACCGCGGTCCCGCACGCCGAGATCCTGCAGGTGGTCAAGCCGCTGCTGGAGAAGGAGGGCGTGAGCCTGGACGTGCGCGTGTTCAACGACTACGTGCAGCCCAACGACCAGCTCGTGCAGAAGCAGGTCGACGTCAACTACTTCCAGACCGAGCCCTACCTGGACGCCTACAACCGCGACCGAAAGACCGACCTGGTCACCGTCACCGGCGTGCACATCGAGCCGTTCGGCGCCTACTCGCGCCGGGTGAAGTCGCTGGACGAGCTGCCGCAGGGCGCCGACGTGGTCATTCCCAACGACCCGAGCAACAACAGTCGCGCGCTGATCCTGCTGCACACCGCCGGGGTGATCGAGCTGAAGGATCCGACCAACGCGCTGTCCACCCAGCGCGACATCACCGCCAACCCCAAGGGCCTGAAGTTCCGCGAGCTGGATTCGGCGATGCTGCCGCGCGTGCTTGACCAGGTCGACCTGGCGCTGATCAACACCAACTACGCGCTCGATGCCGGTCTCAAGCCGACCGAGGATGCGCTGGCGATCGAGAGCAGTGATTCGCCGTACGTGAACTTCCTGGTCAGCCGCACCGACAACAGGGACGACCCGCGCGTGCAGAAGCTGGCCCGTGCGCTGACCAGCCCGGAAGTGAAGGGCTTCATCGAGAAGCAGTACCAGGGCGCGGTGCTGCCGGCGTTCTGAGCTGGGTGGTGACTCCTCGCAACCGGGCCTGACGGAGAGCCTGCCGATGCCGCTGCTGCTGGCCGTGCCACTGGCCATCCTCGTTTTCGTGGTGCTGATGCTCGCGCTGCTGCCGCTGTCACTGTGGCAGCGCTTCCGTGGCGGCAGCGTGCGCCGCCAGGCCTGGCCGTGGTGGGTGGCGCTGAATGCGTGGAGCACGCTGGCCTCGTCGGTGCTGTTCGCAGTGTTCGTGGCCATCGCCAGCCTGTGGTGGCCGGGCGTGTGGTGGCACGCCTGCGTCGGCCTCGCGATCGGCCTGGCGCTGTCGGGGCTGGGAATGGCGCTCACCCGCTTCGAGGCCACCCCGGGCCCGCTGTACTACACGCCCAGCCCGTGGCTGGCACTGGGGCTGACCGCTCTGGTGCTGGCGCGGATCATCGCCGGCATGGTGCAGGGCTGGCGCAGCACTGTCGGTGGCCAGCCCTGGCCGGTGGACGGCTGGCTCGGCCATGGCAGCCTGCTCGGCGCGGCGGCCCTGCTGCTGGGTTACGCACTGGGCTATGCGTGGTTGCTGCGGCGCCGGCTGCGCCACCACCAGCGGTACCGCGGCTACGACCGCTCGCCGCGCTGAAGACAGCAAAAAAAAACGGGCCCGCGAGGGCCCGTTTTGTATTCCGTTACAGCGGCGCTTAGAAGCGCGCGCCGATACCAAACCCGACCACCCACGGATCCAGCTTCAGTTCCTGGCCGGTGCCGGCGCCGGCAACGCGCACTTCCGGACGCGAATGCAGGTAGCGGGCGTCGGCGCGGGCGAACCAGGTCGAGTTGATGTTCATGTCCACGCCGACGGTACCGATCGCACCCTTGGCGGTCTCCAGGCCCACATGGTCACCGCCACCCAGGGCGCTGATGCTCTCGTTGCTGAAGTTGGACTCGTAGTAACCCAGGCCCAGGAACGGGCGGAAGGTGTTGTCGGCCTGGCCGAAGTGGTACTGGCCGCTCAGGGCGATGGGCTGCTGGTCGACGGTGCCGACCTTGCCCACGCCATCGGCGCGCACACGGTGGTTGAACTTGTCGGCAGCGCCCCACAGTTCGACCGCGAAGTTGTCATTGATGTAATAGCTGGCGCTCAACGTCGGTGCCGGGTCACCATCGACCTCCAGGCCATCGGCCGGGTTGCCCTTGGGATCCAGCAGCGCGGCGCCGCCGACGACGGCAAAGCGCTTGCCCGACGCGGTATCGGAATCCTGCGCGAACGCAGCCGGCGAAAGGGCCAGCGCGGCAAAAGTGGCAAGGGTCAGAGTCTTGATCGACCGCATGGTGTTCTCCTCTTGTAGTTTTCTTGTGTGCCTCGGGAGGGGCGCGATCAACTCTATCGATGTGGACATGAACAAAATCCGACGGAAAGCTGCGGGAAAACAGGCTTGTTCAGCATCAATCCCGCGCAGCCCGCGCCATTGCTGGGAGTGCGCCCGGAAGTGGTTCACGATGTTGCAAGCGCGGTGATGACGAACACCCTGCTGCAGTGCCTGCCCGCGCAGGTCAACGACCGTTGCCGCGTGCTTGTACTGGGCTCGATGCCCGGCGGCGCTTCGTTGCATGAGCAGCGCTACTACGCGCATCCGCGCAACCGCTTCTGGCCGTTGATGGGGCGGCTGTGCGGATTCGATCCGGCGCTGGACTATCCCCGGCGGCTGCTTGCGGTCCAGAGCTGCGGTATCGGCGTGTGGGATGTGATCGGGCGTTGCCAGCGCTGCGGCAGCCTTGATGCCAGCATCGTGCGCGGCAGCGAGCAGCCCAATGACCTGCCCAGGCTCATCGCGGCGCTGCCGCAGCTTCGGGTGATCGCCTGCAATGGCGCCGCGGCTGCAAAGGCGTTCGAGCGCTGGATCCGTCCAGTCCTGCCGCAGGATACCTGCACGGTGCTCGCACTGCCTTCGACCAGCCCGGCCAATGCCGCCTTCGACCTGGAACGCCTGTGGCAGTCATGGCAGCAGTTGCAGCCGTGGCTGCAGGCGCGCGGAGAGCCATCGACCCTGGAGCCGCAGGACAACGGCGGACAGTGCGGAGACATTGCGTGAACCGGTCTTCATCCGCATGGGGACAAAGACAGGTACCCCGGCAAGGATGTCCTGGGACATACGTATTCGAATGGAACCGCGGCGGTTGGCGGCAACGTCCCGGACCGCCACAATAGGGGTTTCCTCACCGTTGCTGGAGTTACCCCATGGCCGAAATCAAGGAAGCACTTGTCCCCGATATCGGTGACTACAGCGATATCCCGGTGATCGAAGTGCTTGTCGCCGTGGGCGATACGGTCAAGAAGGACCAGGGTCTGGTGACGCTGGAGTCGGACAAGGCGACGATGGAGGTACCGTCTGCCCATGCCGGCGTGGTCAAGGAACTGAAGGTCAAGGTCGGCGACAACCTGTCCGAGGGCAAGGTGGTGGCGCTGATCGAGGTGGCCGAGGGCGAAGCCGAGCCGGCCGCGCCGGCGGCCAAGGCCGCCGCTCCGGCGCCTGCGTCGAAGGTCGAGACCGCCGAAACCGCCGCCGTGGTCGAGCCGGTCGCCGTGGCCGCCGAGCCGGACAAGCTCGCCCAGCGTGAAATCGCGCAGTCGGCGACCCCCACTTCCACGAGCACGCCCAGTACCCCGCCGGTGCAGTTCAACGCCGACGCGGTGCTGCCGGCCAAGGTGCCGTACGCCACTCCGGCGGTGCGCGTGTTCGCACGCGAACTGGGCGTGGACCTGTCGCAGGTCACCGGCTCGGAGAAGGGCGGCCGCATCACCAAGTCCGACGTGCAGAAATTCGTGAAGGGTGCGCTGGCCGGTGGTATCCCGGCTGCCGGTGGCACCGTTGCCGGCGGCGGCGGGCTCAATCTGCTGGCGTGGCCCAAGGTGGACTTCAGCAAGTTCGGCGAGGTCGAGACCCAGCCGCTGTCGCGCATCAAGAAGATTTCCGGTGCCAACCTCGCCCGCAACTGGGCGATGATCCCGCACGTCACCCAGTTCGACCAGGCTGACATCACCGAGCTTGAAGCGCTGCGCGTGGCGCTGAACAAGGAGAACGAGAAGGCCGGCATCAAGCTGACCATGCTCGCCTTCCTGATCAAGGCCAGCGCCGCGGCACTGAAGAAATTCCCCGAGTTCAATTCCTCGCTCGATGCCAGCGGCGAGAACCTCACGCTCAAGAAGTACTTCCACATCGGTTTTGCCGCCGACACGCCCAACGGACTGGTGGTCCCGGTGATCCGCGACGTCGACAGGAAGGGCGTGGTGCAGATCGCCCAGGAAACCGGCGAGCTGGCGAAGAAGGCGCGCGACGGCAAGCTCGGCCCGGCCGACATGAGCGGCGGCTGCTTCTCGATCAGCTCGCTGGGCGGCATTGGCGGCACCGCGTTCACCCCGATCGTCAATGCGCCTGAAGTGGCGATCCTCGGCGTGTCCAAGTCGTCGATGCAGCCGGTGTGGAACGGCAAGGATTTCGCCCCGCGCCTGATGCTGCCGCTGTCGCTGAGCTACGACCACCGCGTCATCGACGGTGCGCTGGCTGCGCGCTTCACCACCTACCTGTCGCAGGTGCTGGCCGACATGCGCCGGGTGCTGCTGTGATGCGGAGTGTCATCGCTGCATTGCTGCTGCTGGTGCCGGCCTCGCAGGCGTTCGCCGCGCGCAGCTGCACCACCGACCTTGGCCAGGGCTGGCCGCCGGCGGTAGGCAACTATGGCGAAGCGGTCGAGCGCCTGTTCGATGGCGACCACGCGCCGATGCTGTCGCTGGTGGTCCTGCCGGCACGTGGCGTGGAAAGCGGCATCTCGCTGGCCCCGGCCGCCAATGGCCAGGACTGGCTGCTGCGCTCGAGCGTGGCCGACAAGCGCGTTCATTCGACCACCAGCGGCGCGAGCAAGTTCGGCGTGCAGCTGCGCGTGGACCAGGAGCCGGAGCAGCTGGAAGTCGGCATGCCGGCAGCGCTGGCGCAGCGCCTGATCCGCACCTGGCAGGCGGCGCTGGATAACGAGGTTCCTGCCGATAGCCGAGCCCCGGTGCTGGACGGTGAAGTGGTGTCCTTCCAGGTCGACGGCAAGCGCTACAGCGGCAGCCGCCCGACCTGTGGCGCCGGCAAGCTGATGCTCGAGCAGATGGCGCTGCTGGCCACCGCGAGCGACACCAAGGAAAAGAAGCGCGACCGTCGTTGGAGCGACCTCGAAGCGTCGCTGGACGAACTGCAGGAACTGCTGACCGGCACTGCCGGCTGAGCCCAGGAGAACACGCATGGCGGTCATTGAAATCAAGGTTCCGGACATCGGCGATTACAGCGATGTGCCGGTCATCGAAGTGCTGGTCGCCGTCGGCGACACGGTGAAGAAGGACCAGGGCCTGGTGACCCTGGAGTCGGACAAGGCCACGCTGGAGGTGCCGTCCTCGGCCGCGGGCGTGGTCAAGGAACTCAAGGTCAAGCTCGGCGACACGCTGTCCCAGGGCAGCGTGGTGCTGCTGCTGGAGACCGAGGGCGCGGGTGATGCGCCGGCGCCCGTCCCGGCGACCGAGACCCCTGCCGACGCCAAGGTTGCCCCGGGCAGCAAGCCACCGGTGACCCCGTCGCACCGCGCGCCGGATCCGGTGGTCGCGGCCAAGGCGATTGCGTCCAGCGGCAGGCCGGCCGACATCGAATGCCAGATGGTGGTGCTCGGCTCCGGCCCCGGCGGCTACACCGCCGCGTTCCGCGCCGCCGACGTCGGCCTGGATACGGTGCTGGTCGAACGCTACGAAAGCCTGGGTGGCGTCTGCCTCAACGTGGGCTGCATCCCGTCCAAGGCGCTGCTGCATGCGGCGGCGATCATCGACGAGGCCGCCCATGCCAGCGACTGCGGCATTGAGTTCGACAAGCCGAAGATCACCCTGGACAAGCTGCGCCAGTACAAGGAAAAGGTTGTCGGCCAGCTGACCAAGGGCCTGGCCGGCATGGCCAGGCAGCGCAAGGTGCGCACCGTGCAGGGCGTCGGCAAATTCGTCTCGGCCAATGAGCTGGAAATCACGTCGGCCGATGGCAGGACCCAGCTGCTGCGCTTCGAGCAGTGCATCATCGCCGCCGGTTCGCAGGCGGTGAAGCTGCCCAACTTCCCCTGGGACGACCCGCGGGTGATGGATTCGACCGACGCGCTGGAGCTGGCCGAAGTGCCGGGTTCGCTGCTGGTCGTGGGCGGCGGCATCATTGGCCTGGAAATGGCCACCGTGTACGGCGCGCTGGGTAGCAAGGTCACCGTGGTCGAGTTCATGGATCAGCTGATGCCGGGCGCCGACAAGGACCTGGTCAAGCCGCTGGCCGACCGACTGAAGAAACAGGGCATCGAGGTCCACCTCAAGACCAAGGCGGCCGGCGTACAGGCTGACAAGAAGGGCATCACCGTGACCTTCGAATCGGCGACCGAGGGCGAGAAGCCGGCGCTGGCGTCGGGTACCTGGGACCGCGTGCTGGTCGCCGTGGGCCGCGCGCCCAACGGCAGGAAGATCGATGCCGAGAAGGCCGGCGTGGCGGTGACCGAGCGTGGCTTCATCCCGGTGGACCGGCAGATGCGCACCAACGTGCCGCATATCTTCGCCATCGGCGACATCGTCGGCAACCCCATGCTGGCCCACAAGGCCACGCACGAGGGCAAGCTGGCTGCCGAAGTGGCCGCCGGCCACAAGAAGGAATGGGTGGCACGGGTGATCCCCTCGGTGGCCTACACCAACCCGGAGATCGCCTGGGTCGGTGTGACCGAGACCGAAGCCAAGGCCAAGGGCCTGAAGGTCGGGGTGGCGAAGTTCCCGTGGGCGGCCAGTGGCCGTGCCATCGGCATCGGTCGCACCGAGGGCTTCACGAAGCTGATCTTCGACGAGGAAACCCATCGCATCATCGGTGGCGCCATCGTCGGCGTGCATGCCGGCGACCTGCTGGCCGAGATCGGCCTGGCGATCGAGATGGGCGCCGAGGCCGAAGATATCGGCCACACCATCCACGCCCATCCCACGTTGTCCGAATCGGTGGCGATGGCTTCGGAGGTCTACGACGGCACCATCACCGACCTGTACATCCCGAAGAAGAAGTAAACAGGAAAGCCCGGCAATGCCGGGCTTTTCTTCATCGGAGGCATGCCTGGGTGCGTGGCTCAGGCATGCAGGTGCCGGCATCCGCCGCAGGGATCCGGTGCAGGTGACTGCTGCAGGACCAGTTGCCCACTGCCGGTCTGCCAGAACTTCTCGTGCAGGTGGAACACCACCGTGTTGCACAGCGGTTCCACCAGCGCCAACGCACCGCCCACGCGCCAGCTGCCGGTCATCAGCCAGCCAAGGCTGAAGGCGACACTGAAGTGCAGGCAGGCAAAGCTGAGGGTCTTGCGCATGGCGGGGAAGCATCGGGTGGAAGGCTTCACTCTGCGCGCCCGCCTTCCAGCGGTCCAATGAAAAATAGCCGGCGCCCCGATAGGCGCCGGCTATTGTCATCCTCAGCGTGGGCAGGACTCAGAACGCCAGGGTGACGCCGGCCACCGGGCCCTTGAACTCCTGCTTCAGCCCGATCATCCCGTCGTCGTTGCGGCGGTCCACGTCCAGGCGGAACCAGTCGTAGCCGGCGAACACGCCGAAGTTGCGGGTGAAGCGGTACTCGACGATGGCGTTGGCGCGGCTCAGGTCGCCGTCGTAATCACCGAAGTCGCCCCATGAGGTATTCAGGTACTGGCCCTGCAGGTTGACCAGCCAGCGGTCGCCCGGCTTGAAGGTCAGGCGCGCACCGACCACCGGCGCGGCGCCGTCGGCCTTGTCGTCCAGGAACTGGCCTTCATACAGGTCGCCGATATCGGCGTAGGCCTTGGCGCCGACCTTGGCGTACTCGGCACCGATCTGCAGGCCGAGCTGGAAGTTGTCGTTGTCCACCACCGCGTAGTCGTACACCAGGCTGGCTACCTGGTATTTCAGTTCGGCCTTGACGAAGCTGTCGGCCGGCACGGTCACGCCGCCATAGCTGACGTCCTCCCCCAGGGTCTCGCGCCGGTCCTTGTCGTACTTGAAGTAGTCGAAGATCAGCCGCTGGCGCTGGCTCATGCGGAACACGCCACCCACCCGCGGCTCCCACTCCTTGCCGCCGAGCTTGAAGTCCTCGTTGAAGGACAGTTGCTGGCCACCGGCGGTGGTCTCGCCGCGCAGGTTGTTGTCCGAGTCGATGTTCATCGCGCCCAGGCGCAGGGTGAAGCGGTCATCGTTCTCCGCGGCCGAAGCGGAAGGCGACAGCAGGCACGCGGCCAGCGCGCACGGCAGGGCAAGGGCGGTCAGGGTGTTGCGCATCGGGCATACCTCGTGGGGTGTTGAATGGGCCCCACTATCGATATCCGCGCGTCCACCATCCGTGATCGTACGGTGCAGGCCGCGTGCAATGGCCATCACGCAAAGTGAACAGGGTGGCCCCGGGCGGGACCACCCTGCCGCGGCCTGGGAGCATCGTTGACGAGGAGAAACGCACAGGCCGGGACTTCAGACCGCCCGATACCGTGCAAGTTCCCTGTTGCGTTGCAGCAAACAATCCTCCGCTGGGGCGGTTCCCAGCCCGAAAAAATCCGATCCGGCAAGCACTTGCGTCACGTGCGTGGGGTGGGGACAGCGGTTGTCTCGCAAAATGTCCCACTGCTATAATCTCCGGGCTCTACAGGGCGCCAGACCGGCGGCCTGCCTTCCCTCAACCATGGCAGGATGATTGTGCTGAACTCCGTTGATGCGGGTCGGCGACTGATGCTGCGCGCCGCGGTGTATCCGCTGGTCGCGGTGCTGGTCCTGTCGCTGGTGCTCCTGCTGCTGGGCCCCAACTGGTCCCTCGGCGCTGCACTGACCGGCGTGGCCGTGGTGGCGGGTGGCTGGGTCGCGGCAAGGATGGCGCTCGGTGGTGGCGTGCAGGCCGCAGGGTCGGCGATGACGCGCCTCATTGTGGCCATCGTGCTGAAGTGGGTGCTGGTGTTCGCCGCGTTGGCGCTGGGCTTTGCCTGGCTGCGGCTTCCTCCCTTGGCCCTGCTGGCAGGTATTGCCACGGGGCTGATGTTCCAGGTTCTGGCCTTGGCCAGGCGTTGATCGAATTCATAAAGGTTACGGACACATGGCGGGCGAGGCACAAACCCCTACCTCCTACATCCAGCATCACCTGCAGAACCTCACCTTCAAGGTGCAGGATGGTGGTTTCTGGACGATCCACGTCGACAGCATCGTGACCTCGGTCCTGCTCGGCCTGCTGATGGTGTTCGCCTTCTGGATGGCGACCCGCAAGGCCACGGCCGGCGTGCCGGGCAAGTGGCAGGCCTTCGTGGAGATCTGCCTGGAGTTCGTCGACCGCCAGGCCAAGGACACCTACCACGGCAAGAGCAAGCTGGTGACGCCGATCGCGATCACAATCTTCTTCTGGATCCTGCTGATGAACCTGCTGAAGATGATCCCGGCGGACTTCATCTCCAAGCCGCTGGAATGGGCGGGCGTCCACTACTGGAAGCCGGTGCCCACCGCTGACGTCAACGTGACGCTGGGCATGTCGATCAGCGTGTTCTTCCTGATGCTTTTCTTCGCGCTGCGGTCCAAGGGCCTGGGTGGTTTCACCAAGGAATTCCTGACCGCGCCGTTCGGCAAGTGGATGATGCCGTTCAACCTGATCCTGAACATCGTGGAGTGGCTGAGCAAGCCGATTTCGCTCTCCATGCGACTGTTCGGCAACATGTTCGGCGGCGAAATCGTGTTCCTGCTGATCTGGGTACTGGGCGGCGCCGGCATTGCCGGTGCGATCGCCGGTGGTGCGTTCGGCCTTGGCTGGATGCTGTTCCACCTGCTGGTGATCCCGCTGCAGGCCTTTATCTTCATGATGCTGTCGATCGTGTATCTGAGCCTGTCCGAAGACAGTCACTGATCCGCAAGTTTTCGCTTCACCCTTCATCCGCTTCGTTTCGTTTCCCAACCCTTAGCTACTCAAGTTCCTGGAGATAACCATGTACTTCGCCGCCCTGACCAACCTCGCCCAAGTCCAGAGCTCCACCGTCCTCGCTGTCGGCATCATGATCGGCCTGGCCGCGCTGGGTGCCGGTCTCGGTCTGGCCATCATGGCCGGTAAGTTCCTGGAATCGGCTGCCCGCCAGCCGGAACTGATTCCGGTCCTGCAGGTCCGCATGTTCATCACCGCCGGCCTGATCGACGCCGCGTTCATCATCTCGGTCGCCGTCGGCCTGCTGTTCGCCTTCGCCAACCCGCTGGCTGGCGAGTTCATCTCGCGCCTGTCGCAGGTTGCGGGCTGATCCAGCGATAGCGACACGGCCGGGCGCGTACGCCGCGCCTGGCCGCGGATGAAGGTTCGGGTGCGCCGCCACGGCGGCGCAGCCAACCCGTCAACATCGATCGAGCGAACCCCATGAATCTCGGACTTACCATCTTTGCCCAGGCGCTGGCGTTTGCCGGTCTGATCTGGATCGTCGCGACCAAGATCTGGCCGCCGCTGATGAACGCGATCGAAGAGCGCCAGCAGAAGATCGCCGAAGGCCTTGCCGCTGCCGACCGCAGCCAGAAGGACCTGGCCCAGGCGCAGGAAAAGGTCAACGAAACCCTGAAGGACGCCCGCACCAAGGCCAACGAGATCATCGATCAGGCCCACGCGCGCGCCAACCAGATCGTCGAGGCCGCCAAGAACGAGGCCATCGCCGAGGCGAACCGCCAGAAGGATCTGGCCCAGGCCGAAATCGAAGCCGCCGCCACCCGTGCCCGTGAGGACCTGCGCAAGCAGGTGTCGGTGCTGGCCGTCAGCGGTGCGGAAAAGCTGCTCAAGCGCGAAATCGACGCCAACGCCCACAAGGCGCTGCTCGACGAGCTGGCCGCGGAGATCTGATCGATGAGCCAGGCCCTCACGCTTGCCCGTCCGTATGCCCGCGCCGCGTTCGCGATCGCGCGCGACGAAGGCAGGTTCGCGCCGTGGTCGGACGCGCTGGCGTTCTCGGCCCAGGTGGCCGCTGATCCGCGCGTGTCGGCCCTGCTGTCGAACCCGGAGCTGGGTCGTGACGAAGCCATCGCGCTGCTGGCGCCGGAATCGTCGGGCGAAAGCTTCGGCCGCTTCCTGAGCCTGCTGGCCGAAGCCCGTCGCCTGCAGTTGCTGCCGGAAATCGCCGGGCTGTTCGAACAGCTGCGCGCCGATGCCGAGCACGTGGTCAAGGCCACCGTGACCTCGGCCGCCGAGCTTTCGCCGGTCGAGCTGGACAATATCAAGGCCGCGCTGCGCAAGCGCTTCGGCCGCGAGATCGAAGTCCAGACTGCGGTGGACGCCTCGCTGATCGGCGGCGCGGTGATCGATGCCGGCGACGTGGTGATCGACGGCTCGCTCAAGGGCAAGCTGTCGCGCCTGCAGAGCGCGCTCGCACACTGAATTCATTTAACGTCCGGCCTGACCGCCGGCACTAGGACTTGACCATGGCAACCACGCTCAACCCCTCCGAAATCAGCGAACTGATCAAGAACCGCATCGAGAAGGTCAAGCTGGCCGCGGAATCGCGCAACGAAGGCACCGTGACCAGCGTGTCCGACGGCATCGTGCGCATCTTCGGTCTGGCCGACGTGATGCAGGGCGAAATGATCGAACTGCCGAACAACACCTTCGCCCTGGCCCTGAACCTGGAGCGCGACTCGGTCGGCGCCGTGGTCCTGGGTGACTACGAGCACCTGCGCGAAGGCGACGTGGCCAAGACCACCGGTCGCATCCTGGAAGTGCCGGTGGGTCCGGAGCTGCTGGGTCGCGTGGTCAACGCCCTGGGCGAGCCGATCGACGGCAAGGGCCCGATCGGCGCGCAGCTGACCGCTCCGGTCGAGCGCGTTGCCCCGGGCGTGATCTGGCGCAAGTCGGTCGACCAGCCGGTGCAGACCGGTTACAAGTCGGTCGACTCGATGATCCCGATCGGCCGTGGCCAGCGCGAGCTGATCATCGGCGACCGCCAGACCGGCAAGACCGCCATGGCGATCGACGCGGTGATCAACCAGAAGGACACCGGCATCAAGTGCGTGTACGTGGCGATCGGCCAGAAGGCCTCGACCATTGCCAACATCGTGCGCAAGCTGGAAGAAAACGGCGCGCTGGCCCACACCATCGTCGTGGCCGCCACCGCTTCGGAATCGGCCGCGATGCAGTACATCAGCGCCTACTCCGGCTGCACCATGGGCGAGTACTTCATGGATCGCGGCCAGGATGCCCTGATCGTGTACGACGACCTGTCCAAGCAGGCCGTTGCCTACCGCCAGATCTCGCTGCTGCTGAAGCGCCCGCCGGGTCGCGAAGCCTACCCGGGTGACGTGTTCTACCTGCACTCCCGCCTGCTCGAGCGCGCCGCCCGCGTGTCGTCCGAGTACGTGGAGAAGTTCACCAATGGCGAAGTGAAGGGCAAGACCGGTTCGCTGACCGCGCTGCCGATCATCGAGACCCAGGCCGGCGACGTGTCCGCGTTCGTTCCGACCAACGTGATTTCGATCACCGACGGCCAGATCTTCCTGGAAACCGACCTGTTCAACGCTGGTATCCGCCCGGCCGTCAACGCCGGTATCTCGGTGTCGCGCGTCGGTGGTTCGGCCCAGACCAAGATCATCAAGAAGCTGTCCGGCGGCATCCGTATCTCGCTGGCCCAGTACCGCGAGCTGGCTGCGTTCGCGCAGTTCGCCTCGGACCTGGACGAAGCCACCCGCAAGCAGCTGGAACGCGGCCAGCGCGTCACCGAGCTGATGAAGCAGAAGCAGTACGCGCCGATGTCCATCGCCAACCAGGCGCTGTCGATCTACGCCGTCAACGAGGGTTACCTCGACGACGTGCCGGTCAACAAGCTGTTGGCGTTCGAAGCGGGCCTGCACGCCCACTTCGCCAACACCCAGGGCGAGCTGGTCAACAAGATCAACGCCACCGGCGGTTGGGACAACGACATCGAAGAAGCCTTCAAGAAGGGCATCTCCGAGTTCAAGACCACCGGCACCTGGTAAGCCGGCGATCCCGGAACTGAAGGGCAGGGGACGGCCGTGAACGCCTCCCCCCACCAAGCGAGCAAAGCGAGCGAGTAATGGCAGGCGGACGCGAAATCAAAACCAAGATCAAGAGCGTGCAGAACACCCGCAAGGTGACGCGCGCGCTCGAGATGGTCTCGGCCTCCAAGATCCGCAAGGCCCAGGACCGGATGAAGACCTCGCGCCCGTACGCGCAGGCGATGAAGCAGGTGATCGGTCACCTGGCCCAGGCCAGCACCGACTACCAGCACCCGTTCCTGGTCCAGCGTGACCAGGTCAAGCGGGTCGGCTACATCGTCGTGTCTTCCGACCGTGGCCTGGCCGGCGGCCTCAACAACAACCTGTTCCGCAAGTTGCTGGTGGAAATGCGCCAGTACCAGGATCAGGGTGCCGAAGTGGACATGGTGACCATCGGCCAGAAGGCTTCGACCTTCTTCCGCCGCGTCAAGGTCAACATGGTCGGCAGCGTGACCCACATCGGTGACATGCCGCAGCTGGAACAGCTGATCGGCGTGATCAAGGTCATGCTCGACGCCTTCACCGAAGGCAGGGTCGACCGCGTGTACCTGGTCTACAACCGCTTCGTGAACACGATGACGCAGAAGGCCAGCTTCGACCAGCTGTTGCCGCTGCCGCCGGCTGACGCGCAGGTCTCGCACCACGACTGGGACTACCTGTACGAACCCGATGCCGCGACCGTGCTCGAGCACGTGATGACGCGCTACATCGAGTCGCTGGTGTACCAGGCCGTGCTGGAGAACGTGGCGTCCGAGCACGCCGCGCGAATGGTGGCGATGAAGGCCGCCAGCGACAACGCCAGCAAGCTGATCGGTACCCTGCAGCTCGTCTACAACAAGGCGCGCCAGGCAGCGATCACCCAGGAAATTTCCGAAATCGTCGGCGGCGCGGCAGCAGTCTGATCCGCGCGCAGTCAAACCGCATTTAATTAGAGGATGCAGCAATGAGTCAGGGCAAGATCGTTCAGATCATCGGCGCGGTCGTCGACGTCGAATTCCCGCGCGAGTCGGTGCCGAAGGTGTACGACGCACTGAAGGTCGAGAACACCGAGATCACCCTCGAAGTCCAGCAGCAGCTGGGCGACGGCGTCGTGCGTGCGATCGCCCTCGGCTCGACCGATGGCCTGAAGCGCAACCTGGTAGCCACCAACACTGGCCGCGGCATCGCCGTGCCGGTCGGCACCGGCACCCTGGGCCGCATCATGGACGTGCTGGGCCGCCCGATCGACGAAGCCGGCAATGTCGAAGCCGACACCACCTGGGAAATCCACCGTGATGCCCCGAGCTTCGACGAGCAGGCCTCGACCACCGAGCTGCTGGAAACCGGCATCAAGGTCATCGACCTGATGTGCCCGTTCGCCAAGGGCGGCAAGGTCGGCCTGTTCGGCGGCGCCGGCGTCGGCAAGACCGTGAACATGATGGAGCTCATCAACAACATCGCCAAGGCGCACTCGGGTCTGTCCGTGTTCGCCGGCGTCGGTGAGCGTACCCGCGAGGGCAACGACTTCTATCACGAGATGATCGAGTCGGGCGTCGTCAACAAGGACAACCCCAAGGAGTCCAAGGTGGCGATGGTCTACGGCCAGATGAACGAGCCGCCGGGCAACCGCCTGCGCGTCGCCCTGACCGGCCTGACCATGGCCGAGTACTTCCGCGACGAGAAGGACGCTTCGGGCAAGGGCCGTGACGTGCTGTTCTTCGTCGACAACATCTACCGCTACACCCTGGCCGGTACCGAAGTGTCGGCGCTGCTGGGCCGCATGCCGTCGGCGGTGGGCTACCAGCCGACCCTGGCCGAGGAAATGGGCGTCCTGCAGGAGCGCATCACCTCGACCAAGACCGGTTCGATCACCTCGATCCAGGCCGTGTACGTGCCCGCGGACGACCTGACCGACCCGTCGCCGGCCACCACCTTCGCCCACCTGGACTCGACCGTGACCCTGTCGCGTTCGATCGCCTCGCTGGGTATCTACCCGGCCGTGGACCCGCTGGACTCGACCAGCCGCCAGATGGATCCGCTGGTGATCGGCGAAGAGCACTACAACACCGCCCAGCGCGTCCAGCAGACCCTGCAGAAGTACAAGGAACTGAAGGACATCATCGCGATCCTGGGCATGGACGAGCTGTCCGAAGAAGACAAGCTGGCCGTGTCGCGCGCCCGCAAGATCGAGCGATTCTTCAGCCAGCCGTTCCACGTGGCCGAAGTGTTCACCGGCTCGCCGGGCAAGTACGTGTCGCTGAAGGAAACCATCCGCGGCTTCAAGGGCATCGTCGACGGCGAGTTCGACCACCTGCCGGAGCAGGCCTTCTACATGGTCGGCACCATCGAGGAAGCCGTCGAGAAGGCCAAGAAGATGGCCGAGAAGGCCTGATCAGGACCGGGCGGCCAGTTCCGCCCGATCCCGTGCCGGTGACGGGCTGATGCCCGTCCCGGCGGTTCCCCGCGGTGGCCCGCCATCGCGAACAGCCAAGAGATTTTCATGAGCACCATCCGTTGCGACATCGTCAGCGCCGAGCAGGAAATCTTCAGTGGCGAAGCGACCCTGGTCGTGGCCACCGGTGAGCTGGGAGAGCTGGGCATCGCGCCCAAGCATGCTCCGCTGATCACCCGCCTGAAGCCGGGCAAGGTCGTGGTGACCACGCCGGCCGGCGAGCACCTGGACTTCGCCATTTCCGGCGGCATCCTCGAGGTGCAGCCGCAGGTGGTGACCGTGCTGGCCGACACCGCGATCCGTGCCCAGGACATCGACGAAGCCTCGGTCCGCAAGGCCAAGGAAGAAGCCGAGCGCATCCTGGCCAACCGTGGCGAGGCGATGGAACTGGCCGAGGCGCAGCAGCGCCTGGCCGAGGTCACCGCGCAGCTGCAGGCGCTGGAGCGCCTGCGCAAGAACCTCAAGCACTGAGCCGGGATTTCCCGCTCACCACGAGAAGCGCCGGCATGTCCGGCGCTTTTTCGTTTGTGGGTATGTCGCCCGGGCGTAGCGGTCGTGCCGGGCCAGCTCCGGTCCGGGGGCACGCACCTGCCATGATGTCGCGCGATATCTGCCGGCGGCAGGCTGCGTCGCCCGGTGGCGGCGCGCGAACTGGATCGGGCTGCGGATGAAACCGGCGTCTCAGCGGTAGACGACGTGGCGCAGCAGGAAGAACGACAACACGGCCAGCGCGCCCTCCACCAGTGGCTTGGCCAGCCACGCCAGTTGCAGTCCCAGTGCCGCGGCGACCATGGTCACCAGCCAGGTGCTCAGGACGGTGGCCGGCACCCAGATTGCGAGGAAGCGCCGGAAGCGCTTCCAGCCCAGCCGCTGGTGACCAGCGCTGGCAAAGGTGTAGCGGCCGTTGAGCCAGAAACCGAGCAGCGCGCCGGAACTGCGTGCGAGCACGTTGCCGGGCACCGGCGGCATGCCCAGCGCGGTGGCGACGACGAACACCGCCCAGTCCAGTGCCAGCTGCAGCAATCCGATGATGAGGAACTGGCTTCCCTGTCGGAACAGGCCCATGGGTGGTCCGTGGCGGATGGAGCCGACATGCTAACGGCCGCGGCCTTAGAATTTGTCGACGTTATCTCCCCGAGGCCAAAGCAAAATGACCCAACCCCTGCACGTCGTCATCCTCGCCGCGGGCGAAGGCAAGCGCATGAAGTCGGCGCTGCCCAAGGTGCTGCAGCCGATTGCCGGGCGACCGATGCTGGCGCACGTGATCGACGCAGCGCGGCAGCTGCAGCCCGAGGCGATCCACGTGGTCTACGGTCACGGTGGTGACGCGGTGCGGTCAGCGTTTGCCGACCAGCCCGACCTGCAGTGGGCCGAGCAGCGCCAGCGCCTGGGTACCGGCCACGCCGTGCAGCAGGCGATGCCGGGCGTGCCGGACACCGCCACGGTGCTGGTGCTGTACGGCGATGTTCCACTGATCCGCCCGGAGACGTTGCAGCGGCTGCTGGGCGATGGTGAGCGCCTGGGGGTGCTGGTTGCCGAGCTGGATGACCCGACTGGTTACGGGCGCATCGTGCGCGATGCCGAGGGCAAGGTCGCGGCGATCGTCGAACAGAAGGATGCCAGCGACGAGCAGAAGCAGATCCGTATCGTCAACACCGGCATCATCAGTGCCGAATCCACCGCGCTGCGCCGCTGGCTTTCCAGCCTGTCCAACCAGAACGCGCAGGGCGAGTATTACCTGACCGACGTCTTCGCCGCGGCGGCGTCCGAATTCACCCCGGCCGGCATGACCGTGGTCGCCGATTCGCTCGAAGTCGAAGGTGCCAACGATCCGTGGCAGCTGGCCCAGCTCGAGCGCGCCTGGCAACTGCGCGCGGTGCGTGCGCTGTGCCAGCAGGGCGCGCGCGTGCTGGATCCAGGGCGGCTGGATATCCGTGGCCGCGTGGTCGTGGGCAGCGACGTGCAGATCGATGTCAACGTGGTGCTGGAGGGCGAGGTCGAACTGGCCGATGGCGTGCAGATCGGTCCGTTCGTGCGGCTGAAGGACGTGAGGCTTGGCCCCGGCACCCAGGTGCGCGCGCATTGCGACCTCGAGGGCGTGGTCACCGAGGGCGCGGCGCAGATCGGTCCGTTCGCGCGCCTGCGCCCGGGCACGGTGCTGGCCGACGGTGTGCACATCGGCAATTTCGTCGAGGCCAAGAAGACGGTGATGGGCGTGGGCAGCAAGGCCAACCACCTGGCCTACCTGGGCGATGCCACGATCGGCGCCGCGGTGAACATCGGCGCCGGCACCATCACCTGCAACTACGACGGGGTGAACAAGTCCACCACCACCATCGGTGACAAGGCCTTCGTGGGGTCCAACTCCTCGCTGGTGGCACCGGTCGAGGTCGGCGCGGGCGCGACGATTGCCGCCGGCTCCGTGGTCACCCGCAATGCGCCGGCCGACAAGCTCACCGTCGCGCGTGCGCGCCAGTCGACCATCGACGGCTGGAAGCGTCCGACGAAGAAATGAGCGGAACTGGCTGGCGACTGCGTCCCGGGCGGGCGTCCGACGCCGCCACGCTGATCGGCATCGAACAACGTGCATGCGGATTGCTGCGGGGGCACCCGGCATGGTCGCTGTTCTCGCGCACCCATCTGGCGGCGGCCGATCACATCGACGCGGCCGGCAAGGGGCGCCCGTGGGTAGCCGAAGCGGAGGGGCAGGTGCCCGGCTACGCGCTGTACGGGGAGCTGGATGGCGCCGTGCACCTGGAGCAGATGGACGTGGAGCCGGCCGATGGCCGCCGCGGCCTCGGCGCGCCCTGCTCGAGCGCGTCGCGGCACGCGCCACGGCGGAGGGATCCGGGCGGATGACCTGGGTCACCCTGCGCGGTGTGCCCTGGAATGCGCCCTTCTACGCGCGCGCCGGCTTCGCCGTGCTCGATCCGGCCGGATGCACCCCCGGCCTGCACGCCGTGCTGGCGCGGGACCGAAGCCTGGAGTTTCCGATGCACCTGCGCGTGGTGATGCAGCGCTGGCTTGGCACGCGCGGCTGAGGCATCACGCCGGCGTTGCCGCCACGGCTCAAGGTTCGGGCAGCATCACCGCCACGCACAGCCCTCCTTCGCTGCGGTTCTGCAGCGACAGCCGACCGCCATGCGCCTCGACGATTTCGCGGCAAAGCGCCAGGCCCAGGCCGGTGCCGTTGCGCTTGGTCGAGTAGAACGGCAGCAGCGCGTTTCCCAGCACCGCATCGTTCATGCCGGGGCCGCGGTCCAGAACCTCCAGCCGGGTCCAGCCGGGCAGGCGCAGCAGCCGCACGCGTACATCGTCGTTGGCGTCGCCCTCGCCGGAGGCCTCATGCGCATTCTTGAGCAGGTTGAGCAGGGCCTGCTCCATCTGCGCCGGATCCACGCGCGCACGCAGCTCCGCGTTGGTGCCTTCCAGTTCGAAGCTGATCTGCCGCTGCAGGCGGGCGAGGAACTCGCCCCACGCCACGGTCTGCAACTGCGGCTGCGGCAGCTTGGCAAACCGGGCATAGCCGCGGATGAAACCTTCAAGATGGCGTGCGCGCTCCTCGATGGTCGAGAACACCTCGCCCAGCCGCTCGTGGCGGCCGCGGCGCACCAGCTCGGCACCGGAGTGGGCCAGCGAGGCGATCGGCGCCAGTGAGTTGTTGAGCTCGTGGCTGATCACGCGGATCACCTTCTTCCAGGTCTGCACCTCCTGGCGCCGCAACTCGGGCGTGAGCAGGCGCACCAGCAGCAGTTCGTGGCGCCGGCCATTGAGGCTGAAGTTGCGCCGCGACAGGTGGTAGACCTGTTCTTCGTCCTCGTCGTTCCCGTCGGCCACCGCGAACAGGCTGTCGCCGCCGCGGGCGATGGCCTCGCGCAGTTCGGCCGGCAGTGCGTCCATCAGCTCGTCCACGCGCAGGCCCTCGAGCCTGCGGCCATCGTTGAGCAGCTTGCGTGCGGCCAGGTTGGAATACACCACGCGACGCACCCCATCGCCACCGTCGGCCGACAGCAGCATCGCCACCGGCGTGTTCTGCACCATGGTGTCCAGCAGCAGTTCGCGCTGCGCCAGGTCCTGGCGTTGCTGGCGCAGTACCTCGCCTAGCAGCGCATGGGCCTGCACCAGCTCGCCCACTTCATCGTGGCTGCGCCAGTGCACGCCGAAGTTGAACTCGCCATCGCGATAGGTGTTGATGCTGCCAGCCAGGGCGCGGAACAGCGAGTTGAGCGGTGCCAGGGCGCGGCGCAGGCTCCACCAGGCCAGCGTGAGCAGGATCACGGTGGAACTGACCGCGACGACCCAGCCGCGGTCGATCCAGTAGGCGAACGTCCACGGCAGCGCCGCGGCCAGCGCCAGCACCGGCAGCAGGCGCAGGAACAGGCGCAGGAAGAGGGTGCGACGGATCCGCATCACGGAGCCTTCAGACCGTGGCGTTCCATGCGCCGGTACAGCGCCTGGCGGCTCATGCCCAGCTCGGCGGCGGCCTGCGAGATCACTCCGCCGGCGCGCTGCAGGGCGGCTTCGATCTGCTCGCGTTCCGGTTCACGTGCGGGTGCGTTGCGTACGACCGGCGCGCGTGGCAGTGCCAGGTCCTCGGCCTCGATGCGCGGGCCGGTGGCCAGCAGCTGGGCGCGCTGGATCACGTTGCGCAGCTCGCGCACGTTGCCCGGCCAGGGGTGGCGTTGCAGCGCGCTGGCGGCGCCGGGTGACAGTGGCTTGCCGCCATCGAGGAAATGCTCGGCCAGCGGCAGGATGTCGCCCGGACGTTCGGCCAGCGGCGGCATGGCCAGCTCGATGGTGTTGAGGCGGTAGTACAGGTCCTCGCGGAAGCTGCCTTCGCGGATCATCGCCGGCAGGTCGGCATTGGTCGCGCTGACCACGCGCACCCTGACCTGGCGCTCGCGGTTGGAGCCCAAGCGCGCAAAGCGGCCGGTCTCGAGCACGCGCAGCAGCTTCATCTGCCCGGCCGGCGGCAGGTTGCCGATCTCGTCCAGGAACAGGGTGCCACCATCGGCCGCCTCGAACTTGCCCTCGCGCGCCTTGTTGGCGCCGGTGTAGGCGCCGGCCTCGGCGCCGAACAGTTCGGCCTCGATCAGCTCGGCCGGCAGCGCGCCGCAGTTGACCGCCACGAATGGACCATCACGCATCGGCGAATTGGCCTGGATGATCTCGGCGATCTTCTCCTTGCCGCTGCCATTGGGGCCGGTGACCAGCACCGGCAACTCCGAGCGCGCGACCTGGCAGGCCAGGGCGACCACGCGCTCGCTGGCCGGGTCGGCGAACACCGCGCCACGCAGGTCATAACGACGGGCGAGGTCATCGCGGCGACGGCGTTCGCCATCGCGGCGCTGGTCCAGCTCGCGGCGTGCGTCGGCCAGCTCCAGCAGGTTGTTGACCGTGGCCAGCAGCTTGGCGTCCTGCCAGGGCTTGGCCACGTAGTCGGCGGCGCCGGCCTTGATCAGCTCCACCGCGCTTTCCAGGTGCGTCCACGCGGTGAGCAGCACCACCGGCAGGTCCGGATGGCGCTCGCGTATCGCGGCGAACAACGCCCGGCCCTCGTCACCGGAGGTGGTGTCGGCGCTGAAGTTCATGTCCTGGATCACCAGGTCCACCGGCTCGCTGTCCAGCAGCGCCAGCCCTTGCTCCGGCGAGGCCGCGTGCAGGGTAGTGAGGTCGTGCAGCGAGAACAGCACCTCCAGCGCGGTGGCCACGGCGATGTTGTCGTCGATGACGAGGATGTTGGACATGGAGGCTCGGACGTCGTTGGATGGGGAAATCGTAATGCCATGGTGCGGCGGTGGTTCGGTGCCGTAACCTGGTAACCGGTCACCTGCCACTGGCCACCGCACAGGCGCCAGACCATGGTGAAGTGGCCAGGCCTTCGCAGGGAAGCGATGCTGGCCCTGTGCGGTCGCGCCAGGACTGGATGCCCCGGCTGGCACGCAGGTTCATGGCTATCCGCATGGAAAGGCGGTGCGCGTGGCACCGCCACGTGCTTCACACGCTGCGGGTGGCCGTCGCCGGCGGGATCGACGCCGCACGCCTGGCCGGCGCATAGACCGCCAGCTGGCCCAGTGCCCACAGCAGCACCGCGCCGATCGGCAGGTAGTGCAGCGGCAGCCGCGCGATCTCGTACTTGCCCATCAGCAGCTGGTTGATGGCAAATGCCAGCAGCATGCCGAGCACGATGCCGATGCTGGCCAGCAGGAAGTTCTCGGTCTGGAAGTAGCGCAGCACTTGGCCGCGGGTGGCGCCCAGCGCCCGGCGCACGCCGATCTGCTTGGTGCGCTGCTGCACCCAGAAGCTGGCCAGGCCAATGATGCCCAGCGCGGTGACCAGCAGCAGGGCGACGCAGACGATGCCCAGCAGCCACGCCATTGCACGCGGTCCCTGGAAGTATTCCGAGCGCAGCTGCTCGAAGGTCTTGGAGTCGTCTTCCAGGATGATGCGGTCGGCACCGTTGGCCTGCAGCACCTTCTTCGCCGCTTCCAGTACTTCCTGGCGACGATCCGGATCGGTGCGGATCACGTAGTTGCCACCGATGTTGTAGTGGGGACGCAGCGGCAGGATCATCGCGTACTCGCGGGCGCTGGGGCCGCCCTGGCGGCTGGGCCGGATCAGGTGCTCGACCACGCCCACCACGCGGGTCGGCTGCTCGTCACCGCTGTAGTAGCCCTTGCCGATCGGGTCCTCGCCGGGCCACAGCCGGTCGGCCATCTTGCGGGTGATGATCGACGAGGGCAGGCTGCCTTCGGTCAGCCCCGCCATCAGGGTCGAGGCGTCCTTGTACTCGTCCGGGGTGAAGGCGCGACCGGCCACCAGTTTCAGGCCAAACGTGTCGAGGAACTGCTCGTCGGCCATGTACATGGTCGCGCTCATCGTGGCCTGCTGCTGGTCCGGGCTCAGCCGCACCGAGTTGTTCCATGACGAGCTAACGAACGGTACCTGATTGGTCACGGTGGCGTTCCTGACCCCGGGCAGGCCGCGCAGCGCGGCGAGGTCGCTGCGGGTGCGGGCATCCTGTTCGGCATCGCTGCCGATGCTGGTGATCTGGATGCGGACCAGCTCGTTCTCGGCCAGGCCGCTGACCTCGCGGACTTCGGTCAGGCGCTCGCTGATCATGAACAGCGCGTTGCAGATGATGGCGCAGGTCAGCGCGATCTCGATGACGATCAGCGAGGCCGCGGTCTTGTGGCGCATCAGGGTGGAAAGGATGGGACGGATGTCCATGGTGCGTCTCCGGTAAGCGTGCGGGCCGTGCCCGTTACTGGCTCTTTAGCTGGATGGCGGGTGTGACCTGCATCGCGCGCCAGGCCGGCAGCATCCCGGCCAGCACGCTGGCGGTGACGGCCAGTACGAAGGTGAGCAGCAGCATGCCCAGGTCCAGGTGGGCGTGTTCGGCATAGCTGGCCGGCTGCTGGCGCACGGCCCAAAGCCCAAGCAGGGACAGGCCCAGGCCGAGGATGCCGCCGGCCAGGCCGACCGTGCCGGCTTCCACCAGGCACTGGGTGAAGATCGCCTTGCGCGAGGCGCCCAGCGCACGGCGCACGCCGATCTCGCTGCCGCGGCGCAGGAACTTGGCCAGCAACAGGCCCACGGTGTTGACCAGGCACACCAGCAGGAAGCCAAAGCCCAGCCACAGCTGCATCACCACGTCGTTGGGCACGACGCGGTTGAACTCCAGCAGTTCCATGACGTTGCGCAGGCGCACGTTGGTGGGCCGCTTGTAGCGGCCGGCAGCGCGCTGCTGGTCGGAGTAATTGACCAGGTAGTCGCGGAACCCGCTGGCCTGCGTCGCCGATTCCAGTTCGACCCAGTACTGGATCCACACGCACGGCGCGTTGGCCGAGGTCGGGTCGCTGCCGCTGTCGCCCCAGCAGTCCATGCTGCCGTTGCGGCTCATCTCCAGGTCGCGCGAGGTGCTGAAGGGCAGGAACACGTCTTCCAGCTGGCCGTACTGGTCGCTGTACATGTCATAGAAGCGCGGCGTCGGCCGCCATTCGTCAATGACGCCGACCACGGTGAAGTCGGCCTGGTCCACGCGCAGCTGCTTGCCGACGCTGTTGCCGCCGCCGAACACGCGTTCGTTGAGCGCCCTGGAGATCACCGCCACGCGGGCGCGGGCCTCGTCGTCCCTGGCGCTCCAGCCATTGCCGTACTGCATCGGCGTTTCGAACATCGGGAAGAAGTCGGCGCTGGTGTAGCGTGCGTTGGTCAGGAACGGCACCAGTCCACTGCGATCTGGCGTCACCGACACGCCGCCGCCGGTCATCATCGCCTGGCGCAGGCCGCGCTTCTCGCGCAACAAGGCCTCGGCGTCATAGCGGCTGACCTGGTCCGACGGTTCCTCGCCGGGGGTATAGCCGAGCATGTCGGCTGGATCCAGCTGCACGTAGAACAGGCGATCGCTCTTGTTCGGGATCGGATCGCCGGACAGTACGTGGAACACGGTGAGCGTGGTCATGCACGCGCCGATGCCCAGCGCGATGGCCATCACCATCAGTGCGGTCAGGGCCTTGTCGCGGCGGAAGCTGCGCAGGGCCAGGTTGAAGTAGTAGGAGAACATGGTGGCGTCCTCAGGCCGGCGTGCCGGCGGTGGCACCCACGCGGGCGAGCCGGCCCGGCGCCGTTTCCAGCGACAGGTCGGTGGCCACGCCGTCGACGATGTGCACGTTGCGCTGCGCACGCGCGGCCAGTTCCGGGTCATGGGTGACCATGACGATGGTGGTACCGGCGGCGTTGATTTCCTCCAGCAGTTCCATCACCCCGCGCGCCATCTGCGAGTCGAGGTTGCCGGTCGGTTCGTCGGCCAGCAGCAGCCGCGGTTCGCCGGCCAGTGCGCGGGCAATAGCCACGCGCTGCTGCTGGCCGCCGGACAGCTCGGCCGG